>NZ_DLJD01000005.1:146698-169169 GCF_002484085.1 Sphingobacterium sp. UBA7625
AAATGTTTTTTAAACTTTTTGATTAACCGATTGTCTATCAAATGGTATATTTTTGCCGAGCGATATTAGAAAGTAGTATAAGACAGTGTTCGTACAACATTTTCGGTCCAAATATCTATAATTGCAGCTTGGTCTATTATTTGTATTATAATATTTATGGGAAAATTTTTAAAATTTTTATTGATCGTGGCCATTTTGGCAGTAGGGGCTTGGTTTGTCTATCAAAAATACAACAGCGGGCCTAAAGTAGAAAGCAAGCACCAGCTGCTGGTCGATCGCATTGAAGCGATGGGTAAATTGGAGCTTGTTAAATATCGTTATAGTGATGTTGTTGAACATAAAAACATCAATACTTTTTTGCCTACAGCAAGCGTATTACTCATTGTCAAGGCAGATGCTGTAGGTTGTGTGAACTTGACTAAACTGACGCCTGAGGATATTAAGGTAATAGGAGATTCTGTTTCCATCAAATTGCCGGCGCCAGAAATATGTTATATTAAGATTGACCATGAGGCATCAAAGGTTTATGATACCAAAATGGCATTTCTTAGAGAGGCTGAACTGGTTGATGAAGCCTATAAAACTGCTGAAAAAGCGGTAGCAGATGATGTGAAAAAATCGGATATTCTGCAACAGACCAAAGCAAATGCGACCACGGTCTTTAAACCTTTATTACAAGGATTGGGATTTTCAAAAATCAACCTGACATTTGAATAAATTCATTGGTAGGTGGGCACAATAAAAAAGCTAGACACTCAGGTGTCTAGCTTCCTACAATAAATCTATCTCCGGCCGTCTCCCGACGGGAGAGCACATAATTATGCTATTATAACAGGATGAACAACAATCAAAACCATATCGTTTTATTTTTTTGAAGATGTGTCTGGTTGAGGTGTAGGAGGAATATCACCTCGCGATTCACTTGAATTTGTATCTCTATATTGGATTGTTGTCGTGTCATTTGGTACCGAATCCCGCATTAATTCATTTGATTTTTGTTCATTGGTTTTACCATTACATCCATACATTGCCAATAAAATGGATGTTATCGCCATAAGGGTTTTCACTGTCTTCTTCATAAACTAATCTTTATTTAAATTTTCTAACAGGGTTTAAATCCTGTCATTGTCTTTAATAGAACAGTTTCGACTTAAGAGTCGTTTAACTTTTTAAATTTAGTTTTTAGTTACCTATTTGACAATGTCCATCTTGACGCCCACTGTTAACGATATTGTTTTGTAAAAAACTTTTTACAGTTTACTTATGTTCCTATTAGTATAGACAACAAGTTCATGTAAATTAGAAATTATGATACAGTTAATGCTTGTAGACGACCATCATTTAGTGAGAAATGGTTTTCGATTAATTTTGGAATCTCAAAAAGATATGGCTGTATTGGCTGATGTCGAGAGTGCAGAGGGGGCTTTGGATATGTTGGCACAAAATAATCTACCGGATATCATTTTAACGGACGTTAAAATGGAAAAAATGAATGGAATCACATTTATAGGACGTATCAAGGAAAAATATTCGCAAATCAAAGTGCTTGCCCTTTCGATGATGAACGATATACAGACTGTTTTTGAAGTGTTACGTGCTGGTGGAGACGGTTATCTCGTCAAAGACAGTTCCGCTGATGAGGTAGTCTTTGGAATCCGCCAGATTGCGAACGGAGAAAAATATCTCAGTGTTTCATTAGGACTTTCCTGTATAGAGAATTACAGACTATACATAGAAAATAATCCGGATAAACGTATTATAATGACTAAATATGATATCTCAGAACGGGAATTGGCCGTACTTGAATTGATTTCAGAAGGTTATACCAATGCCGAGATCGCTGATCGTATATTTTTAAGTAAACGTACAGTGGAAGGGCATCGGCAGCGCTTGATCGAAAAAACGAGAACAAGAAATACAGCTGAATTGGTTAGATTCGGTTTTCATAATATGCTTTTACATTAATAAATTAAATAATTATGGCGACAAAAAACGAAAATAGATTGGTAGGAAAAGAAATGGAGAAAAAGAAAAAAGTGAAACTTGGCACTGATGGTGAAGTGCTAAAAGATGTAGGTCATAAGGATAGGGGTGATGCTGAAGCAGGTGTGGATCCACAGGTTGACCAAATCAATGATATGCCAAATGATCCCACAGACCGGCCCAAAGAAAGGAAATAAAGAAAGTCGNNCGACTTTCTTTATTTCCTTTCTAGTTTTTCCCTTGCTTTTCAATAGCCTTGATCAGCTCATCCTTGGTCATATCATGTCGGCCAGTGATTTCGAGTTTCTTGGCCATTTGCAAGAGTTCATCTTTTGTTTTACTGGCGTTGCCATTTTCGGTGCTTCGTTGCGTCGATGAACCCTTTGTGTTACTTTTATTCATACTTTTTGCTTTGTCGGTGTTGCCATGTGACTGTCCTTTGGACGTGTTACTGGCAGTACGTTTTGCTGTGTTCATAATATTTTGATTTATGTGTTACTTATTAGCTGAACAGCTTCGTGAGCCTAAACGTTGACCGATTTACTACGCGAAGATGGTGTACTTCTACGTCTTTTATAGGAGATCTATGTCTTTGCAAATGCATTAATAATTGCTTTATTGAATGCAGGTAAATCATCCGGTGTACGATTACTTATTAGTCCCTCGTCAATAACAACCGCGTTATCTTCCCAAATGGCGCCTGCATTGATTAATCTATTCTTATCGCTTCGCTGGCTTGGCAAAGTGCAGGAAAACGGCGAAGTAAGTCACCAATTGGTAAAGCGCATTATGAAAAAGCGGTTTCGGGCAGGCATCTCACTAGATATCGATAAGGGCAAAACTGGTATCATCTCCATGATGAGCTTTCAAAACGGGAACAGCCACATTGTAAATGGGGATGCCCGCCGGCGACTGCGCTTTAAATTTGCCCGCATGAGCATGCCCATGGAATGCGGCTGTAACATTTCGGCGCTGAATAGGTTCCATCAGATGTGTAGAGCCCAAAAAAGGATAAATCTCTTTGGGTTCGCCCACTACGGTCTCCGCGATGGGGGCATAATGGAGGAGGGCCACCTTTTTTATGTCTGTATATTCCTGCTCTAGCCTTGCTAGCGCCCGGTCCAATAGGAGGGATTCGTTAACTGCTTCCTGAACAAAACTTTTCATCGCATCTTCGCCAAACATCGAGAGCATATAGCGGTCAAAGCCACCGCCAAATCCCTTCACGCCAGCAAAACCGATATCCGCTACGACAATAGCCTCCCCATCCAGGACGGTGACTTTGCTATCGGTTAGAATTTGTCGAATCTGCTTTTGCCGGCCTTTTTCATAGTCATGATTCCCCAGGACCGCAATCACCGGAATTTGTAAGTGTTTTAATTCCGTAACGAGCATTTCCGCTTCTTCTTCATCACCGGTATCTGTAAGGTCACCACATAACAACAGGACTTTGGCTTTGGGTGAGATTTCCTCAAATATAGTTTTCCATTTTCCCTGTTGGCTCTGATTCATATGTATATCACCTATTGCCGAAATTGTTGTTTTCCTTGCCATCGCTATACAGTTTTTATAGTATATGATTTATAATCCCATTCTTTAATATCAATTTGATATTGCGTTTGATCAATCAGCGGGCCCAAGCACACTTTTTCGAGACAGGGGGGAAGTTCATACTGCTCCTGTGCGCGTTTGATCAACTCGTCAAACAGATCCCGTGGAATGATCTCGCGATAATCATGTGGATAAGTAAACTGGAATATAATTATCTGCGCCAATAAAAGATGCCAATGTTGGTCCATGCGCATCAATAAATGATTCCAGTCAAATTGCTTTCCATAGCGGAGCCACAAATGATTAATGTCAGCACTATCATGACGTTCCCTATTCTGTACATATAATTTGCACCAGACAAGTTCTTCTGCCGGAACATAGCGTACGGGCGTGTCAAATAATATGCCCTCGGGCGCACGATCGTACCAGTCCTGTTCGATCGTGCAATTATGATTGACACTATCGAATATAATATCAATAAAATAAGGTGCTTTATGGATTTTGGCAAGCCAACGGACATCGGTCAATTCAGTCTGGTAACCGTTGGCGGCGAAATGTTTCAGAATAGCAGGATACGCACTGCTCTTACAAAAAATATCGAGATCTTTAGTGGGTCGAATAATCCCCGTATAATGAAACATAGCCAGTGCACCACCAACCATAAATGCGCTACCGCTGGTATGTAGCAGCTGTAATGTGTCCTTAAAGAATGTAATGCACTCTTCGGGGGGATTATCAAGATCGATCATAGTATCATTTTTACTTAAAACAGCCTTAAATTCGTTGTAGTTTGGATTCAACTTATGAAAACGTATTCCCCACATGCACGGCGGGTATAAGTACTTGATTTCCATTCTAGGCCAAACTGCTTTAACGCTCGTCGGTGTTCTATACAAAATAGATCGTGCTATTTCGGAATATAAACTAGGATGGAAACAGTTCTCGGGTCAAACAATTGATACTAAACATAAAAATAATGGAAAGTTTATTCGGCACGGGCGAAGAGCTCTCAATGGTTCAGATGGGGATGCGCGCCTTTATGATGTTTATCGTTGCACTGCTTTTGGTTCGTTTGGGTGGAATAAGGATATTGGGTAGAAAATCAGGCGTCGATTTTGTAATTATTATCATGTTAGGCGCGGTATTGGCACGGGGTATAGTAGGCGCTTCACCGTTTTTCTCGACCATATTTGCCGGCCTTGTAATGATTATGGTCAATAAGATCTTGACACAATTGTCGGCTCGTCTGTCTTACCTAGGCAATCTTGTCAAAGGCAAGCCAGCAGTATTATACAAGAACGATCAGATTCAATGGGATCAGATGGATCGATTGGGAGTCAGCCGAACAGATCTATTGACTAGCTTGCGCCTGGAAACCCACAGTATACATCTCGATGAAGTTGATATCGCACTCATGGAACCCAATGGCCGGATCAGCTTTACCCTGAAAAGAAAAGCATAGTATGATAAAATAACAGTTATGAAAACAAAAGCATCTTATTCCTTTTTATACCGGAATGGTTTGAGCCTGGTATTCTTAGCCCTTTTTATTTTTGCGCTCGGCATGCAATTTATCACAGGTTGGAAGCTGCACAACGAGGAATTACAACAAGCGGAGCAAGTACCCTTGACATTAGTTTCCTACCTGAGAACCGGACATTTTATTTCGGCCACTTTTGAAAATTTTGAAAGTGAATTTTTACAGATGGCGCTCTATGTCATGCTTACGGTGGGATTGCGCCAATGGGGATCCGCGGAATCAAAAAAGCTAGATGAACCCGAAGAGGTGGATCGTGATCCAAAGCCGAGCCCGGATGCACCTTATCCTGTTCGAAAGGGAGGATGGTTGCTGCGCATATACAGTTCCTCCTTATTTATTTGCTTTGCCCTGCTTTTCCTGATCAGCTGGGTCCTGCATTTCTATGGAAGCTGGCGCCAGCATAATTTGGAACAATTACTTGATGGTTTGCCGCCGGATGCCGCATTGGCTTATCTGCTGATGCCTAAATTTTGGTTTGAGACGTTTCAGAACTGGCAGAGTGAATTTTTATCCGTACTTTCTATTGTATTTTTTACAATTTTTTTACGACAAAAGGGATCACCGGAATCCAAGCCTGTAGATGCGCCGCATGCGCAAACCGGAAAGAATTGATCTGTTAACGGTTCAAAAAATTTTATCAACGTTTAAATTTGCACATAAAATGAAAAAATCGAAATTAATAATAGGCGTTTTGGGTATAACGTTCATACTGCACGCATGTAGGGACAGAACCAATAAAACCGCTGAAAACAATGTAATCGCTACCGATACCTCAGAGAAGAGTAGCGGTGTCCCGCTGGATAATATTCACCGTAGCCGCCCCGCGGATACAGTTCAGGATAGTACTGCAACGAAGGATCAAGGTGTTCCCTTGGATAATCTTGACCGTGAAAAGGACGGCGAATAAGTTTAAATTATCGGTCAACATGGGATGTATCAGCAGATTGACGTGGAATGTTATCAATAGAAAAAGTGGTTACCAAAGGGCACAGGTTATTATTCCGAATGGCGAACTGCTCTTCGGGCGTTTGGTCAATTGGACATTCGGTGAAGTGGATATCCGATAAAATCTACAATTAACCTTTAATACGACAAGGGCTGTCGCGCAATAGAAACAGTGGCTTCTGGATATAATCCCTTCTTTTGATGAAATTGATCCGAGCATTTCTCTAAAGATATATACAAAAGATATCACTACAGATGCCTATATACTGTCGGTTCAGGTTGGTATTCATAATGTACAGCAAATTGAAATTTTTAGAAGTAAATTTCTGGAGACTGTCAAGATTAAAGCCGCTAAATACGAGACAAAGGTCACTTCGGCATAAATGCATCTGCTTTAAACGGGTATTATTTTTCAGACCGATAATAAAGCCAACCTTGTAGATTTTCCAATTCCTCAGGCTTACTCAGATCAACAATTGTATTGAGTGCCAATTCGAGGGATTGTAGACTATCAGCATTGAGTTCATAAATCGGATAGAATATCGCATGTTCGTTGGGCATATCGACATTTCCCTGTAACCATTTGTAGCCTTCAGCATGCAGATTATCAATCAACGTATCGGTAATGGCGTTTAGATAGCGCATCATTTTTTGGATCCACTTACGCTCGTCATCAAGGTGATCAGGATAATATTCTTGTGTAAAATCCAAAATCAACTGTTCACCTTCATCATTCATCCCTTCACGGATCATAGCAAGTCCCATACTTCTGACTTCTTCTTGATAATAATCCTCTCCATAGTTAAAACTGATTTCGCCGGCACTTGGGCTGGCTTCAATTTTCGCCCGGAGGGCCATCTGTCTATTTAAAAGTTCATGTATATAATCGAATGTCTGTTGCATAATTATGTTGTTTAAAAGGAGAGGACAAAGCCGATTGCTTTGTCCTCAACATTGGAAAGTTGGAGTATAAAAACTATTTTAAACTGGGTCTGACCGGTTTTAATTTGGTCGGACTAGGAGCGCCCGGGCTCGTATTTTTTAATGTATCTTTTGCCGGAGTATTTTCTGCGGGCTGCATATTCTTCAGCTGATCGAGATGTTTCTGAAAAGCTGGGATTTTATCGGTCGCAAATTTACGCAGATCTGTGTCTGTAGTTGCACTACCAGTGCTGGCATCCTTGAAAAGGGTAATAGCATCTTGGTGGCTTTTGGCCATCAGATCAACATAAGTACGATCAAAATTGGCTGGGTCCGCATTGTTCAACTGCTCGATTGATTGCTCGTAGTTTTGATTATCGGGCGTACTTAATTGCCAGTTTTTATTTTTAACCAACGTTGCCAGTTCGTTTCCCGCGATCGTATGCTCATCGACGATCATCTGCGCATATTGCTTAATGTTTTGATCCTGCGATTTTGTCAGCGCAATATTTGCTGCCTGGATTTCAAAGTTATTGCTTGCTGTCGCTTTACTAGCAAAGTCTATATCCCCAGTTTGTGCTTGGGTCTGACTAGTATCCTGTGCGTAAATGACCATGATCCCGGCCATTATGGCTATACATAAGCCAACGATTCTTAAAATGATTTTCATAATGCAATTATTTAATATTTAACGATTCTCTTTGTCGCGTGTGTCGCTTTTTCTATGGCGACAATTTATAATGATATAAGTGGCTACCAAATAAAAACAATACCAATAATAATAGATGTAAACATAAGCTCTTCCTTAAATAATGTATTGCTTTAGGAACACAGCTCAATAGACTAGCGTTTTGAAAATCATTATTTTAGGTATTTAAAGCAAAATTTGTGGCTGATACGCAGGCTTATCGTAAAAGTCCGTTTCTGCTATGAGTATAAACATGTTAGAATTATGAAATAAGTAACCGATGCACGATAAAACAGTCCTGTTCATTGGGCAATGGACAGCCCTTTTTCTACTATTGGGCATCTATAATAAAATTGTCAAAACGGAGGAACACGACTAAGCCCGACATGAAAAAAAGAGTTAGCTTAAAATGGCTATTGGGCTCAACTTGGTGAGCCCATTCTATAACAAAACGATGAATTATGGAAGATTTTCAAAAATTAATCAAGGGGTCAATTGGTGTGTTAAGGATTATTATTGTTGATTGGATTGTTTGCTTTCCTTCCTTTTCTGACGGATTTTGCTTTTGAAATCATGGTTTTCTTGGGCTGCATCAATGGAATGTGTATGCGTTAGATCATTCTCTTTGAGGGCAAGTTTCGCGATATGCGCATAAAACTTGGCAAGCTGGTCCAGTTCCTCTTCACTCAAATCCTCTAAGCTCACCATCCGGTTGCTCGTTCCTTCATGGGAGGCAATCAACTCATTGAGTTTTAAATGGAGTGCTTTGGAATCTTTATTCTGTGATTTTTGAATTAGAAATACCATGAGAAAGGTAATAATTGTGGTACCCGTGTTGATCACCAGTTGCCAGGTTTCAGAGTAATCAAAGATAGGACCGCTTACTGCCCAGACAATAACAGTGGACGTTGCCAAAATAAATGCCGCTGAACTTCCGGTAGCGTGTGTAGCCCAGTTTGAAAACCGTTCGAATAAATTTTTCTTTTTTTTCATGCCTTCTACTTTGATCAAGTTTTTATCTTCCTCTTTTTGGGGAAGAACATTAGTGGTAATTGGATAGTTTGCTTCTTTATACGACGGCGTATTTCTTCTTTTTTTTGCGTATTTAATCTTAAAACGATTAGTTCGGGTGTTGGTTCTTATTGTACAAATACATAATTAGTTAGACCACAAAGAACTGGAAACCTAGGTTCCCAGTCTTTAAAATTGAATCGATATGAAACGTGACGGTAGCAACAAGAGCTTTTGGCAAACTGTCGAAGAGCAAAATTTCTCAACGGATTTCAGCGACCTAGAATTTGATACCATTATTGTTGGGGCGGGAATCACTGGTGTGACGCTTGCAAAGGAACTTCAGGACAGAGGTTTGAAATGCTTGCTTTTGGATAAATTAAATGGCCCTGCGGTTTCGGGCCTTTCGTCCGTAGACACATACTGATTTTTTTTCAGCAGAGCATTATACAGCAGAGCATTATATATGTAATGAAAGTCATCTTTTTCCTAGGTCTGTATTTGCGCTCTATACATACTCGGTGTAAGTCCCTTAATAGATCTAAAGATCTTATTAAAATTAGAAAGGCAATTGAAACCACAGGCAAAAGCAATGTTGGTAATCTGTAATTTGTTTTCAGCAATCAGTCGACATGATTCACTGATACGTACTTCGTTGACAAATTGCACAAAGGTTTTTTGTGTACGGGATTTAAAATACCGGCAGAAGGAGTGCTTGGACATATTTGCCAAAGTCGCAGCCTCATCCAACGAAATTTCTTTTGTAAAGTTATTGAATACGAACTTAAAAATCCGGTCAATTTTATCATTATCCATCGAACTATAATTGTGTGTATACCCCGGACTGGAGAGACATTTATATTCATCAGTTGTAATCAGCAATTCGATAATCTCAAGAAGTAAAATTGTTTTTTGAATGCCATAATCGATATGGATCATCTGTTCCAGTTTGCGTTTCAGTTGTTCTTTCGTCTCGCCCTGAAATAAAAGCCCCCGTTTGGATGCGGTAAGAAATGCCTCTATTTTGTGTGTTTTAAAAAGATGTCCCAATACCTCAACCATTAAT
This sequence comes from Sphingobacterium sp. UBA7625, assembly GCF_002484085.1. Classification (NCBI taxonomy): domain Bacteria; kingdom Pseudomonadati; phylum Bacteroidota; class Sphingobacteriia; order Sphingobacteriales; family Sphingobacteriaceae; genus Sphingobacterium; species Sphingobacterium sp. UBA7625. The sequence continues at coordinate 156,404 of NZ_DLJD01000005.1, forward strand.
TTAGGTTCGATATAAAGCGCCATTGAACGCGACACCTGTACCGAATCCCTATCCGAGCGATCATTATGCCATACATGGGGCAGGTCAGGCCCTAAAAAAGTCAATTCATCGGTAGAATAGCTGTCTATACTATCACCTATAATTCGCTTGCCTTCACTTTGCACAATGTAGGTCATCTGACAAGCACGATGGAAATGGAATTCGGTGGAAAAAGATGGCTGACAAACTTCCTTCGTTGCGAATGTCGCTATCTCTGATCCCTCTAATATTTTCGTGAAAACGGGTTTCATTTACTTGGTTATTATTGTTTAAAGGAATTTAAATATAGACTATTTTATCTCTAATATAAAATACGAGGTCAAATACCGGTAATATAGTGTCAGTATTGAGCAATCCAGGCACAGTTTTATTATTTCCAGAATTGTAGTTTAGCAGATGTAAATAAAAGTAGCATTAATAACTAAAACACCTAAATATGCCATCGAAGATTTTTTTTCCTGTGAGGCTTTTTGTGCTGTTACATACAATCACATTTTTAGCTGTGGGCTGCGGAAGACAGGGGAAGCCTGAATTGGTCAGGCGCTATGCCTCCATTACAGGGTTAAAAACAGATAGATTGGGCTATTACAAAAAACTGCATGCCCAAGCATGGCCAAGCGTGCTCCAGAAAATTAAGGAATGCCATATTCGTAACTATTCTATTTTCTTGAAAGAAGTAAACGGACAACATTATCTATTCAGCTATTTTGAATATACCGGAACAGATTTCTCGGCCGATATGAAACGAATGGCATCGGATCCTGAAACACAACGCTGGTGGAAAGAAACAGACCCCTGTCAAATGCCACTCCCGGAAGCCCACGCAAAAGGTGTTATCTGGTCCGATATGGAGGAGGTGTTCCATACGGATTGATTAAAGCAACATATTGAAATAAAAACCTATACGAAATAAATGATGAAACAGCAGTTATTATTTTGCTTAACCCTTTGCCTAATGGGCGCAAAGGTGTTTGCCCAAACAAAAGCCATTGTGCCTACAGCCGCTGATAAACCTAACCGATATCAGCAAGAGCAGATTGACCGCAAGTATGGCATGTTCATCCATTTTGGCATGAATACTTTCCATGATCAGGAATGGACGGATGGTTCGAAACCTCCGGGTTCATATGCTCCTACGGCGATCGACGTAAAACAATGGGTATCAACTGCAAAAGCTGCCGGCATGAAATATATCATATTGGTCAGTAAACATCACGATGGTTTCTGTCTATGGGACAGTAAATATACAAGCTATGATGTGGCGAGCTCAGCAAATAAGACAGACGTTGTAGCGGCATTGGCAAAGGAATGCCGAAATCAGGGAATTCGTCTGGGACTTTATTATTCCCTATGGGACCGTAAACAAAATGGAAATGTAAAAGACCCGACAGCAGACAAAGCTTATAATACCTATATGCTTAACCAATTGAGCGAACTGCTCGATATCACCCAAAAATATACGGACATTGTTGAACTCTGGTTAGATGGCGGGTGGGAAAAGGAGAATTACAGGTGGCCGGCACAGGAAATCTATACTTTGGTCAAAAGTAAAGCACCTCAGTGTCAGGTCGGCATCAATTGGAGCATTGGCACCCCTGAAAATGTGGATAAGCATATGGTGCTACCGAAGGATCAGCAAAACCTATTCCCGATACGTTACTTCCCGAGCGACTTCCGTTTGGGAGACCCGTATTTACCTGCCACACCTGACCCTAAACTCTTTACCTCACAAGGTAATACATACTACATGCCATTTGAAACCACGGTGGTATTGGGAGAGCGCTGGTTTTATAACACAACAGATAAAAAATACAAAACGTTGGGAGAGCTGGAGCAAATCTACCGGACAGCAACTGCACAGGATAATATCCTGATCTTAAACGTCGGTCCAGACAGAGCTGGACGTATCAGAGAGACGGATGTTGATCTGCTACTCAAGCTAAAGGAAAAATTGAAGCTATAATTTTATCGATCCAAAAATTTCAAAAACAACGAACTAGAATGATTACAACCTATGATATCCAGGACCGCAGATTTCCTTTAGGTACCGGAGCAGGGAGCGATGCTGTACACAAAGACCCTATATATTCCTATGCCGTCACACGTTTGAAAGATGACAAGGGACGTATCGGAACCGGATTAGCTTTTACGATAGGCGCAGGAAATGAATTGGTCTGTCGGGCGGCATCTTTTTACGCCGAACGCCTCAAAGGAATGCCGATCGAAGAATTAATGGCAAATTTCGGCGCGATATTCAACACCTTGAGCAATGAACAGCAATTCCGATGGCTAGGGCCACATAAAGGTATTGTGCACCTGGCATTGGCTTCTGTCACAAACGCCTGCTTTGATTTATGGGCAAAAACGCGTGGTATTCCGCTTTGGAAACTTTTAATAGACCTTTCACCCGAAGAAATTGTCAACACGCTGGATCTTTCCTATCTGGAAGATGAGCTTACGCGGGAAGAGGCCATTACGTTAATTGCCGAAAATTGGCAAAGCCGCCAAGAAAGAATGAATATAATCGAAAAGGGCTATATCGGTTATGATACTTCTGTCGGTTGGTTTAACTATTCTGATGAACAGGTTCGTGAAAACTGTAAACGCGCAATCGCCAATGGTTTTACAGCCATGAAACTGAAAGTGGGCAGTGAAGATCCGCTCCGTGATATCAGAAGAGCACATATTGTTCGGGAGGTTGCAGGGGATCAGGCTACTGTCATGTTGGATGCAAATCAACAGTGGACGCTACCACAAGCGTTGGCAATATGTCAGGAACTCAAAGCGATGAATCCTTATTGGGTGGAGGAGCCCACCCATCCCGATGATATTGTTGCACATAAAATACTGACTGATACCATTGCGCCCATAAAGGTTGCCATGGGTGAACATGTACCCAACCGCATTGTATTCAAAAATTATCTGCAGTTGGGTGCTGCGGGTTTTGTACAGGTGGACGCAGTCCGTGTGGGTGGTGTAAGTGAGTTTATCAGTGTCAGTCTCCTCTGCCGGAAATATGGTATCCCTGTGGTTCCGCATGTGGGGGATATGGGGCAACTGCACCAGCATTTAGTACTGTTCAACCACATCAGTCTTGGTCATCAAGCATTATTCCTTGAACACATCCCACATCTAAAATCTCATTTTGCACAACCTGTGCGGATTGAGAATGGTGTTTATCGGACAGCAATGGAACCTGGAAGTAGTTGTGAGTTAATATAGCATAATAGTATGTTAGGAAATATAGATTTAGGTATTGCTATCGCTTATATCGCCCTTATTTTGATCGTGGGTATTGTTGTAGGCATAGGAGGTAACAAAAGAAGTACAGGCACGGCAGAGGGCTATTTTCTCGCTGGAAAAACCCTTCGGTGGCCAGCGATCGGACTCGCGCTGTTTGCCACCAATATATCAACTGTACACCTTGTAAGCCTGGCCCAAAGCGGATTTGATACCGGTTTGCTCAATGGTAACTTTGAGTGGATGGCGGCATTTACATTGATCCTGTTAGCCCTGTTCTTCGTACCATTTTACCTCAAATCCGGCGTAGCAACCCTCCCGGATTTTTTAGAAAGACGATATGACCGTTCCAGTAGGGACTGGTTGACTTTCATCTCCATTATATCTGCAATTGTGATCCATATCGCCTTCTCTATGCTAGCGGGTGGCATTGTACTGAAGACACTTTTTGGATTCAATATGTACATGAGTATCACAGCAATATGCATAATCACGGGAATATATACGATACTTGGCGGACTACGCGCTGTAGTCGTTACAGAATCCATTCAGACAATTGTTTTATTAGCGGGGGCATTTATTATCAGTGTTGCAGCATTCCATCGTATGGGCGGCTGGATGGCCATGAAAGATGTACTTGCAACAACCGGTGAACTTGACCGGCTGTCCATGCTCCGCGGTACCGACGACAGTAGCGGAATGCCTTGGTATGCGGTATTCTTTGGTTATCCTATTTTGGGGATCTGGTATTGGTGCGCCGATCAAACCATTGTTCAACGTGTATTGGGGGCAAAAGACGAGAACCATGGTCGTGTCGGCGCCCTGTTCTGTGGTTTTCTCAAAATTTTACCCGTCTTTATATTCGTACTGCCCGGACTGTTTGCTTATACCCTGTTTAAAAGTGGACAGCTCGATCTTCATAGCTTGGGGGTAGATGCTGCAGGCAGCGTGAATTCCAAAGGAATATATACATTGATGATAACGCAATTGTTACCTTCAGGTCTGATCGGTGTACTTGTAGCAGCGCTGCTGTCCGGTCTGATGAGCCAGATTTCGGGCGCGCTCAACTCTATCTCGACCATGGTTAGTTATGATATCTTCAAACAGCGGAAACCGGAGGCTACAGACAAGCAGCTGATTCGTATCGGAAAAATATCCGCTGTGATTGCCATGGTCTTTTCTTTGTGCCTATTGCCGTTATTGGACAAGTATGAAAGCATTTTTAATGGTATCAATGATGTGATCGCCCATATCGCCCCTCCAATAACCTGTGTTTTTCTTTTGGGAGTATTCTGGCGGAAAGCCTCTGCAGTATCTGCAAAAATGACTTTATGGATCGGATCATCTTTAGGTACGGGTGTTTTTATGATCAATAAGATCTTTCCACATTCTTGGATCGGACAGACGCCCTTTATGATGATGGCCTTTTATCTTTTCTTGGTCTGCATGCTTATACAAATCATCCTATCGTATCTCTATCCGGTACAGCATAGTACTGAAAGCGAACTGCTTTACTGGAAAAGTCCATTGGAGCCCCTCCGCGGAGCAGCATGGAAAGGAATGGGGAATTATCGTGTTTTAACTGGTATATTACTTGTTATTGTCACAATGTTATATGTAATTTTCAAGTAAATGCTTACTTGTCGTATTTTAGATTCCTGAATTAATTGAATAACCTTTTATAGATTTATTTTGAACGCATTAAAGGATAAAGTGATATTGATCAGCGGTGGTACTGCTGGAATTGGTCTTTCATGTGCTCAGGCCTACGCAAAGGCAGGAGCGAAGGTTGTTTTTATTGGTCTGGACCAAACGTCCGTTACCGCGGCAGGCGAGCTGCTGGGGGCTCCGCATTTGGGTATCTGTGCCGATATTTCCCAAGAAGAAGATGTAAAGGCAGCCCTCGATCAGACCATAGCGACTTTTGGCCGGCTGGACGCCATTCACAATAATGCAGGGCTGGCGAGTCCATCCAAACCTTTACATGACACCAGTGTACAGGAGTGGAGCAGGCTGTTTGATGTCAATGTAAAGAGTATTTTACTGACGACCAAATATGGCTTTCCCCATCTAAAGCACTCCTGCGGATGTATTTTAAATACAAGCAGTCTGGTGGGAGAGATTGGACAAGAAAATCATGCTGCTTATGCTGCGACAAAAGGCGCTGTCAATGCGCTGACCAAAGCGATGGCAATAGATTATGCGGCACTAGGAATAAGGGTGAATTCGGTTATGCCGGCCGCAGTCATGACCCCTATGCTTCAACAATGGGCATCCGAGCAACCGCAGCCCGAACAGATTTTTGATTTTTTAAAAAACATACACCTTCTGGGTTATTGTCCGGAAGGGGATGTCATTGCAGATGCATGTATCTTTTTGCTGTCTGAAAGCGCCCGTTTCATCACAGGGGTGAACCTGCCTGTCAGCGGTGGCGCTGAGCTCGGCTACCGACGGAATACTTAGGATATTATTGGATAAATATCAAACTATTTTCAAATTATATAGTATATTTGGCGCGCAGATAATTCACTGCCAATATTTAATACATCAATCATGAGCCAAAAATTTACATACAATACGCGCTATCCTGCTGTTGAAGATCTAAGAAAACAGGCAAAGAAAAGAATCCCAAAATTTGCATTTGACTATTTAATAGGAGGTGCTAACGAAGAGCTGAATCTCGCCCGGAATGAAAATGATTTTGATCATATTTTATTAAAGCCACAATATCTTCAAGCGAGCGATGAAATTGATATGTCCGTAGAGCTCTTTGGCCGCCGATATAGTGCTCCGTTTGGGGTTTCGCCAATCGGTCTGCAGGGCTTGATGTGGCCCAACGCACCGGAAATTTTGGCCAAAGCAGCCGCAGAAAATGATATCCCTTATATTTTGAGCACAGTGTCAACAAGCAGTATCGAGCGTATCGCTGAAGTATCGCAGGGCAAAGCCTGGTTTCAACTTTATCACCCAACAGAAAATAAGTTGCGCGACGATATCCTAAGACGTCTGACGGAAGTGGAATGTCCCGTACTTGTGGTTCTGGTCGATGTTCCTGCCTTTGGACTTCGGTATAAAGAGATTAAAAGCGGTTTGTCCATGCCGCCAAAGATGAATATTGCAAATATTCTACAGACATTTGCCTGTCCAACCTGGGGTATTGAAACCCTCAGACATGGCATCCCGTCTTTTGCAACGTTAAAGCCTTATATGGAAAAGGGTCTGGACCTTGCCCAGCTGGGGCAGTTTATGAACAAAACCTTTACCGGAAAAGTAGATGTCGAAAAAATCAAAGCCATTCGCGACTTATGGAAAGGACCACTGGTATTAAAGGGGATTGCAACCGATGAGGATATGCAGGCCGCCATTGCACTCGGGGTAGATGGTGTCATCGTTTCCAACCATGGCGGAAGACAGCTTGATGCCAGTGAATCATCCATCAATTCATTGATTCATCTTGCAGGCAATCCGGAATATAAAAACAAAATCAAGATTATGCTGGATGGTGGTATCCGCTCCGGTGTAGACCTAGCCCGTGCACATGCTGTTGGATCCGAATTCAATTTCATGGGAAGACCATTTATGTATGGTGTTGGTGCCCTAGGGAACGCAGGCGGTGAACATACGATCAATATGTTCAAGGCACACCTGTTTCAAGTGATGAAACAGCTCAGCATTTCAAAAATAAGCGAATTCCCAAAACGTTTGCAGAAGGTATTATAACCACTTTTTACAATCAATAAAAGGCCGAATTAAACACCATTGTCTGTGTTTAATTCGGCCTTTTTGCATACCGATAGTGCTGATTTTATTACCAGTCTATTGTACGGTTGTCATTGTCGCCAAGCCCCCATTGTTCACCGACCTGACCGTTAGAGTCTTCGGGTCTTGCACAAGCAGATCCCGCAGCGATACCTTGCTCAAGTTCGATCATTTGTACCTTAACCTCTGGGGCGATATAGACAATTTTCTTTTTCATAGTCTTTTATTTAATGATTTATATATATTTTCTGAATCTATTTCTGTGCTTAGCTACAAGGTATTTTCTTCTTGCCTGCACCTACACCTTTAATAATTGTACGTCCGTCCACAAGCTGAGTCACTTTAACTGTATTGTCTTGTGTGCTTCCCCAAGGGAAAGTATTGAAGGAATTACCATTGACCAAAACAAGCTCATACAGCGGACCGCCATTTGTTTTACTACCAAACATGGTCACTTTGCCAGTTCTGCTGATCACAAGTTTGATTAATGGATTAGCAGCTGTTCCCTGCATATTATAGACTTGGTCAATTCTTTTACCTGTTTCTACATTTGTACCTGCATATTTACTTCCGTCGAGGAACTGTATATTTTGTGCTGAGGATGCGCCAACTTCAAATTGGATTTCATTTTTTGCCAATTTCACACCGTTAATTTCCATATTGAAGGCATTGTCCAATTCAGTGATGTCAAATACAAACCCGTAGTCGGAGGCAGGTGCCGTAAAGCTTTTTGATATTGTGGTACCGCTTGGATGAAATACACCGTCAATTCGAATTCCTGTTTTACCATTTACGGTTACTGCTGGGTAGCTCCAGTTTAATCCGTTGCTGGTCACATCTTGTGTACAAGTTTTGAAATTAAGTTTCAGATCGTATTTTTGTCCCGGATTGATCTTTACATTCGGAATTGTCACGTTCGATTTGGTTTCACCATCAATGGTCAACGTGCCCAATTTAAGTGTTCCCGCGCTTGTTGCCGAATGGATTAATAAGGAAGGAGTGCTCACGACAGTCCGTAGGCCTATTCCTAAAGCAGGAAATTGTGCCAATACGCCGGCATTGTTTAATCCATTATAGGTAAGTGCCTCATCCGAAAGCTTAAAGTTAGCAGATGAATGACTAGGATTAAATATCGCATTTTCAAGTTTGGTAATTGCGCCAGTCATATTGGCGTCCATTGACAATGTTGTTGTGATCTGGCTAAAACGGTGTTTTAAAACAACATTCAAGTTATTCACACCACTGTTTAATTTCAGCTTGCTCGCAAAATACATTAAATCGCCACTGATATTGTTAAGACTTGCGGATGAAAACGTGTTCTGACTATTAATGGTTGGCACTGCGCTCGTACTATTGATTGAATAGGCAATAAATGTATATGTTTTCCCGGCATCAAGAACAATACCGTCAGCAGCGGATTCACCACCGTAGCTATACGTCTTTTCAGTCACATAATTCCCTTGCTCGTCATAAACAACAACTTTGTATTTCACATCGTTACCCAAAGGCTTTTCAGTTACTTGAGGCGTTGTGGCTTTGACAGCCGATGAAGCAACCAATCCCCTTTTGACTGCCGCAGCGGAACTGTTTGTCAGTACCACATCAATGGAGGTGCCGTTGCCAAAAGGAACACTCATTTCCTGTACATCAGCAGCATTGCTTGCAGCAGAGGCTTTTGTTGAGCCCTGTTTTTGTCCCACAGCGCTACTTTCGTCTTCACCATAGGCTGCTACACCCTGTAAATTGATTTTGACAATCGTTTCTCCGGCCAGACTTGTGTTTTCACCACTCTTTTTACAAGAGTAAATGCTTGATGCAATCAGCATAATGCATCCCAACATTATGACGTTTTTAAGATTGCGGTGACGATTCTTTTTCATGTAAGTAGACATTTTGATTTTACTTGGTTTCTCAATGATTTTGATTGATTTATTTTATATTATTACTAATTTTTATTTAAAGAGTTAACATTTATTCGTTATGTATATATTTTTTATTGACCAGTATTAAAATTTACTTGTACAATTATATATATAGCATTTTGTTTAATCATCATGATTTCCGATAAGTAGTTTTTCTTGTAGTGAAAATCCTACAAATATTCAACAGTGTTTAAACACTGTTTTTAAGTGTCTTAAGGTCTCTTACCTCTAGTTTTATTAATAGTTTTATTGGGCTATTATTTTCGTATAAATTAAACTCATAGCTAAAGTAGACAGAATCATCTTTTTTAGGAATAGAGAGGTTCAGCCGACACATTTTCAAACGGCACCTATTCAGCGGGAGGCCGAAGCTTTAATATTAGAATGGAGCAGGATTTGTAGGAAGTGTTACGATTATTTTTTTTCGGAATGAACTCTTTCTCGCAAGACCATTGCTATAGTCTTTAGGTTTATGGGCGACGACAACGAAATATGCTATTATTATAAAAGAGTAAATTTTTAAAATATTTTTCTAAATTTGTATAACAAATGAGGTTAGCTGTTATCATACTGATCACCTATATTTTGGGACTTTCCTTTGTCCCATGCAGTGATGCGAATATTCGCACCGAGGGAGCAGCTATGGAAACACAATTGAACGAATCGCATAATCATAGTGAAGATACCACGGATGCATGTTCAATTTTTTGCTATTGCAACTGCTGCAGTGGAAATATTACGATATTTGAATATCAGTTACCAAAAATTGCGGGTATTCCGATTTCGATTTATTTTGACAATCGCATGCCGCTTTTAGACACACCCATTCTATCGAACTACTTCGGAACTATCTGGCAACCGCCCAAGGTAGATGCTTAATTTTAATTTTTATTAGCCTTCGGTAAACATTATTGGAATTTTTTTTTTCTAATCAGTGCTGGCCGTGGGAATTAGCTGTAGCATAATGCTACATGGAAATAGGATATTCTATATATCTATTATTTAAGCATTAATCAAGTATATTGTGTTAGATAGTATAATTAAATTTAGCATCAAGAATAAGATCATTATCGCCTTAATGACCTTGTTACTTATTATATGGGGCGGCTGGAGTGCAACAAAGCTGCCCATAGACGCCGTTCCCGACATTACCAATAATCAAGTACAAATTTTTACTTCCTGTCCTACCTTGGCAGGTCAGGAAGTCGAACAATTGGTTACTTTTCCCATTGAACAGAGTATCGCTACGGTACCAAAGATCGAGGAAATCAGAAGTATATCACGTTTTGGACTTTCTGTGATTACTGTTGTTTTTGAAGAAGATGTAGACATTTACTTTGCACGGCAACTGATCAGCGAACGTCTAAAAGACGCCGTAGACCAAATTCCTCAAGGTATTGGCAGGCCAGAGCTGGCCCCCGTTAGTACGGGCCTAGGCGAGGTATACCAATACATTATTCACCCCAAGAAGGGCAGCGAAAGCAAATATAATGCAAAGGATCTGCGGACAATGCAGGACTGGATCGTGGCCCGTCAGCTCTATGGCACCCCGGGTATTGCTGAGGTAAATAGTTTTGGCGGTGAATTGAAACAATATGAGGTAGCTGTTGACCCTAATCGTCTCAGAGCGATGAATATCACGATACCTGAAATTTTTACCGCGCTGGAGAAGAATAATCAAAATACTGGTGGCGCTTATATTGACAAAAAGCCCAACGCCTATTTCATTCGTGGCATCGGGCTGGCAACATCGTTGGAAGATGTAAAAAATATCGCAATCAAAAAATCGGGTGCAGTTCCAATTTATGTCAAAGATGTCGCCGATGTACGTTTTGGACATGCTGTCCGGTACGGCGCCCTAACCTATAACGGCGAAGTAGACGCCGTAGGCGGTGTGGTGATGATGTTAAAGGGTGAAAATAGCAATGAAGTCGTCAAACGTGTGAAGGAGAAATTACCTACTATCCAAAAATCCCTACCCAATGATGTGGTCATTGAGCCCTATCTGGATCGTACAGATCTGGTCAACCGGGCAATAGGCACTGTAGAAAAGAACCTCATAGAAGGAGCATTGATCGTCATCTTTGTATTGGTGTTATTTTTAGGTAATCTCCGTGCAGGCCTCATCGTGGCCTCGGCCATTCCTTTATCACTGCTCTTTGCGTTAGGGCTAATGAATGTGTTTGGTGTGAGCGCCAATTTAATGAGCTTGGGCGCCATAGACTTTGGACTTATTGTCGATGGTGCAGTCATTATTGTAGAAGCAACGCTCCATCACCTGGGGCTACGCAAGTCTACCGAAAAGCTTACACAGTCCGAAATGGACGATGAGGTGTTTGAATCGGCGTCAAAAATACGGACAAGTGCCGCTTTTGGCGAGATTATCATCCTGATCGTTTATATCCCGATATTGACATTAGTGGGTGTGGAAGGAAAGATGTTCCGTCCAATGGCGCAGACAGTAGGTTTCGCGATATTTGGCGCATTGATTCTTTCGCTGACCTATATTCCAATGATGTGTGCCCTATTCCTGCCTAAAAAACATCATGATAAGAATACTTTCAGTGATCGCCTGATCGAAAAACTTCAACATATGTATGCACCGTTGCTGCAGAAGGCAATCCGCTTTAAATACATCATTGTCAGTTTGGCGGTAGCTTTCTTTGCGTTATCGGTTTTCTTCTTTAAAAACATGGGTGGAGAATTTATCCCACAACTACAGGAAGGGGATTATGCCTTTCACTGTATATTGCCTCAGGGGAGCTCGCTTTCACAAAGTATAGAAACTTCGATGCAAGCTTCCCGGATCATTAAGGAGTTTGAAGAAGTAAAAATGGTTGTGGGAAAAACGGGAGCTGCGGAGGTACCGACAGATCCTATGCCGCCAGAAGCGACGGATCTGATGGTGGTCCTCAAACCACAGAAAGAATGGAAATCAGGGCGGAGCTATAGCGACCTTGGAGCTGCTATCCTTGAAAAACTAGAGGTAATACCGGGTGTTTTCTTTGAGAAGAACCAACCTATTCAGATGCGTTTCAATGAACTGATGACGGGAATCCGTCAGGATGTAGCCGTGAAAATTTTCGGCGAAAACATTGACTCGCTGGCTTCTTACGCCAATATCGTCGCCGCACAGATTCAATCTGTTAAAGGAGCTACTTCTCCTCAAGTGGAGCGGGTATCCGGACTTCCACAGATCAATATTGTTTATGACCGTACACGTATTGCCAATTATGGACTGACTATTCAGGAAGTAAATGATGTGGTAAGTACAGCTTTTGCCGGTAAAAGTACAGGCCAGATCTATGAAAACGAACGTCGCTTTGATCTTGTCGTGCGTCTGGACACGACACATCGCAATAGTATAGATGATGTACGTAATCTGATGATTCCAACAGACACCGGCATCCAGATCCCACTCTCACAGGTAGCAGCGATTGACTACAAGCTTGGCCCAGCACAGATCAGCAGAGAGGCTGGTAAACGACGGATCGTCATCGGCTTTAACGTTGTTGGAAGAGATGTTGAAAGTGTGGTCAAGGATATTCAGCAACAGCTATCAACAAAGGTTAAACTACCGGCAGGCTATTACTTCACGTATGGAGGTCAGTTTGAGAACTTGCAGAAAGCGAGTGCACGTCTAATGATTGCCGTACCGGTTTCGTTATTACTAATCTTTATGTTACTATATTTCACATTCCATTCGTTTAAGCAAGCAACGCTGATCTTTACAGCCATCCCGATGAGTGCAATTGGCGGTGTCTTTGCGCTGATGCTGCGTGGTATGCCTTTTAGTATCAGTGCCG
>NZ_DLJD01000005.1:169205-191642 GCF_002484085.1 Sphingobacterium sp. UBA7625
TACGTCCTGTACTGATGACAGCCACCGTAGCTTCGTTAGGCTTTCTACCGATGGCAATCAGCACAAGTGCCGGTGCGGAGGTGCAAAAACCATTGGCTACAGTCGTTATCGGCGGACTGGTAACAGCAACCTTCTTAACCTTATTTGTACTGCCACTATTGTATATCATTTTTAACTCAAAAAGGAATATGAAAAAAGGAAATGCAGGCAAAGCCATTGCAACAGTATTGGTTTTCCTATTTTCTGCCTCTGGATTTAAGGCCTTTTCACAGGAACGGATCGGGATCGATCAGGCGATCAGTACCGCGCTAAAAAACAACCGCCAATTTCAGGTTAATGAAGCTGAAATTGCTGGGGCGACCTATACGGTCAAAACAGCCAATGAAATCCCAAAAACGGGTGTCTTTGTGGAAAACGAAGATTATCGGCCCAGTGATAAAACAGGGATCATGAAAATCGGAATCACGCAGAGTATCGCATGGCCTGGACTCTATTCTGCCCGCAAGGAATATTTTAAACAACAGCTAAAGTATGCTAACCTGAACACGGATGTGCTCAATGCGAATATCAAGAGAGACGTACGCACAGCATATTACCAACTTTGGTACCTTCAGGACAGACAAAAGCTTTATGTGAACCTGGACAGTATCTATTCGGCGATGTTCAAGGCGACTGAGCTTCGCTTTAAAACCGGTGATGTTGCCGCCCTGGATAAAATAGCCGCAGAAACGAAATTAAAGGAATTACAGGCGCAGCTGTTGCAGAATAAAAAGGATATACTGGTTCAACAACAACAATTGATGATGCTCCTGAACCGCAACGACTGGTTATTGCCTGTGGAGCGGCCGCTGGAAAAGGTCGAAATGGACGCGGACCTACAAAATCCTTCAGCGGACCCCTCACATCCTGTTTTAGCACTGCAACAACAGAATGTCAATATTGCATCATCTAATATTACGGTTCAGAAAAATATAAATAAGCCAGAATTTTCAGGTAGATTCTTCTCGCAACGTCTTTGGGGAGCAAAAGATCCTTTTACCGGTTTCTCCGTATCGGCATCCTTCCCCGTATTTGGGCTCGGTGCTTACAAGAGCAAGGTGAAAGCTGCAAATGCTGAAATGGAGGCACAACAAAGACAACTGGAGTATGACACACAAGTGTTTCAGACGGAAAAGGGAAACGCGCTGGCCAGCATTGAGAAAAACAGTGCATTATTACAGTTTTATGAGTCTTCTGGTCTTCAGCAGGCGGATGCCATCATTAAGGCGGCGAGCCTCGGTTATAGAACCGGAGAAATAAGTTTTGCAGAGATGAGCCAGTTTTTAAGTCAGGCGATCGGTATCAGACAAAACTATTTAGATGTGCTCAATCAATACAATCAATCGGCAATACAATACAATTACTTCAATAATAAATAAGTCAACAATGAAAGTTATCATAAAAATATTCTTTGCACTAGCGATTTCATCGGTTTTATATAGCTGTGGATCAGATTCAAAAGGCGCTGGCGAGCCCCAGGGAAAGGAGGAAGGGCAGGGAGCCGCCGAAGAAGGCCATGAGGAGGGGCCAGTGACGGTCGCTGCGCTAAGTGAGCAGCAGATCAAAGCCGTGGGAATTGTCTTCGGAAGCATTGAAGAAAAAGAATTGACAGCAACCATCAAAGCCAACGGCTTACTCAGCGTGCCCAACAACAATAAAGCCAATGCGACAAGCTTATATGGTGGTGTAATTAAGACTTTAAATGTGCAACTAGGTGACATCGTGCGCAAAGGCCAGGTTATAGCAACCATTACAAATCCGCAATTTATTCAGCTTCAGGAAGAGTATGTCGCTTTGGCGAGTAAAATCACGCTTGCGGAACAAGAAATGACGAGACAGCAGGAACTCAACGAGGGCAATGCCGGGGCGAGAAAGAATTTGCAATCGGCGACAGCAGAGTTTAATAGTCTTCGCGCCAGAAAGGCATCCCTGCAACAGCAGATTCAGTTAATGGGTATCAATCCAAACAGTGTCAATCTTTCCAACCTGCGCTCGTCACTTGTGGTTACAAGCCCAATTAATGGTACTGTAAGCAATGTTTTCGCAAAAATAGGCAGTTACGTAGATGTTTCGTCTCCGGTTATTGAGATTGTGGACAACAGCCTGTTACATCTCGATCTACAAGTCTTTGAAAAGGATCTTCCGATGATCAAAATCGGACAGATCATTAATTTTCAGCTAACGAATAATCCGGATAAAACCTATGCGGCTAAAGTCTTTACGATCGGATCTTCCTTTGAGAATGACAGCAAAACAATCGCCGTGCATAGTACCGTGATCGGCAGTAAGATTGGTCTGATAGACGGAATGAACATCACTGGGATGATCGGAATAAATAATGTGACGACTCCCGCTGTTCCCAATGACGCGATTGTAGAGGCTGATGGTAAGTTCTATATTTTCGTAGAGACAAGTAAGCAGCCCGAAGAGCATGAAGAAGGGCACGATGATCATGGTCATGCGCATGATGAAGGCGAAACAAAACATGAACATAAAAATGAAGAGGAAGCCGCTAAGCATGCCACAGATCAGGGTAAAAATATAAATTTTGAAAAAATTGAAGTTCAAAAAGGTGTCTCGGCAATGGGGTATACAGCAATTACACCTGTACAGGAAATCCCTGCACAGACCAGAATTGTAGTAAAAAGCGCATTTTTTATCAATGCGAAGATGAGCAATACCGGCGGACATGAACATTAACTATTCGCTCTTTTTTATGCGTAAAATCATGGCAAGTTATGGAACACAAGCATATTTATGATGCACAAGGTAAACAGCTTTGTTGTACACAAACCGAAAAAGTTTATAATCAGGCAGGCGCCCAACGTTTAATACGGGGCGCGCCTGCCCAGGATCAGGCGCATAATCACAGTGATGATGGTGGTCATGATCATTCAATGGCGGAAGGCAATACATTGCAGCTCTTTCTGCCAGCAATTATTTCATTTGTACTGCTGAGTGCAGCTATCGCAATGGACAACTGGGTGCCTCAGGCCTGGTTCAAGGGCTGGATCCGGGTATGTTGGTATGTCGTCGCATATATTCCGGTTGGATTCCCAGTGATTAAAGATGCGCTGAAAAGCATCAGCAAAGGGGAAGTATTCTCCGAATTCTTACTGATGAGCATCGCTACCATTGGTGCTTTTGCAATCAAAGAATACCCAGAGGGTGTTGCCGTAATGCTTTTTTATGCAGTAGGGGAAGTGTTTCAGACATTGGCTGTCAGTCGTGCCAAGAGCAATATTAAGGCGCTCCTGGATCAGCGTCCGGATGAGGTGACCGTTGTTGAAGCAAACACTAGCCGGGTGATCAAAGCTGAGGCTGCAGTAATAGGTGATGTCATCCAGCTGAAGCCCGGGGAGAAGTTGGGCTTGGATGGGGAACTTATCTCCGATACCGCTTCCTTCAATACGGCGGCGTTGACGGGAGAAAGTAAACCTGACACAAAGACCAAAGGTGAAGTTGTGCTGGCAGGAATGATCAACATGAATACCGTGAGTCTGGTAAAGGTGACAACAGCATACCAAGACAGTAAATTGAGCAAAATCCTTGAGCTTGTACAGAATGCAACCTCGCAGAAGGCGCCTACGGAACTCTTTATCCGGAAATTTGCGAAAATCTATACGCCAATTGTTGTGCTTTTGGCGATAGCGATCTGTCTGCTGCCTTACTTTTTTGTCGGACAATACGTATTTAGCGATTGGCTTTATCGAGCGCTTGTATTTCTCGTGATTTCCTGTCCATGTGCCTTGGTCATCTCGATTCCATTGGGTTATTTTGGGGGCATAGGTGCTGCGAGTAGAAACGGTATCCTGTTCAAGGGAAGTAATTTTCTGGATGCGATGGCAGCGATACAGAATGTTGTCATGGATAAAACCGGTACGATGACTGAAGGGGTTTTCAAAGTGCAGGAAGTTCGTTTAGAACCAGATTTTGATGAAGCGACAATCCTCAGATTGGTCAATAAAATCGAAAGTCATAGCAGTCATCCAGTAGCAACAGCAATCAGGGAATATGTGGGTGAGGTCGATGAATCTGTAAATTTGACTGATGTCGAAGAAATACCGGGACATGGACTGAAGGGTAGTGTGGACGGCAAGGTATTTTTGGTTGGAAACTTTAAGCTTTTGGACAAGTTTAATATCAGCTATACCATCGATCCCAATACAATCGTTTATACCACAATAGCCATTGCATTGGATAGTCGCTTCGTTGGATTTATTACCATTGCAGATAGTATCAAAGAAGATTCTGCACAGACCATACAACTTTTGCATAAGTTAGGAGTGAAAGCGACTATGCTAAGTGGTGATAAGGGGACGGTCGTCGCTTATGTAGCGAAGGAATTGGGTATTGATAAAGCCTATGCAGATCTTCTTCCGGAAGATAAAGTAAATAAAGTCAAGGAGATAAAATCTATTGGTGAAAGTGTGGCTTTCGTTGGTGATGGCGTCAATGATGCCCCCGTAGTGGCTTTGAGTGACATTGGTATAGCCATGGGGGGACTGGGCAGTGATGCAACCATCGAAACCGCCGATGTAGTTATACAAGATGACAAACCATCTAAGATACCAATGGCAATTAATATTGGTAAACAGGCCAAAAAAGTGGTTTACCAAAATATAGGATTGGCATTTGTAGTCAAAGGAGTGGTTTTGATCCTTGGCGCCGGAGGATTAGCTACGATGTGGGAAGCCGTGTTTGCGGATGTTGGTGTTTCTCTTATCGCGATACTGAACGCGATCCGGATCCAGAAAATGAAGTTCTAAATCAATTTTTAGTTAGGATGTGCTTACCCTTCAAGTTGAAATATTGGAAGGGTAGGCATAATAAGTTTGGAATAAAGGCTGTAAGGTCATTTTAATAAACTTTTTATACACTAATTTCTTGTAAAAAAGCTCATGGTCGGCTGTGATTCGGGTATCTTACTGGATTTGGTCGAACCTGGGTGCAGCTTTCGTCTTACCAGCTTCGGACTGTGTCCACTATGAATCCGACGTGAGTCCGTGGTGAGTCCGAGTTAAACGCGGTCTGATGGCAATATGACTATGTGTTCATTATGACCTTATATCGACTGAGGGTTGAAGAAGGCCATATCCTACCCCGAATCGAAGCCAAACATATGCCGAATGAATGGTAAAACACGGACATCGTTCCGAAAGTCCAAAAGAATAGCATGTTAATCATTTAAAATGTATTATATATAAATGTAATTATATAGCTATTAAATATAATAAAATGGAAAAACTGGATTTATCGATATATAAGTATAGATTTTATATATTTTATTTGAAAGATTGCTGAATTGAAAAGAGCTGAGGTTTATTTTGAGACGAGCTTTTCATAGAGTGGCCAGAGCTCCGCTAGGTCATCATCTGATTGCGCTTCTGGATAGTGTTCATCATGAAGATTGCGGATTTCAACACCCTGTCCCTGATCATTTACCACAACCGCGGCCCGAAGTTCGTCGGTTCCATCATAATAAATGCCCACACCGACAAGCTCGTCATTGAGAATAATTTCACTGACAATATACTTTCTTGCAGCCTTACCTTTGTGGGTACTATGACCACTAGAAATCGTGTTTCCTTTGTTATAATTTCTTTCCATAAGCATAGAACACTGGAAACATCAATTTGTTGTATTTTTTAGCTATTTTCTGCCTTCCGATCGTATTGCAGTATCTATATTGAACCTTGGTTATCTGGCAACAGCGCCTGATGATGAGAATAATCTGGAAACCACCACTCAAGAAACAAATAGCGATCTTATTCCATTATCGGATGCCATTCAGGCGTTAAGATTTATTATCTCGACATCAAAAGCAAGTTGTGTGAAAGAGATTCATATGCCGGCAATGAATGACAAGAACGTGTAATAATACCGCCGCAGGAGATGTAGATCTCTACTGTTCTAATGGCCAGTTACAAACTTTAATCCAAGAATAGAGGCGATTAGCGTACCGATAAAAAATAGACGCCAGAAGCTTACGGGGTCTTTAAATACAAGGATTCCAATGATGACTGTGCCGACAGCTCCGATACCCGTCCATATTGCATAAGCAGTTCCTAAGGGGAGTCCCTGTACGGATTTGATCAATAAAACCATACTGACGATCAGACATAATACGAAGATACCGTACCAAGCATAGATAGCATTGCCTGATACCTCTTTTGTTTTTCCCAGACTATAGGTGTATCCTACCTCAAACAATCCAGCGATGATTAAAATTACCCAATTCATATTTTATTCTTTTATACAAAGATCAGTAATGATATCTTTTTAACATTTTACAAATGTTAAAAAACAAGGGGCTAATGATATTAGCCAATATTACCTCCAATTCTATTGTAGATAGCTGCAAATTTCACAGGGATATCTTCCCCTAGATACATACGCTTGGCTGATTTATATTCCTGGTATCCTGCATTATAAAGAAATGAAATGGCATCTAAGTTATTTTGTGGTAGTACGAGGCTAGCGTTTGAATTGATATGAAATTGCAGTAACGCAAGTCCAGCAATCCGCTGTTCTGCAACGATAAGACCATCTCCTAAAGAAGGGAGATAATAGCCGGATACCGCACCATCAATAAGGTAGACGAAGGAGCTGTTAAGCTGTGTCTCTAGCTCGCTAGATCTATCTTCTCCGGAAACTGACTGATCCATAGCCAATATTGCATTTCGGTAATCGGGAATATATTTTTTGATACGCTCATCAGGAGTGTCGGGCAATGTGGGTTGTATATCTTTAAAAAATAGATAGTTTGTACTTTCTTTAAACCCAATTTTACGGTAGAGGTAAGCACCCATATCAGTCGCAATTAATTGAATGCTTCTACAGCCATGAGCATGGGCTATTCGGATCAGTTCCAAAGTAATGGATTTACCGTAGTTTTTTCCCCATTCATTTTTGTCGACGATGATATGTCCCAACCATGCGATATCATGGTGTACAATACTGGCACCCATACCAACAATTTTGTTATCGACAATCAGTTTGATCGGAAAGCAAAAATCCGAAAGAATATAGTTGGTTACTTTAGCAGAAATTGAGCCCCATTCTTCCGGAGCTAATACCGATACAGATTCAACATCAACAAGAAGAATGGGTTCAAAAGTCATATAATGTGTTTTTAGGAGACCGATAGCTGAACGATCCTTTGCTTACTTATTATAATTTTACTGCTCTGGTAGCAATAAATGTTGGTATGTATTTATCAATTAAAAAACGAGGATTGGGTTGCATCTCCTCATCAAAGTCTGTGATCACAAAGCCTGCCTTTAATTGTCCACCGATCAGATCAGAGAGGGAGTGGCCAAATACAAGGGCTTCCTTATTTTCTATTTTTCTTGTGATCTGTTCAGGAGTTAAATCTTTTACATCTGCATAGGGCAAGCTGTATTTGGGTCTAATAATTCCAGCTGCTATATCTTCGGGATTTCGATCAGCAACAAAAACAACAGGGTTAAAAAAACTAGCGAGTAATGTTCCCCCTTTTTTCAGAACACGGTAAGCTTCTTTCCATACCAGATTGACGTCCGCTACGTAATGATTGGACACGGGGTGGAATACCATATCGAAAGATTCGTCCGCGAAAACGGCTAGGTCTGTCATATCTCCCTGAATGGTTGTTAGCGACAATCCGTCACGTTCGGCAACTTGGGCGTCCTGTTTCAATTGCTCCGCCGAGAGGTCAAAGACAACGACATCAGCTCCTGCAGCAGCCAAAATTGGGGCTTGCTGACCACCCGCAGAAGCTAGGCATAGTATTTTCTTTCCTGCTACATTTCCGAGCCATGCCCTATTCAATGGTTTTGGTAAAAGGTGTATCTCCCAATGTCCATTTTTTGCTTGATTAACCAAAGTGGTATCGACGGCTTTGGACCACTCATTTTGTTCCAATGCTTGTTTGTTCCAAGCCAATTCATTGTGCTGTAAAAAATCTATTTCCTTTTTCTGCATGTTATACTTTATGATCAACGATAACTAATATTATCATAAGGATAAATATAAGTAGTTTCGTAGAACTTGGCTTTAATTTTTATGGCAGGAAATAATTTTTACCAAAACATTACGAATGCGGGGCAAAAATCATTATTTCACTGCAGATTTGTTATACTTGTTGCGATAGGCCAAAGGAGAGAGGCCGGTAACTTTACGAAATATTTCCCTAAAGGCTTTTGAATCGGAATAGCCTACTTCATACATGACTTCATTCACTGTTTTTCTAGAGATTTCCAGTTCTTTTTTTGCAGATTCGATTTTGACACGTTGTAGATATTCAATCGGTGTATTACCGGTCGCTTTTATAAATCGCCGGTCGAAATTCCGTCGGCCTACGGTAAATCGTTCTGAAAGTTGTTGAATGGAAATCTTCTCAGCGAAATTATGCTCAATATACTCCTGAGCTTTGATGATCATTTCATCTCCATGCCTTTTTTGACCATTAAAGATAACGAAATCAGATTGTTGTTGCCGGTCAAGGTCAATCTGGAATATCTTGGAACAATAGATTGCTGTCGGCCGATCATAATACTTTTCAACTAGATAAATGAGCAAGTGTAAAAATGAATATCCACCACCGTTGGTACAAATACCTTCTTCATCTGTTATAATGCTGTCAGTCTTCATGGTGACACCTGGAAATAACTGCTTGAAATTTGTTTCAGCACTCCAATGGATTGAGCAGTTTTTGTTTTCCAACAGACCGGTAGAGGCAAGTATATAGGCTCCAGTACACATGCTGGCGACATTGGCACCATGGGTATATTGATTGCGTATCCAGTCAAGAAAAGGGGTGTTTTTGGTATCTAACACTGTAAAGTTCGGGGCGACGGCAGGAATTACGATCAAGTCGGTCTTGATGATGTCAGTAATTTCTTTCTGCGGCATCACAGCAAGTAAGCCATTCAAGAAAACGGACTGTTTTGAAAGACCGACCAGTTCAATTTTAAACATTGTCTTATCATGATGCTGATGGTAGTACCTATTGGCTTCGGTAAAGATATGATAGGTACCAACAATGCATGACAGTGTATTGGGGCCAGTCTGAACTTCGGGGACCAAAATTGTTAGGTGTTTCATCTTTCTTGGTTTAACATTGATTAATATGATTGATGATCTATTACTCAAATATAAGAAAATGTGTTGTCCAAATCAACCGTTCACAATGTCTATTTGGCACCCTGTTTTAGATTTAAAATGTCGATATCTTTGATTTATATATGGCAGGTTTGATGTTTAAGTAATTGAAAAAATTAATACTAACAAAAAAATAGATGATGGAAAAACTTGATTTTACAACAGAAATAATCGTTGCAGCAAAGCCCCATGAGGTATTTGATGCGATTAAGAATGTGCGAGGCTGGTGGTCTGAAAACATTGAAGGATCTACAGACACATTGAATGAGGTGTTTGCTTATCATTATCAGGATATACATCAATGTGAGCTAAAGATCACNNGAGATACAACCCAATGTTAGGATTGTATGGCAGGTATTGACGAATAATTTTAAATTTGGAGTAGATAAGCAGGAGTGGGTAGGAAGCCATGTAATATTTGATATTATTGATCTCGGCGATAAGACACAAGTAAAATTCACCCATCGGGGATTAACGCCCGATATGGAATGTTATGAAGTCTGCCATGCTGCATGGACCTATTACATCCACGAAAGTCTGAATCAATTCATTATGAACGGACAAGGCTTGGCGACTCCAAAAGAAAGTCCCATAGCGATGCCTAAAATTAGTGAAGAATTACTTCCGGAACAAGCAGGTAAGAGCATATACCACAGATTATTAATCAAGGTTTCGGTCGAAAAAGTTTACCGGGCAATTACTACACAGGAAGGCTTGGCGGGCTGGTGGACACCTGACACCAATGCTGTCGCGGCAATTGGCAGCGTCTTGCGTTTTGGTTTCGGTCCGGACTACTTCAAGGAAATGGAAGTTCTTGCATTACGTCCTTATTCACTTGTCGTATGGAAATGTAAGGCAGGTTATGAAGAATGGATTGGCACAACATTGACTTTTGAATTGACACCCCATCAGAAGGGCTGCACCTTATTATTCCATCATGACGGCTGGGCTAATTTTAGCGGAGAATTTGCTTCCTGTAGTTATGATTGGGCATTATTCTTTCGAAGTTTAAAATTCTTCTGTGAAACAGGAAAGGGATTTCCATACCCAGACTTCAATGTATAGCGACCAGATGCATTATTGAGTAGCCTATGTAGCTTGGTTATCTTCCGTGCGTCGACTATTTGATCCTTCGATCTATAAGCTCAAGGCTGATACCTGGCAAGTTCATTATTCAGTGCCCGAATCGTTAAATCCTTATCATTAACGGCAGCACTTCGTTTATCAATTTCACTTAGGATCGTTGTCTTCAAGTCGAAGCTATCCTGACGGATGATTAGATCGGTATGTTTGATTCCAAATGACGCCATGGATTTTTTCAAGATGGCAATAGCTACTGTTTCAAGTGCACGGGGGGTATCAACATGGCACCAATAATGACCGCCGTTGAATTCACATTGAGGCCAACCGAAGCAATAACAATGGCACAGGCCAAAATCCATGCATTGGCTCCACGGAATGAAATATTGTTGATGACATTCTCAAGTACAGCCTCTTTACGCTCTTCGCCCGGATGTAAATCAAAAAATCGAATTATTTTATTCATATGGGTCGTTTCTTTCTATACGAATATACACAAGAGAAATCATTATTCTTAAATGAGAGATTTTACTGACTTAAAATAATAAAATAAGTAACGTTACATACAGATGAACTTGGCACACTCTTGTTAAAATGTCCCTGCAGCTTAACCTCCGAGTCGTTCTTTAGTCTTGCGTCTAAAAGCTGAATACACAATAATCACACTAATAGTCATTAAAATAAACGCCAGAAAAAACGGGGCTCCGGAGAATTTAAAGGGTGCCTTATCGTGTGTAAAATAGTAAAACAAATTGGTCATCATCGGCGGACCTATAATGGATGTCGCACTCATTAAACTGGTTAATGCACCTTGAAGTTCTCCCTGTTCATTTGATGGAACATTTTTGGTAATTACAGACTGTAGTGCCGGACCACAAATCCCGCCCAGGCAGTAGGGGATCAGGAAGACAAACATCATCCAGCCCTGATTGGCAAATGCAAACAGCAATAGCCCTAAGGCGTAAAATATCAATCCATAATAAATGCTTTTTTGTTCACCGAGTTTTGGTGTTGTCCAGCGTATCAGAACGCCCTGGACCAAGCCTATCAATAGACCAATAACACCAAGAGAGATACCAACCATTCTTTCTGTCCAGTCAAATTTATACATGGTGAAAAAGTTCCAGTTGCTCTGTATAGCGTGACCCGCGATATAGATCAATATCAAAGCTACAATTAAGCCGGAAATTTCAGGATGTTTTCCTAAGAATCGAAATGACCCGATCGGGTTGGCACGCTTCCAGTCAAATGCACGTCGCCTATCTTTATCCAAGCTTTCAGGAAGAATAAAATATCCGTAAAGAAAGTTCAATAAACATAATCCTGCAGCAGCGTAAAAAGGAACCCTTGCGCCGTAATGTCCGAGCAATCCGCCGATTACAGGCCCAATAATAAAGCCCAATCCAAAAGCGGCCCCAATGAGCCCAAAATTTTTCGCCCGGTCTTCATCCGTAGAGATATCCGCAATATAAGCACTGGCTGTTGTGAAACTTGCCCCCGTTACCCCAGCAATCACCCGTCCTAAAAATAACCAGCCGATCGAGGGAGCAAGGGCGAGAAATATATAGTCCACCGCAAAACCGAATAAGGAAATTAAAATAATCGGTCTTCGTCCATATTTATCGCTCAGATTTCCCACCACCGGTGAAAATATAAATTGAGTGAACGCATAAGCAAAACCAAGCCAGCCACCATACTTTGCGGCCTCACTGATATCACTGTGGATAAGTTCCTCAATAAGCTTGGGAACAACAGGAATAATGATACCCCATCCTGTGATGTCAATAAGTAGAGTAATAAATATAAAGCCTATGGCGGCCTTCTTTTTCGAGCTGTCAATCATGGCCTAAAAATAAAAAAAACCTGAAAAAAATTCGCCTGAATTTTAAAAACTTAATTTTTGATAAACTATCAGCTCAAAAGAGAAAGTCAATTGATAAAAGATCGAACTGGATGCAATCTGTTTCAGTCGTGCTGAAAAACGAATTCTCCGAAACAGTTTTTTTGTCAGGAGACAGAACAAACTGCATGATGTCGTACGGGAAAATTACAGGAATTAGCTATAAAACAAAGCCGATTCGCTTCATGATGTAATGATAACGCCAAAACGATCTTTGCCGGATCAGATATACTGACCTCTGGATATAGATCAACCTGAACAAACCGACCGCTGCCGTCGGGACTGGTTTCTAAAACTGCCTCGGCATTGTCGGTATAGGAAATTACTTCAATGTTATTTTTAGAACAGACATATAGGTAAGACATCATGTGGCAAGAGACGAGACTACTCAACAGCAGATCCTCAGGATTATATAATGTCGGATCACCCTTAAAGGCCTTTGCTGCAGAAAGCTGTAAATCCGTTTTGCCCTGGATAGAAATCCGGTGACTCTTAGGATATAACTTTGCGCCTGATGCAGGCTGTTGTTGATGAAACCATCTTAAAGTAGCCTTAAAATAATGTTTGAAAGCCATGCTATGAAAATTTTGGGTATTATTAGTTTCTATTGCTGGAGTTAAGTTTATGTCCGAACGAAAGAAATGTAATCGGTATTGATGGGATCAAGTCCATTCCTTCGCATTTCCACAGCGATTTGTGCTCGATGATATGTACCGTGATTAAATACATGTAACAGAATATCTCCAAAAGAGTTCTGGAACTGCTCATTCTTGGTATTGGCATAGTTTACGATTTCCATGATCTTGCACTCATCAGCGTAGACCTTTTCTGTAAACCCCGAAGAAGCTAACTGATGATATTGTTCACAGGTTAACAGGCTGTGTTCATCCCATACCCCTACAGGAGGTTTTTCGCCATTCAGCCGGTATAGCCATATCAACTGTGCATTCATAATATGACTTAATAAGCGTAAACAGCCCGCAGGAATACGTTCAGCGTCCTGTTTCATTTTTTCGATCAGTAAATTATTCGCCCAATCGTTATATAACCATAATTGTACTAGCGAATTTGACATTGCGAATTACTTAGTTTGAGCATTAAATATACACAAGAATATGCAAGTAAATACAGTTGCGCTGATTAATTTTGTGACAAGCCGGTTATCTATATCCCTTCGAATATCATTTTTTAGACGGGGACTATGCTAAAAAATTTCAGGAAATACAACGGACGGTGCGGTTGGCAGGTAGATGAATAGTTATATCCAGGAATATGCTTATCGAACCGGCCTGGGATGGGAGATCTTTGCGATGACGGGAACTTTGGTAATCGGCATTACGTTATTGACAGTAGGCTATCAGTCTATACGCGCTTCTCTTGCTAATCCAGTAGATTCCTTGTGGGATGAGTAATAGATGAAATGATTATCTTTACAGCTCGTTGAATTAGCATGGAAAATAAAAGAGTTTATAGAATCATAGCTTACAATATTTTATACGTAGCCGTCAATCTTTTCATGTATTATCTGTTAAACATGAAGGAAACCGGATTAAGCTTTTGTATAATTGGCACCGTGCTGATCAATGTGTATTATTTCATGAGCTGGTTTGAGGATACTAGAAAAAAGAAATTTATACAACGTTATGAAACTATTCATCAGCGTGCGTTAAGTAAAACCACAATAAATTATAAAGTAACATTTACGGTAAGCCCAAATATATTATTTACGCTTATTTTTGGTTTGGTCATTTGCTTTTCCGCGATTGGTATACTTCGTGAGCAGTCAATTGCTGGTATTTTTGTCCTCTTTATTGGTATAAAGTTTACTTTGATGCCACTCAAAGAGAAAACAACAATCAGATTAGCTCCTAACGGGATATGGACAAGCGACTACCAGTTTATCTTTATCAATGATATTCAGGAAATTGGTTTTAAGCGTTATCTTGGAAAAAATAGTTCCAAAATGAGTATGAAGATTAAAGACCCAACATTGTATGGGATGAAGGATCCCTATTTATCTGTACCAATTGGCGGGCTGAATCAAGTTACGCAAATGATCCCTATCGTAAAAAGGCTATTTTCAGATACACGGATACTTCAGGACATTTAGTTATTGGTCAAATTGCAACAAATCTACTATTTTAGTAATATATTGATTAATAAACCTAAAGATTTCCTTAGATGATGCCGCGCGGAAAGAAGCCTGGATTAAGGCTCTCACAGAAGACAAGCTGTTATGGCCACAGGTCTCATCAGGTTTGGGAGGGTGGGACAGAGGTCCTGACGGTAAATAATCGCACGAAATCTAAGGGGCGAAGATCTGCAAAATAAATTGAAAACAATCTTCACCCTACAAGCAATTCAGTAATATCCCTATCGTCTGTCAAAAATGTCAGCAAATTGTGTTTTTTTTGGCCATGCTATATTGTTCCAAAAATAAGTGTAAAAAATTGCTTGCAATTGCGGCTGATTTTCTATCTTGCGCCTTTAATTAAAGATCACATAGCTTTAGGATATTTGGACTGTAATCCAATTTGATCGGTGCAGCGTACTTTAAATTTGGAGTGAAAGCAGATTGTTTTGTATTTGATATTATTCGACTTATTTGATGGATGTTTTTTTTGAATTTTTAAATAACCTCACAAATCCGGACTGGATTGTTAACCATGGAGGTTTATATCTGCTGTTGTTTATTATTTTTGCCGAGACAGGTATCCTCATTGGATTTTTCCTTCCGGGTGATCCGATTCTTTTCATTGCTGGGATGATTGTTTCTAACATGACAATTCCGCCATCAGAACAAATACCGACATTGCTTTATTGGATTGTACTCGTGTCATTGGCCGCAATTCTAGGTAATTTTGTGGGCTACTGGTGCGGAAAGGTCTTTGGAAAAAGGATAATGAGTATGGAAGATAGCTGGTTCTTCAAGAAAAGTTATATCTATAAAGCACAGGAGTTTTACGAAAAAAGAGGTGGTGGTGCTATTGTTCTTGCAAGGTTTCTTCCTGTTGTTCGAACTTTTGCACCGATCGTTGCGGGCATCGTTGGCATGGAGTTCAAAAAATTTGTATTGTACAACGTGATTGGAGCAATTGTCTGGTCGGGAAGCCTAGTTACTCTCGGTTACTTGTTAGGTGAGAATGTTTGGGTAAAAGAAAATCTAGAGCTCGTCATTATCGTTATTGTTCTGATTGCGACAGCACCGGTCATTATAAAAGCTTTTGCATCGAAAGATAAGGCAAAAATTATTCAATAAGATCTGATCAAATATTTAGTCAGAAACAGCCTCCATCTTTAATATGCCCTAACAGACATTACAAACGAAAAGGATTATCTATTTGATTTCATGGCTTTTACTTTTTTAATTTTTGTATCATTCAGAAAATTGAGGTATTCCTTCGTTTCCATTCCATAGAGAGCTACTTTCCCTTCATGATCACTATGGATGCCAAAGCCATACTTTTTCGCAAGAGGGGAGGCACGCAGGCAGGCTTGTCCTTTTGAAAAGAATATCCTCCTCGCTTCTTCATATACCTCCTCAGTAAGAGCATTACGCTCCGCATAAATTTTAAAAAGTAACTCATCGGAAGTATATTTATAGGGAAATTGTGAAAT
Source organism: Sphingobacterium sp. UBA7625 (assembly GCF_002484085.1). Classification (NCBI taxonomy): domain Bacteria; kingdom Pseudomonadati; phylum Bacteroidota; class Sphingobacteriia; order Sphingobacteriales; family Sphingobacteriaceae; genus Sphingobacterium; species Sphingobacterium sp. UBA7625. The sequence goes on from NZ_DLJD01000005.1 coordinate 184,987, forward strand.
AATTTCATATTGAATTTCTGCTATAGTCTTTCTATCCCTTTTTGGAGGTATATTCCCTTTAGAAACTCCTGTATCTTCTGCGACTTCTATAAATGTGTCAATGTAGTTTGTCGTATGGATTTTCATACCATTAGTTGATTGCTTTGTCAATAAATATAAAATCTAAATATCTGAAAGACCAACGCAAAATAGATATTCCTAGTGATTTGCCAAAATATCTAAAGAAATTATTATCCATATTCTCACTAATTTCACCTGTGTTTTAAATATTTTTTTCACAGAAAAGAAATATTTTGGGGTATTTTTCTTACATTTACAGCACTATTACGGAGCACCCTACAGTATACCTATCATAAATGGCTACAAATCAATAGATAAGTAGCCATTTTTCTTTTCATAGCCTATAAATACCTTGGCGTAAACTACATCGTTAATTACTTTAAAATATAGCATAAAGTAACAATTAGTGCCCCCAAAGGTTGATATCCTTCAAATTTATAATAATAATTTACAATATTCCTTGTTTTGAGAAAATTTATTATTCAATATATCTAAGATCCACTATTTTCTTACAGGGATGAAAAATATAATAACTATAGTTTTAAAAAGGAAATAGCAGTTAGCAATGTTTGCTGTATATGGGGTCCACGGCTCGAATTACACATTTTTATTATTTTTTTTTAATTTTACCCCATAAGGGAAAATTATTTTTCTATATTTGTATATCATTGAGTCGTTCTTCACTTATTCAGCTCTTATAAACTGCTAAGTGAGCTTATAAGGATGTGTTTGTCCTATAAAAATGTAGATATGATATGTATACTGTAGGTAGGTGTATAATATAACAGGGGTAGCTGTAGGGGCTACCCACTGTTGTTTTTAACAAACTCTTTTTAATACAATGACGTAACTCAACCGCCCTCCGTTGAAGTTAAAGCTTTTGTTAATGTACGTTTCTTTTTTTTGTCATTTACTAGTATAATCCTCACTGTACATATACCAATAGCCAACACGAGATTAACATTGTCCTATACCTTGGAAAGGTCCGTCAGGAAATTTTTGTAAACGAATGTTTAGTAAGATGAGCAATCTAATTTTTACTTTATATTTATGGTATTATTATGAATACCTAACAAAATATCTATGGAAACTAACCAACAAATTGATTTTGCGACAGCAAGTTTTAAAGAATTTGAAAATATTGCTGGTTTTGATATGATGGATACTGCAAAGTATTTCGATTCCTATATAAATTACATGAAAGAAAATGAGCATCTTAACTTTAGATTTATAACGCAAGGATGTGGGCCAACGGCTATTGTAACTTCTCCATTTTTAGCTAAACCGACTGAATGCATAAGTCTTGTATCAAACGATTATCTTAATTTTTCTCAACATCCAAAAGTGAAAGCTGCTGCAATAGCTGGAATTGAAAAATATGGTACGGGAGCGGGAGCGTCTCCGTTAATCGGAGGACATCATGAATATCATGTGGCTTTAGAACGGAAGCTGTGTGAATTTTTCAATCGTCCTGAGGGATCGAGTATAGTTTTTACAACGGGGTATACTGCAAATAGCTCGACCTTACTAAGTTTATTGAAGCAAGAAGACTGCGCTATTGTTGACATGGAAGTACACGCAAGTGTATATGAAGGCCTGCCAAATACAAATGTCAAGCGATTTCCACATAATAGCATGATTCATCTTGAACGTGCATTAGTTGAGGCGCAAAGCAAATTTAGAACCAAATTAGTTATCATTGATGGTGTATATTCTCAGAACGGGGATTTGGCGAAAATGGACGAGATCTATGCGTTGACAAAAAAATATGGCGCATATTTAATGGTCGATGATGCTCATGGTATAGGTGTAATGGGTAATCATGGCAGGGGTGCTATTGAAATCTACAACCTATTGGATAAGGTGGATATTATTGCAGGCACCTTGAGTAAAGCGTTGGGTCATATTGGAGGTTTTATCATTTCAACTCCGGAGATCATTAATTACCTTCGTTATCAATCCAGACAACAGGTATTCTCATCTACGTCAACTCCAGCAAGTTTTGGCTTATTAAAAGCAATTGATCTAATTGACGAAGAGCCCTTTTGGCGCAACAGACTCAAAGAAAATGTCCGCTATTTTAAAGAAGGGCTACTGTCACTCGGCGCAGATATCGGAACATCATCCTCTCCAATTATTCCGATAAAAATTGGCGATCCTATTCGAACCGCCCAGGTATCGCGGATGTTGTTACAAAGTGGGGTCTATGCCAATTGTATCGTGTATCCCGGTGTAGCAAAAAAGGATGCCCGTATTCGTACAAGCCTGATGGCTACACATACAAAAGAACACTTGGATAAGGTATTAAATGTATTGGACGACATCGGCAAAGCCGTAAGTTTAAAAAAATCAAGATAAAGAAATTATATAATTTTTTATTATTTATTATATTGATCTGAATCATTAATTTTAGAAACTCAGATCAATACCATATCGACAACAGATGCGCAAAACTTATAAAGGAGAAAAGAACGATAAAGAACGTACCATGAACAAACTTATTTTGTCTGTAGGCAAAGTACTTAGAGATAAAGGGTACACAGGATTGACAATAGCAAATATTTCTAAAACTGCTGGTGTTGACAGGAAACTCATTTCACTTTATTTTGGTTCGATTGACAATTTAGTGGAAACATACATCAGAAGTAAAGATTATTGGGTATCTGCGACTCTCGGTGCTGTTGAATACTTCGGTACAGCACCAAAAGAAGGATCAAAAGGTTTTTTGGAATCGTTGTTATTAAACCAAATGGACAGTTTTCTGAAGAATACTGAAATGCAAAAAGCAGTTCTGTGGCAAATAAGTGAGAAATCTGAGATTATGTCTCAGATTACCAGGGAACGTGAAAAGATGAGCGCGTTGTTTTTTGCATTTGCTGATCAGGAAATGAAGGATAAAAATGTTGATTTAAGGGCTATTAGTAGTATTTTAACCGCAGGAATTTATTATTTAGTGTTACATTCAATAAATACGGATAGCACCTTTTGTGAAATTGAATTAAATGAAGACGGATTAAACAGAATACGTAATGCGGTTAAAACAATTCTCTCCTGGGCGTATGGAGAACAGACAAAAGAAACTTCATCCTGAGAACAATTCACTGAAATAAACTTTATGTCTTAAAGATATTGCTATGGCAAAGCCGAGTAATTACTGAGAATGGACAATATTGATATCGTCGTAGAATCGCGCGACAAAGCCATTTTATTTTTCACGGAACTCGGCCTAAAGCTTAAAGGACGTAGTATACTCTGCCACATCTGACCAATGGAACGCCCGCCAATGATCAACGATTTCTTATTCATACTTGCTATTATGAATATGTATCAGAAAATGACTGTCTGTATAAAATCCAGTTGCCCGGTGGCATAAGGAATCGCTCTTTTTTCTTAATCCAGTACTATTGCAGCGCATGTCAATCTGTCAATTATCCCATAAGAATCAGGTGATTACAGTACCAATTGTCACACAGAAATCAAGATCTCATGCAAGAAGCCATTCATTTTCTATCTGTCTATTTTTGGCATATCTTTCGCCAGCTTAGCTTCAAACGATTCAAAAATGGCAAAGAGACTGTTGTTTATATTCATGGTATTTATACTTGGCGATATTTATTTTTTTCAAGCATTTACTACTGTTTTTCATACTCCTTTTTTACACAACGCATATTGGTGTATAGATTTGTCATTGCTCATTGGTGTCGCAACACTGATTTTTCTCCAACGGCAGGGTAAGGATATTCAGCGGCAGGCAGGNNGATTTAATTACCTTTTTTTTAATTGTATTTATACCGAAACTGGTGGCCTTGCCAATTTTATTGACTGAAGATTTACTGCGTATGGCACGGGGCTTTCCACCTCGAAATATATATCTAAGCGAATTTGTTCTTATATGTGCCGCCCTGATCGTACTTGTTATCGCTTTCGGTCTTACAAGAGGAAGACATTATTATCGGGTCAGGAAAGAAATCTTAAGTTTTCCGGATCTGCCAGATGCATTCGACGGATTTAAAATCACACAAATTTCAGATATTCATTCCGGCAGTTTATCCGACGTTGATGGTGTACGCAAGGGAATAGCCTTGGCAAACGCACAAAACAGTGATCTCTTACTGTTTACAGGAGATCTTGTTAATAACAAAGCTGCCGAGATGGAAGCATGGATTTCAGATTTTACACTTCTAAAGGCACCATTTGGTAAATTTTCGGTACTTGGGAACCACGATTACGGAGATTATACCCGATGGGATAATGCCGAATTGAAGGCATCCAATCTCGACAGATTGAAAGAAATTCATCAGGAAATGGGATTTAAGCTCTTGCTGAATGAATCAATCAAAATTCAAAACAAGGGAGCGAGCATCGCATTGATCGGTGTGGAAAACTGGGGAAAGGGTGGTTTTCATCAATACGGAGACCTCGGTAAAGCGACGTCCGCTTTACCAGCTGAATCCTTTAAAATATTGATGTCACATGATCCTTCACATTGGGACAGGGTCACCCTGACGCATGATCAACATGTACATCTGACACTAGCCGGACATACACACGGCATGCAATTTGGAATCGAGCTTTTTGGGTTTAAATGGAGTCCGATCCAATATTTTTACGAACAGTGGGCCGGATTATATCAAAAACAGGGTAAATATCTGTATGTTAACCGTGGTTTTGGCTATCATGGACTAAAGGGTAGAATCGGCGTATGGCCAGAGATCACTGTCATTACGCTTAAAAAGTCTGTTTCTTAGTTTTTATACCAATGGCCCAAATGTCCAAAACAGTTAATGCCTCCTTTAACTACTCAATTTTTAACATTCACACGCCTTTTCCTTCGATCGTGCACACAAAGGACTGCGGGCTATATGCGCCTGGACTTTTATTGACTGGCCTAATGAATCAGATATAAATTGGTATTTATACGATTCTTGCACAGGTCGTCATTAGTACTACCACACATAATACCAATAGGACAATAACTGTTGTAGTATAAGGTGTTCTTCTCATGATCTTTTTTTTATTTATTACTTATAAATTTTAGTTGGCAAAAGTCATGCCCCAATATAAAAGTGAGTCTATCGGTAGCCAAAACTGTAGTTTGAAGACTACAAACCCTTGGGATGGTATTTTTAAATAGCTCCGGTCATCATGGATATCCACGGTCTTTGAGTCGTGTCGTTTTTTCTAAAGGTATTGAGAAAATTAAGCTGGACCAGCTAACGCTCAGTTTTGTTCACGGCTTTCTGGTTTATAATAAATGAGTAATGCTCCGCCATTAAAAGTTTTTGTTTTCAGGTGCTTGAGCACTATCCGCTGGTTTAGGTTCATAAATAGCGGTAAACCGCCTCCAACTATAACAGGATGGATGCAAATTTGGTATTCATCTATCAGATCGCAATTTGTTAATGCCACGATTAAACTTGGGCTACCTACCAAAATATCCTTACCAGATTGTTGTTTTAACGCCATAACTTCATCCAATATATTTCGGTGCGCTAACCTAGCGCTACTCCAATCCACGTTATTAAGAGTTCTCGAAAACACGATTTTTGATATTCTGTCCATAGCATGGGCAAATTCATCCATGGATCTGTTACCACTAGGCTTTGTCAAAAATGGGCGCCAATATTCCATAAGCTGATAGGTTATCCGGCCATATAGTATGGTGTCAGCCTCAGATAATAGGCTTGTATAGTGCGCATGAATTTCATCATCTGCAACCACCGAATTATGGTCACAAAAACCATCCAAGCTCATATTAATTGCCGCAATTATTTTTCTCATATCATGCTTATATTGGCGTGCAACTTGAATTTACGAAAAAAATCGCGAAACAGCGTATACTATTCGTCGATAATTGTAAGGTTGCCAACAACTTCAAATGTTGCCACATGGTAATCATCGGCAAAAAACAAGCTATTAATATAATGCTGGATAGGATAGAAGAGGTCTAGCGGGATGCCCTTATAGAAAGTTTTGAAATCATTTGGAATAGAGTAAGAATGACTGTACTTTCCTTTTCCAAGACTAATACCGCCAATTTTTTTCAGGTAACCCGTAATTCTGTGTTGATAGGAATTTGAGAACTTTTCACTTGTTTCCACAAAATAATCCTCAATATAAAAGTTTCTGATATCTTTTAGTTTGATCGGAGAAGTTTTATCAGGTTTTATCCGACGGGAATAGGATATATCCGTTAAAATACAGCTCGCTTTCTGAACTGTAGAAACATCGATAAAATAGTCTCCATCAACCAGTAGATGTTTGCTATCCTTATAGATTCCCAGGATCATCTCATTGATTTCCCTATCGGAATAGTCCATTATATTTGAAGATCTCCCAAACTTTTCGAATTGCAGTCCGCTATCTTTAACATTTTTCCTGATTTTATTTAGCTCATATTGCTGAAAAGTTCTTATTTTTTCCATTTCTGTTGCTCATTATATTTGGCACGTTAAAGATAATTTTAAAACTTCGCTTTCAGTCTCTTTATCAGGATCTAATTGCAATTTGAATCGAATCTAATTTAACACTAAGATAATTTTAATGAACATTCCCTCAGCCACTTTTCTTACTCGCGAATACTGACTTTGTTAATC
>NZ_DLJD01000051.1:0-313673 GCF_002484085.1 Sphingobacterium sp. UBA7625
GCTGTCTTTTTGAGACAGCCTCGTTTTGCATTTAAAAATCCCTAGCTTTGCAAAAACAAGCGCGAAATGATTAAGTTTGATGAATTAAAAGTAGGAGATATTCCAGCCATTGTAACAATGATGGAAGCATTTTATGCCATCGATGGGTACGATATCGACCGCAAGACAACGATTGACAATTTTGATCTTTTCGTTAATGACCCTCAACTTGGACAAGCTTGGTTGATTCGCAAAGGAGAAGATATTTTGGGTTATATGATCGTCGCTTATTTCTTCAGTTTTGAATTCAAAGGAAGAGTCGGGCTTCTCGATGAACTTTTTGTGGGCGAAAAAGCCAGGGGGATGGGGCTTGGAAAATTAGCCGTCGATTTTGTAACTTCCTACCTGGAATCGAAGAATTGTAAAATGATCTTGCTGGAAGTCGAGGAACATAACGAGCGGGCCATTCATCTGTATAAGAAAAATGGTTTTGCTTTTCACCCGCGCAAATTTATGCGTAAACACATCAATTAGAGAAATTTCATAAACTGAATGGAGTACGAAATCATTAGACTTTCAAATGGAATCCGTGTGGTATTCCAATATCAAAATTTGCCGGTAACCCATGTGTGCATGGTCATCAATGCGGGCTCCAGGGACGAATCGGAGGGTAAATTCGGGGTTGCGCATTTTATTGAACATCTTTTATTTAAACGAACTGAGAAACGCTCAACGCAGCAGATTATCGATCATCTGGAGTCTGTCGGTGGTGACCTGAATGCTTACACCACAAAAGAATATACCTGTGTCCATGCATCTGTACTACAGCCGTATCTCAACCGGGCACTGGATCTATTTGAAGATATTTTCTTTCATTCTACTTTTCCCGAAGTGGAAATGGATAAAGAAAAATCAGTTATCGTTGATGAAATGGCTTCTTATCTGGATAGCCCGGAAGAATCCATCGTCGATGATTTTGAGGATCTCGTGTTTAAAGACTCTGGTTTAGGGCACAATATATTAGGACTTGAAGATCAGCTTTTAGCCTTGCAGAAGAATGATATTACAGACTTTATGCGCTCAAACTACGATACGCATGAGATGGTGATCGGTATTACAGGTAATTACAGTCTAAAAGAGGTCGAGAAGTTGGTGCATAAGGTCTTTGGAGGGATAGGACAACATGCAATTTCACGTTCCAGAAATGATGTAAAACCAATTACTGCGCAGCATCTTGAAGTCCCCAAGCCCATTAATCAGGTGCATTATATGCTCGGGTCATTGGCTTACGACTACCGTGATGAGCGCAAAACGGGCCTGTTGCTTTTGAATAATATGTTGGGAGGGATGGGAATGGGGTCGATCCTCAACCTTTCTATTCGGGAAAAATACGGGATTGCCTATACCATCGAATCCAATTACACGATCTTTTCAGATACAGGATTATTTAGCATCTATCTGGGGACCGATGAGGAAAAGGTGGAAAAAGCTAAAAAGCTCGTATTTAAAGAGCTAAATAAAATGTGTGAGCAGCCACTTTCCGAAATCAAATTGAAGAAAGCAAAGCAGAAATTTATTGGCCAAATTGCCCTGACGGAAGAAAATAGAATGAGCATGATTATTTCGGCGGCGAAGAATGTGATGGATTATGACCGTGTTATCTTATTGAATGAGGTAATCGAGAAAATACAACATTTAGATCGCACAAATCTTTTGGCGATTGCACAAGACGTGTTTGATCCCCGGAAGATGCTGTCGTTGAGTTTTGTTCCGGAAGATTAATATTTGATAGAATTCTATATATTTGCGGTTACAGTAATTCTTAAATATGAAACCGAGCTTGCGAGCTCTCATCAGCCATTAAAGAAAAATATAACAGATGAAAACAGCATATGTATTTCCTGGTCAAGGAGCCCAATTTGTTGGGATGGGGCAAGACCTGTATAATTTAAATGAAGAAACAAAAGCTTTATTCGAGAAAGCAAATGATATTTTGGGATTTCGTATCACGGATATTATGTTTTCCGGTACGGATGAAGAATTGAAACAGACCAATGTAACGCAACCTGCGATTTTTTTGCATTCTGTTATTTTGGCGAAAGCATTAGGCGACTCTTTCCAGCCAGACATGGTCGCAGGACATTCCTTGGGTGAGTTTTCGGCATTGGTGGCAGCTGGTGCTTTAAGTTTCGAAGATGGATTGAAATTGGTATCCCAGCGTGCAAATGCCATGCAAAAAGCTTGTGAATTGCAACCTTCAACAATGGCTGCAATTTTAGGATTGGAAGACGCCATCGTAGAAGAGATTTGTGCTAAAGTGGATGATGTTGTTGTTGCTGCGAACTACAATTGTCCGGGACAATTGGTGATCTCAGGATCAATCGAAGGTGTCGATAAAGCCTGTGCCTTATTGACTGAGGCTGGAGCGAAGAGAGCATTAAAATTAAATGTTGGTGGTGCATTCCACTCTCCCTTGATGGAATCCGCTAAAGTGGAATTGCAAGCAGCGATTGAAGCTACGGATATTCTATCTCCGAGATGTCCAATTTATCAGAATATTGATGCGCAGCCACAAACGGAACCTGCTATTATTAAGCAAAATTTGATCGCACAGTTGACTGGGGCTGTTCGTTGGACACAGACTGTACAAAATATGCTCGCGGATGGTGCCACAGCATTTGTGGAAGTTGGTCCGGGAAATGTCTTGCAAGGTTTAGTAAAAAAAGTAGATCGTCAGGTATCAACTTCAGCAGCTTCTGTAACAGCTTAATAATTTGTCGTAACTAAAAATTTAAAGGGGCAGTTCACCAACTGGCCCTTTTTTTATATTTAAAAGCCAACAGCACTTTTTTGATAAAATGTAGATTAAAGGAACATCAATAGCTGACTTTTAACGGTGCTCGTACGGTTCTTCTTCGGTGATTGTACGGTGCTGGTTCGGTCATGAGCGTATAAGATCCGTGTTATGTCCGATTAATATTCGTCTCTTAACCAGGTATTAGCAGAACTTAATAAGGTATTGTGGGGCTATTTGTCCTTAAACATGCTATAGTGATCTTTCATGACTTGTAGAACGAAATCATTCGGGGTCATCTTTTCGGGATGTTTAACCTCCATAATTGTTTCTAAACGCTGAACCAGGGCGGTCAGTATGCCTACATCCCGTCTGTCAAATGCAGTTTGATAAACATCTTTGATCACATTGGCGTCTTTGTCGCTTAACTTGATGACCTGAGGAAACAAAATAGGATGATTTTCAAAAGTTTCCTCATAGATGGTATCGCTGAGCTTCAGACCGGGTTTCAAACTAATGACAGATGTTTCTCCGGCAATATCCCCAATACGCTGACCATGTTTGGAGAGGACAATTGAGGTAATTGCAATACCGCCCATTGTCATCCATATATCGACGATTGATAAGGTCCAGCGGGATAGGTATTGATAAAAATCAGCGCGTGAACCATCAAGCTTCACCACTTTAATTTTCATAATCTTTTTACCGATAGTTTGTCCGCCGAATGCTGTTTCAGTAATTAAGGTATAAAAAAATGCGGGTAATGTCATTCCCATTATAATACCATAGAAAAGATAGGGGTCGCTGCTTGTGATATTTAATGCATCCAACAGAAACATACAAAAGAAAAAGTAACAGACAATAATAAAGTAATCAATGGCAAATGCGATCATCCTTGAACCTAGGCTAGCAAGATTATACTGGATTTTTACATTTTGTGCTGTGTTTATCTCAAGCTTATTCATATATTTGGTTTAGCCAGTTAAAAAAATTAATGAGAGAAGCATCATTTGTAGAACGAAATAAAGAAAAATGGACGTTAATTGAAAATAATTTGTCAATTAACATACAGGTAGACCCAGATGAATTGGCATCGAACTATATTGAGCTAACAAATGATCTGGCTTATGCGCAGACATTTTATCCCAATAGTAAGGTACGAAATTATTTAAATGAACTTGCTGTAACTGCACATCAAAAAATCTATAAGGATCGAAAAGCCTCCAATAGTAAATTCAAGTCTTTTATCAACGAGGAGATTCCACAGGCAATTTGGTCAATTCGTAGGCAGCTTTTTTATTCCCTATTGATTTTTGTTCTTGCATCAGCGATTGGCTTCCTTTCGGCGATGTACGATATAGATTTTATTCGGCTTATTTTGGGAGATTTTTATGTAGATTCCACCATAGAGAGTATTAAAGCTGGCGATCCTGCGGCAGTTTATGGTAAAGGAAGTAATTTTGGATCAGCGATCTGGATTACAATCAATAATGTCCGTGTAGCTTTTATGGCTTTTGCTTTTGGGCTATTTTTGAGCATTGGTACGGGCTATATATTGTTTAGCAATGGCATTATGTTGGGCGCTTTCCACCAGATGTTTTTTCAATACGGTGTGATGGGAAAGGCTATGTCGGCGATCTGGATCCATGGCACGATTGAAATTTCTGTGATTATTGTCGCTGGAGGATGTGGGCTTGCAATCGGAAATAGCATTTTGTTTCCCAAATCTTATACCCGGATGGCTTCTTTTGTTCAGACAGCAAAGACAGCCATGAAAGTATTGGTCAGTACGGTACCATTTTTTATCGTCGCTGGTACATTAGAAGGTTTTGTAACAAGATATTATAATGTATCTGTTTGGCTCAGTCTATTCATCATACTCCTATCATTGCTGGCAATACTATTTTTTTATGTTATTAACCCCTATCGATTAGCAAAACGATTTCAATGGAAGTAGATTTTGAATTTCAGAAAGAACGAAAGATAGGCGATTTTGTCCAGAGCTTTATTGATCTTTTTAAATTGATCTATAAACATTTTGTGACGACCATATTTGGGTTGTCTGCATTACCCCTAGCAGCAATAGCATTGGTATACTATTTCCTTTCTACAAAAATTACGTTCTCTGCGCAGAGTAGTTCATTTGAAGATATTGATGGATTTACCTGGGCGGCATTATTGATCATGGCCCTCATTGCGCTGGGATTATACGTATATGGAATTTCTATCGAATACTTTATTCTGCTGAAAGAACGTAAAAACACATTGTTCACAGGAAAGGAGGTCCTACGAAATTTTAGGACAAATATAGGCAAGTATTTTATGTTCTTATTTGCGATGATCTTGGCTTTGATCGTTGTTTTTATACCTCTCGCCATCGTTGCGGTAATCTCGGCATTTATCCCGTTTATCGGAAGCTTTGCAATTGGTATATTAATGTCAATGGTAGGAATTTGGTTATTTAGTTCGTTTTTATTTTATCGTGAAGGTTATTCAGATTTGGGGAGCTGTTTTACAGATGCTTATGTTATGCTGAGCAAAAAAATGATCCAATATGGTGTAGCGGCATATATCGTCAATTTTATTTTCCAGATGGCTGTTATGATGATCTCTGTAATTCCTTTAATAATTGTTTCGCTGATATCTTACAATTTTTTGGGGATGGAAGCTGCATTCTTTGATTCATCCTGGGGTAAATTACTGATGACTTTGGGCGGGATGTTTATTACCCTATTTACATTATTTTTATATATGTCCGGTGTCTTGGCCAACGGCATAATTTACGAAACGGCCAAGGATCTCAAATTCGGGGAACGCATTTACGGGATGATTGATCAGATTGGAGGTGGAAATGAATAGGCTACTATTCTTTTTTTCCTTTGTATACATGCTTTCATTAAGCGCCTGTGACCCCAAACCACAGACTGAGGATTCGGAAACGTATACAGCAGACTCGGTGGCTGTGGATTCTGCCGCCCTCACCATAGATTCTGCTACGGTGGATTCCGTTACCATGGCTAAAGCAGCGGATAGTAAAGATGACCTTTGGGATCCGCATTTATTTGATTCTATTCCTAAATATAGCCAAGAACGTGCTTTTAAGATGGATCCCTATCCGGAAATTATCAGGCGATATGAGCGTGATGATTTTGTGTATTCTGAGAATATCAAAGATAAAATAAGTGTATTGCAACGTATCTTACAACGTATTTCGGAATGGCTTGGGGATATCATGCCGGATAATCCGTATAAATTTAACAAAGAATTTGGTTATGTATTTGCCTTCTTGGCGTTAATAGCACTGGCTTTTGTACTCTATAAGGTATTATACAATAAAAACCAGTATTTCATTAAACATGAGCAGGAAGCAGACGATTTGGATACATTGGCATATGTGGAAAGAAATTTGATGAACAGTGATCTCAGTCAGTATATTAGGGATGCTGTCGCGCAAAAAAATTATGCACTGGGAATTCGTTACCTACAATTATTGAATATTCAAAAGCTGGCACAAGCAGGTTATATCAAATGGAAGCATAGTAAAACAAATGCAGAATTTGCGAATGAGGTCCAAGATAAGAATTTGCGTGCGGGCTTCGAGGAATGTACCCGGGTATTTGACTACGTTTGGTTTGGACAATTTGAATTAAAAGAGTCCGACTTTAGTCATTATGAACAACTGTTTAACCAATATCAAAATCAAATTAAATGAAAGGGTCAGTAAAATTTGGATTGATATTGCTGGGAGCTGTTTTGCTACTGATTGGCGTCATCGATATGACGAGTAAGAAACCGATTATTTGGGATCGAACTTTCGATGCAAAAGATAAAAATCCTTTTGGAGCCTATGTGCTCCGGCAAGAATTAAAGCATATAATTGATCAGCGCAATGTCGATGTCAAGCGCCCGCTCTATGAATACCTGGATAGTACGCAGGCAACTGCAATGAATCTGCTGTTTTATACCTCGTATTTTTCCTTGGGTGAAGCCGCGGGTAATAAGTTACTTGACTATGTGTCCCAAGGGGGAAAAGCAATGATTATTGCGGAAACAATTGACTATACTCTTTTGGATTCCCTAAACATAAAAGTGAAGGATTTTTATGGCTACAAGAAAGGTGTTGATATTAAAAGTCATTTAAGAGTGAAGCTGACCAACGATAATACTAAAATTCATTATGCTAAATCGGATTTAAGTGAGGTTTTTAGTAAATTGCCAAAAAATGCGACTATTCTAGGGGGAATCACTTATCAAGATTATTTATTACCTAATTTCGTCGAAGTGAGGGTTGGTAAAGGTCGGCTTTACCTACATTTGACCCCCGATTTATTTGGCAATTATTATTTACTGAATTCAGCTTCTCAATATGCTTATGCTGCCAAAGCATTGTCATACTTAAACGATAAACCGATTGCTTGGTATGATTTCAAGGCGAATATAGATCAATATCGCACTCCATTGCGGGTTTTATTGACCAATGAGGGGTTACGGCAAGCTTGGTATGTGCTATTGGGGGGACTTATTCTTTTACTTGTGTTTAAGAGTAAAAGAGAACAGCGTGCGGTGGCGATTGTCAAACCGGAGCCGAATCTTTCCAAAGAATTTTGTGAAACAATTGCGACCTTATATTATGAAAACGGCACGCCGGGCAATATGGTTGATAAAAAAATAGATTATTTCCTGCACGACCTTCGGAGCCGTTTTCATATGGATACACTGGAGTTAAGAGAAAATGGGTTCTGTGAAGAATTGGCTGAGCGGTCAGGTGTTCCACTTACTGAAACACAACAGCTCATTGGGTTAATAATTCGAATGCAGGGAACACAAGTGCACGACTTGACCGAATTAAGACAGATCAATGAAATTATAGAAGATTTTAAACATAAAGCAAAAATGATATGAGTGACTTCGATAAATATATATCTTTTGAAAACCGAATTGATATATCGGGTTTATATGAAAAAATGACTCAGGTAAAGTCGGAGGTAAAAAAAGTTATTGTAGGACAGGATCAATTGATTGATATGTTATTGATTTCGATTTTGGCATCCGGACACTCTTTAATAGAAGGATTACCGGGCGTCGCGAAGACTTTATCTGCAAAATTAATTGCCAAGACAATCAGTAGTGACTTTAAACGGATTCAGTTCACCCCAGATTTGATGCCTTCAGACGTGACCGGGTCATCTATTCTGGATCTAAAGAGCAATGAATTTGAATTTCGCAAAGGGCCGATTTTCGCTAATATTGTTTTGATTGACGAGATCAACCGTGCTCCTGCGAAAACGCAGGCCGCGCTTTTTGAAAGTATGGCAGAGCATCAGGTTTCGGTCGATGGAAATACCTATCTCTTGCCTGTTCCATTTATAGTTTTCGCTACGCAAAATCCCATCGAGCATGAAGGAACTTATCGTTTGCCTGAGGCACAGTTGGACCGTTTCCTTTTTAAGATCAATGTGGATTATCCGGAACTTGAGCACGAATTGGAAATTTTGAAGGAGCATCATGCACAAAAAGCATCAAACAAAGAGGATCAAGTTGGCAGTGTGGTTTCGGCGGAAGAGATTTTCTCTTTTCAGCGTCTGATCAAATCAATTTTTGTACATGACGAACTGTTAAATTATATTGCTCAGGTGATCATAAAAACACGTACCAATCCGAGCTTAACTTTGGGGGCTTCGCCGAGGGCTTCTATTGCGCTGCTGGAGTCGTCCAAAGCATCTGCGGCGTTGAGCGGACGAGATTTTGTGACGCCCGAGGATATTCGAAGAGTGGCTGCTGCGGTATTAGGTCATCGGGTCATGTTGACTCCTGAGCGAGAAATGGAAGGCTTTACAACGGCTTATGTTATAGATCAAATCATTAATTCGGTGGAAATTCCAAGATAATGGGGAAAATAAAGCAGCTCTTTTTGACCAATCAGTTTTTCTATTCCTTGTTGGGAATAGCGACGTTCTTTGCAATTTCTTTTTTTATGAAGGGATTGTTTACTGTTGCATGGATTGTGTTTTGGCTGTGGCTGGCGGTATTGATTTTTGATTTCATTGTATTATTCTCAGGCAAAGGACGTGTCGAAATCACAAGGATATATCCTGAGAAATTATCCAACGGCGATGAAAATCCGATGAAATTAATGATCAATTCCTTTTACCCGTTTCCTACTTCCATCGAAATCTTGGAAGAATTTCCGATACAGTTGCAGATACGGAACAATGAATATTTTACCCGTTTGTCCGCATATCAAAGCACTGAAATTTCTTATTTGATGCGACCAACGCAAAGAGGTATATATGAGTTTGGCAGATGTATCGCACTGGTGAAGCGGTTTGGGTTCTTTAAAAGAAGGTTTTTGACCAATCAGGCGCAGCAGATCCCCTGTTATCCGTCATATATTCAATTAAGGAAGTATCAGCTTTTGGCGACGAGCAATAGACTTAATGAATTAGGAATAAAACGTATCCGTCGCATTGGCTCGGCCATGGAGTTTGATCACGTCAGGGAATATGTTCAGGGGGATGATTATCGACACATGAACTGGAAGGCTACAGCGAAGATCAAAAAATTAATGGTCAATCAATATGAAGAGGAAAAATCACAACCGATCTATTCATTTATAGATTTGGGGCGGGCTATGCGAATGCCTTTTGATGGTCTCACATTACTGGATTATGCAATCAATGCATCATTGGTTCTTTCAAATGCGACAATATTAAAGCAGGACCGTGCTGGATTGTTGACTTTTTCGAAAGAGGTGAATGTGTTTATACCTGCCGAAAAGAGAAATAACCAAATGCTCAAGATTTCGGAAGCACTATATCAAGTGACCACAAACTTTGAGGAACCTGAATATGGCAAACTCTATAGTTATGCAAAAGCGCATATCAATAAGCGCTCGCTAATCTTTCTCTATACAAATTTTGAGACATTAGACTCTTTAAGAAGGCAGATGAATTACCTTTCTATGTTAAACCGGAGTCATATCATTGTTGTCATTGTCTTCAAAAATGTTGAAGTAGAAGATTTAGCCAAAAGTGCTCCGAAAAAGACCATCGAAATCTATAACCAGATCATTGCTGAGAAATTTATCTACGAGAAACAGCTTATTGTGCAAGAGCTCATCCGCAATGGATTTCAGACAATCTATACTGCACCCGAAAATTTAACGATCAACTCAATCAATAAATATTTGGAAATAAAAGCACGCGGACTTATTTAATGATGGAAGTATCTTTGACCATGACTTTCGTCCAAAAATGCTGATATTTTTCGATCGCTTTCAGGTGGATCGGGTGTGTTTCGTATACAGTGATATCTTTAAGGTCCTTGAATGTGACAATCAATGTATAGTCAAAGCTATTATCAACGACTGCTCGCGCATTTGTCGGTGCTGGAATGCCATAATTGAGCGTTTTGATCGTATCAATTTTGCGGAGTTCTTCAAAGAAACCGACAAAATCCTTTTTATCTTTTTCACTGATATCTTCCTTCAGCCAAAAATTAACAACATGAATAATTGTGCTGGGGTGCAGGTCATTATCTGACTGCGCCGGATTTGCCCATGTGGGTGCGGTGACGAGCACCATAGGTGCAAGTAAAAAATTGCGTCTTTTCATTGATGATACGGTTTAGAACCATTAAGGTACAAAAAAAGAGATACATTTCTTGCATCCCTTTTTTTATTTTAGTAGCTAGTCCTTATAGACCGAACTCTTCTTTTACTTTTTCGATGTAGTCCAATTTTTCCCAAGTGAATAATTCGACCTCGATTTGTTTCTTTTCTCCAGTGGAACTTTCAAATTCTTTCGTTACTTTTCTTGGAGTTCGTCCCATGTGACCATATGCTGCAGTCTCGGAATAGATTGGATTTCTTAAACCAAGACGAGTCTCGATACCATAAGGAGTCATATCAAATAGATGCGCTATTTTATCAGCAATCTGACCATCTGTGAGATTTACTTTGCTTGTGCCATAGGTGTTCACATAAATACCCATTGGGTCTTTTACGCCAATTGCGTAGGAGATCTGAACAAGGATTTCGTCCGCTACACCTGCCGCAACTAGGTTTTTGGCAATATGACGGGTCGCATATGCTGCTGAGCGATCCACTTTTGACGGATCTTTTCCTGAAAAGGCACCGCCACCATGGGCACCTTTGCCTCCGTACGTATCAACAATGATCTTCCGGCCAGTAAGCCCTGTATCGCCATGTGGCCCCCCGATAACAAACTTACCTGTGGGATTGATATGGAATTTAATCTCATCATTGAATAACAGCTGAAGCTCTGGCTTCAATTGTGCTTTTACGCGAGGAATTAAGATTGTTTTGATATCCTGCGTAATCTTGTCCAACATGACCGGTTCGGTGTCGAAGTCATCATGCTGTGTAGAAATTACAATGGTGTCAATTCTTTTTGGTTTGTGGTCATCACCATATTCCAAGGTTACTTGTGACTTGGCATCCGGACGTAAATACTGTATTTCATTGTTTTCCCGACGCAGCTCTGCTAGCTCATATAAAAGGCGGTGGGAAAGATCCAAGGCTAAGGGCATGAAGTTGTCCGTTTCATTGTTGGCATAACCAAACATGATGCCTTGATCACCAGCTCCCTGCTCTTGTCTTGTTTTGCGGTCCACACCCTGATTGATATCTGCAGATTGCTCATGGATTGCAGATAACACACCACAAGAATTTGCTTCAAACATATATTCAGACTTTGTGTAGCCAATTTTTTGGATAACAGAGCGGGCTATTTTCTGCACATCTAAGTAGATGTTCGATTTAACTTCACCAGCGAGAACGACCTGTCCAGTCGTTACCAAAGTCTCAATAGCAACACGTGAATCTTCATCCCATGCTAAAAAATTGTCTATTAATGCATCTGAAATTTGGTCCGCTACTTTGTCCGGATGCCCTTCAGAAACAGATTCTGACGTAAATAAATAAGCCATGCCTTACGTAATTTTAATATTGGATTTGCGCTAGAAATGAAATAACAGCAAAGTGATAAGAGCCGTGATAGCGAAGGGTTTTTAGCACTTTTTTACTGTGGTTGCAATCTCCTTGTCGTTGCTTTGTGTAGGCAACAGCACGCAAATCAGTCCACATTCTATTTTTTGTTGCGACAAAGCTACGATACTTTGTGGGATATTTAAAATCAAATTTGTCTTTTAATTTTAAAAGACTTAAAAAGCGACGCTAAAACGGTACAAAGATTACATTATTTTAAGAAATTGGTAATTTCCGTTATCTTTGGATATGTCAGAACGTAAACAAATATTGTTTGTTATTAACCCTATTTCAGGAGGAAAACGTAAAACGTCCTTTAAAAAGCAGGTATTGGATGTGCTGGATTTGCAGAAATTTGATCCTACATTTCAGCAAACTGCAAGACCCAACCACGCTTATGAAATCGGTTTGCAGGCCGTTCAGGAAGGATACGATGCGGTGATCGCAGTGGGTGGAGATGGAACGATCAACGAGCTGGGGTCTGCTTTAGTCGGTTCAGGCATACCCTTGGGTATTATTCCGGAAGGATCTGGTAATGGTCTGGCACTCTACTTAGGTATCCCGATGAATGAAGCTGCGGCTATCCGCCGTATAAACCGTTTTGAATCTATAGAAGTTGATTGTGGTGTTATCAATGACCGACGTTTTTTTAATATAGCGGGACTCGGATTTGATGCATCGGTGAGTGAAAATTTTGCCAACGAAAATATCCGCGGTCCATTGGGCTATATGAAATCTGTTTTTAATGTGCTGAGCAAATACCAGCCAGCGCATTATAAATTAACGATAGATGGAAAAGTCTACGAACGACAGGCCTTTATGATCAGTGTCGCCAACTCACCCCAATATGGGAATAATGCTTATATCGCGCCACAAGCTTCGGTCAACGACGGCATATTGGATGTTTGTATCGTGCATAAGTTCCCTTTATATATCTTACCAAAAATGATTTTTCACCTATTTAATAAATCCGCGGATCAGTCAAGTTATGTGGAGATCATCCCAGGTAAGAATATTGAAATTGAGGTAGATGCGGTGTCACCGGTGCATGTGGATGGAGAACCCCTAGAACTTGGTGATAAGCTAAATATTTCCATTATGCCAAAGGCGATAAAAATTATTTGTTAAAATCATGAGTAAAAATAAGAAACAGTCTTACGAAGGCGTTGTATATTCAACGGATGATAGTTTTAACTACCAGCTTGCCGATCTTTTTCAGGAAGCGGAGACATTACCTGTCAACCAGCAGAACCTTAAAGTGCAGCTTGACCGCAAAATGCGGAAGGGCAAAGTTGTTACCCTGGTCACGGGTTTTATAGGACAAGCGGAAGATCTGGAGGCCTTGGGTAAATTACTGAAACAAAAATGTGGAGTGGGAGGCACGGTGAAAGACGGGGAAATTGTTATTCAGGGTGAATTTAAGCAAAAGATCTATGATTTGTTACTTAAGGAAGGGTATCGGGTGAAATTAGTTGGTGGTTAAACAACTATATCTGTGTGAATTATAGCAAATCTAATGGGTTGTTTATTAGGTGAATATGACAAAGAATAAACAGAGTTATTTATCAGAAAACATGAGTAATCACTTACTTTTTGTCGCTTAAAATCCTCGTTTTTCTTGCATATCAAAAAAAAAATGGTTTTCATTGTAAAATAATTATTGCTAATAAGCGATTTAGCTGATGGTAATAAGGATTATATACGGGAACTGCTGAGAAAAATGACACCATTGGTTGGTGTATTCAGTTTGAAAAAACAAATTTGATTTTTTTTATATATTTGAGATGAATATTTTAAATTTGACATTAAATATTAAATTTGCTTTGCAAAATTGACTTCAAAAGCGAATAAGAGTGCATATAATTTAAACAACATTATATATTTAAACAACAGTAAAAAACTAAAAATTAGAAAAATGGCAAACGCACCTAAAACTGCTGCAAAACAAGAGAGCAACAACGGAGGATCTTTCTTTGCTCAAGCTGCAATCATCATCTGTTTCATCGTGGGTTTCTGTGTATGGAAATTTGTGATGGGAAATCCGACTAACTTCGTTGACAACAACCCTGAAAATCAGCCTAATCCAGGAAACTATTTAGGAATGGTTTACCATGCTGGGGCTATCGTACCTGTTTTGCTTGGTTTATTCTTAATGGTTTGGGTTTTCTCCGTAGAACGTTTTATCGTTATCAACAAAGCTTCTGGTACTGGAAACGTTGGAAACTTTGTAAGAAAAATTCAATCTTTGATTAATGGTGGAAACATCGATTCAGCTATCGCTGAGTGTGACAAGCAAAAAGGTTCAGTTGCAAACGTAGTTAAAGCGGGTTTATTGAAATACAAAGCCGTATCAGCTGACGTTAACGTTGACACTGAAAAAGCGACTATCGCAATTCAAAAAGAAATCGAAGAAACTACAGCATTAGAAATGCCAATGTTAGAGAAAAACTTAAACGTAATCGCAACATTAGTTTCTATCGGTACATTATGTGGTCTATTAGGTACAGTAACAGGTATGATCAAAGCCTTCTCGGCGTTGGCAACCGGTGGTGCTCCAGATTCAGCTAAATTAGCAAACGGTATCTCTGAGGCCTTGATCAATACAGCAACAGGTATCGCGACTTCAACATTCGCTATCGTATTGTATAACATCTTTACTGCAAAAATCGATAAATTAACTTACTCTATCGACGAAGCTGGTTTCTCAATCGTACAAACATACGCTGCAAACCACAAATAAGAACTGTGATGAAAGTTTTTGATTTTATTTTATGGAAATCAAAAATCTAAAGCATCATAGGATAGAAGATTGAGTTTAATTAATTTAAAAAGAAGAATTTAAAATGGGTAAAGCAAAAGTAAAAAGAGCCAGTACGTCTATCGACATGACAGCGATGTGTGACGTATCGTTCTTGCTGCTTACGTTCTTCGTATTAACGGCGACAGCGCGCCAACCGGAAGCATTGACGGTGGATACCCCAGCATCAACTACGAAAGATAAATTACCTGACTCTAATGTAGGTATGATTACGATCGGTGATGGTGGAAAAGTTTTCTTCGGAACGACGGATCAACAGGTTCGCGTAAAAGCACTAGAAAGAATGTCTGCAAAATACGGCATTGGCTTTTCGCAAGAGGACTACGATCATTTCAAACTGATGGAGAACTTTGGTGTACCAATGTCTAAGTTGAAAGGATTATTGGCTCTGGAAGGCAGCAAGCGCACTGAAAAAGGTGTACAAACAGGTATTCCGATTGACAGTACAGAAAATACCTCTAACGAGTTGTACTACTGGGTGCAAAACACACGTTTAGCTGCAGAGGAAGTAAATAAAGAAAAGGAATCATCCGACAAGAACTTTGTTCACCCGGGCCCTTTGAAGATTGCTATCAAAGCTGATGCAAATGAAAAATATCCTTCTGTAAACCAGGTGATCGAAACATTGCGTAATCAAAAGCAAAATAAATTTAGTTTCATCACTGGCATGCGTGCTGAGGAAAAATAATTGACGATTTAATAAGAACAAAAAATGGCAGAATTAAATCAGGATAGTGGTAAAAAAGGCAAAGGCGGGAAAGTTCGGTCCAAGAAAAATGGTGGTAAGGTCGATCTTACAGCCATGGTGGATTTGGCCTTCCTATTGATTACCTTTTTCATGTTGACCACATCTTTAAATAAACCACAAGCGATGGACGTGGCGATGCCAGATAAAAATAAAGTTAAGGATGAGCCTCAGCCGGATTTATTGACAGCTGACAACCGTTCATTGACAGTTTTATTGGGATCTGATAACAAAGTCTCTGTGATTTACGGACAAGTAAAAAATCCGATCGAAGGACCAACGACTGTTGGTTACGGAGCTGATGGTATTCGCAAGGTATTGCTGGAGAAAAAAGCCTATGTACCACGCGTTGCTGGCGGTAAGGATTTGATCGTTATCATTAGACCGAGTGATAAAAGCACGCAACGTAACCTAGTTGATATTCTTGACGAAATGAAAATCGTTGATGTCAAACGTTACATGATTGCTAAAATCAGTCCAGAAGAAGTGGAGGTTTTAAAACGTGATAATATCTACAATGATTAATCATTTTTAGATAGCACGATAAAGTATAAAAATATGATAGGGTCAAAATTAGATATTTTTAAGAAAGAATGGCTTGAGGTCGTTTTTCAGGGACGTAACAAAGAATACGGAGCGTATGAGCTGCGTAAACTTGCCCCTAAAGCGACTAATAGAGGATTGCTTGTCGTTATCGGCGTAGTCGTTCTTGCCAGCCTTCTTCGTCTTTTCGGAGATAAAATTTTTCCGAAGAAACCTGTTGAAGCACCTCCTGCAGTAACAGAAGTTACCTTGGAAGACCTTGAAGAGATCAAACCACCAGAACCACCAGAAGAGGAGCCCCTTCCACAAGAACCGGAAGAGAAACCTCAGCAAGTGGCTATGGATGTGCCAAAAGAGGATTTGATTCGTTTTCCTGAACCAAAAGTAGCTCCCGCAAATAAAGTTGTGGAAGAAGTTGCTTCTCAGGAAGAGTTGAAAGATCCAAACAAAACTCCGGCACGCATCACTTTGAAAGGTAGTCCTACAGGTACTTCGGTAGCACGTGGTGAGTTTGGTTCAAAGAAACAAGATGGTGGAATCACTGGTGTTTCAAAAGGAGATCCAAACGGTGATCCAAATGGAGATAAAATCTTTACGGCGGTAGAGGTGAATCCAGAACCAATTGGAGGTATGAAAGCGTTTATGTCATGGATTTCTTCTAACTATGATTATCCGCAAGCGGCATTAGAAAATGGAATCAACGGTGTTGTGGAAGTTTCTTTCGTCGTGGAAAGAGATGGTAGCTTGACAGATATCAACGTAAAACGCGATTTGAAATATGGTACGGGAGATGCAGCTGTTAAGTTGTTGAAAAAAGCTAAAAAATGGAAACCAGGTATTCAAAATGGTCGTCCGGTTCGTGTAGCTTACACCCTGCCAATTCGTTTGAATACTATTCAAAATTAGAATGACAGATTTTAATTCGAATAATAATTCTAATTATAGACAGAAATCGCCTTTAAAGCGATTTCTGTCTATTTTAGGACTATTTATGTTTGGTTTTTATTTTGTTTTGGGCCTACTGATTATTTTTTGGGATAATTTTCCCATTGAGATTAATCCGACATACAAAACAGTCTTTGGCGTTGTATTGATCCTCTATTCTTTTATGCGGTTTGTACGACTTTGGCAAAACAATTTTAATTAGCGGCTGGCGCTCTTTTTAATTTCAATTAACTCTCTTCAAAAATTAAACTATTCTTTTATTTTAATTGTCTAATTATATGATGTATCGTATGAGAAAATATAGTGTAATTCTTGTAATGCTTGGACTTTGTGCAGGATTATTTCAATCTTGCAAAGACAGGACTAAGGAGAAAAAGGAGAGTGATATTCTAACGGGCAAACTGCCGGTGTTAGTCGATCAGACGTTATTGCCGATCATTAAAGAATCTGCTGATGTATTTGAGAGTTCTTATCCGAATTCTAGCCTTGACCTGATGGCCAGACCAGAAATCAAAACGGTCAATGCTTTGCTGGCGGATTCTGCTTATGTGGTCGTATTGACTAGAAAGCTCACCGCTCAGGAAGATGAATACTTTAAGAAGCGTGGTATTCAGCCTAAAATTTTCCAGATGGCATCCGATGCTGTGGTATTAATCAATAATCGGAGTAGTGCTGATACTATAATGTCTCAAAAGAACGTTAAGTCTTTGTTGGAGGGTAGCGTAAGTGGCCAACGGTTGGTTTTTGATAATGCCAATTCAAGTACTTTACGTTTTTTAAAGGATTACTATAAGTTGGAGAAAATTGATCCAAAGGCTATTTCAGCGATGAAAGACAGCGAGGATGTGATGAAGTACATCAGTGAAAATGCTAATGCTGTGGGTGTTATCGGATATAATTGGTACTTGAAAGCAGTTGAAAAAAATTCGAAATTATTGGATAAAATTCGTACATTGAGCATCGAAAATGTTAGTGCGGGGGCAGACAAGGCACATTTTTATAAGCCATCACAGTCAACCATAGCCGACGGAGTGTATCCGTTCATAAGACCGGTTTACATTATGAACTATCAGCCCAACATGGGGTTGGGCCTAGGCTTCAGCGCTTTTTTGACAGGAGATCGCGGCCAGCGGATCATATTAAAAGCGGGATTAGTTCCTGCAACAATGCCCGGACGTGAGATCATTATTAGAGATGAGAGTTATATTAAATAGATAATAAATAGTACAAAAATAGATTATGACAAACAGTAAATTATTATTTAGTCTTTTATTGGCTGGGTCTGTGGGCACAGTAAGTGCACAGAGTTTGAAAGATGCTAGAGCAGCCATCGAGGCTGAAAACTATGGTAAAGCGAAAACTATTCTTCAACAATTAGTGACTAAGCAACCTAAGAATGGAGATAATTATTTCTATTTGGGTCAAGTTTATTTGGTAAACGACAGAGCAGACTCTGCCGCTGCAATTTTCAACCAAGGTTTGACTAATGATCCAAAAGCGACAATTAACAACGTAGGTTTGGGTTATGTTGACTTACTGAAAAAGGATAAAGCTAGTGCTGAATCCAAGTTTGCTTTGGCAACTGCAAAATTAGGTAAAAAAGATTACGAGCCATTATTGGAAATCGGTCGTGCATATATCAATACGCCAGAGCCAGACTATGCGAAAGCTTTGGAATATCTGACACAAGCGAAAGCAAAAAATACCAAGGATATAGCCATTCCTTTAGCTTTAGGTGATGCATACCGTGGATTGAGAGAAGGTTCGTTAGCGTATACCAGCTATGGTGACGCAATGGATATTGATCAAAATTCGGTTAAAGCCAAAGTTGGTCAGGCAATTATCGTTCGTGGCGCACAAGCCTATGACGAGGCTGTAACTCAATTGGAAGCGATTGTTGCTGAAACACCGACTTATGCACCGACTTATCGCGAGTTGGCTGAAACGTATTACCAATGGTCGAAAATGCCTGGAACGACAGACGAAAAATATGTTGAGTTGAACAAAAAAGGTGTTGAGCAATACAAAAAATATTTGGAAGTAGCGGGTGACAATACGTTGGAGGCAAAAATTCGTTATGCCGATTTCTTGGTTTATGCACGTCAATATGACGAGTTGAAAACTGTATCGGAAGAATTGGCTAAAAATCCTTCCATAGATCCAAAAATCTATCGTTATTTGGGATATATCGCTTTTCAAAAATCGAAAGATTATCAAAAAGCATTGGAATATTTGAACCAAATGTTCTCCAAAATGGAGAAAGACCGTGTGATCCCGCTAGATTATATGTACCTAGGTATGGCTGAGATTGCTACTAACAGTCCGAAACCTGCTGCTCCGGCTGCTGGTGCGGATAGTACGGCTGTAGCGGCTGCTCCAGTTTTGACTCCGGAAAACACAGCAAATATCCAAAAAGGTATTGCAAACATTAAGAAAGCGATCGAAGGAGATAAAGAGTTGTTGGGTGAAGTTGCTGAATTGGCATTTGCGAAATACCAAGAGCAAGAATTACAAACTGCAATATCTTTATTCGGACTTGTAGGTGAGTATAAAGATTCTCCTTACTACTTCGATTCGCACTATTACGCTGGTGAGGGTAGCTACCAAATTGGTTTCAAAAAAGATACTCAAGCGAAAGATGCTGAAGGAAACTATGTTAATCAAGATTTAAGAAATCAAGCTATTGCTGATTTTGGTAATGCTCAAAAGGAGCTTACAATCATTGAAACTACCGATAATAAAGAGGCACAAGATAAATACTTAGTGAATGCGTTATATTATAAAGCATTTTCAGCTTTGGGAGCGGATGATATGGCGCAGCCAAAAGGAGATTTTGTTGCTGCATTCCAAAAATTGATTGATACAATTAATCAAAGAGGTACGCAAGAGAAAAATAAAGCGTATTTGGTAGATGGTTATACTTACATTGGTCTTTTTCATTATTTGAAGCAAGATACAGTGAAAGCAAAGCAAGCTTTCCAGAAAGTATTGGAAATTGATCCTGCAAACGAGGATGTTAAAGGATACTTAGACGCTTTGAAATAAGCTTAACTGAAATCATTCTAAATTAGGCGCAGATCGTACGATCTGCGCCTTTTTTGTTTTGATTTTAGTCATGGAATCTCTATATTTAAAGACAGTTACCAATATAAATTTTGATTGAGATGGAGCACGCCAATAGTATGCCGATAGATTACATACCTATATTAATACAGCTCATTGTAGCCGTAGGTTTTGGGGTAGGTACCATTATTATTACACATCTTATAGGGCCAAAAGTCCGGACGGAAAATAAGCTCGGGGCGTTTGAGTCCGGTGTAGAAGTCGTCGGAAATGCTCGGCAGCCTTTTTCAATTAAGTATTTTCTGGTCGCGATCCTGTTTGTCATTTTTGATGTTGAGGTTATTTTCATGTATCCATGGGCCGTCAATTTTAGAGAAATGGGCTTTCAGGGCTTGATCGAGATGTTTATTTTCATGGGATTGCTCTTATTGGGCTTTATCTATGTCATTAAGAAAAAAGCTTTGAACTGGGACTAAACAGTCCTGAAACGATTGGCTACAAGGGCCGATTGTACTTAAACCTTATAAATCGTCTTTTCATGAGTGATATAAAATTGGCAGAAGCTCCTCCGGGAGTAGAAGGCGCAGGATTCTTTGCGACAAGTTTGGATAAAGCGATCGGATTGGCACGTGCAAACTCATTGTGGCCCCTGCCTTTTGCCACATCCTGCTGTGGTATCGAATTTATGGCTACGATGGGTTCTACTTACGATTTGGCTAGATTCGGTGCAGAACGGCCAAGCTTTTCTCCGCGCCAGGCAGATATGCTGTTGGTCATGGGAACTATTGCAAAGAAGATGGCTCCTGTCCTGAGACAGGTCTATGTGCAGATGGCGGAGCCCCGTTGGGTGATTGCAGTGGGGGCCTGTGCTTCCAGTGGCGGGATCTTTGATACCTATTCTGTGTTACAGGGTATTGATGAGATTATTCCTGTGGACGTTTATGTGCCCGGTTGTCCTCCTCGGCCCGAGGCTATTTTGGATGGTGTATTGCGCTTACAGGATATCGTTAAAAATGAGTCCTTAAATAGGCGAAATACACCCGAATATAGGGCGCTATTAGAAAAATACGGTATACATACAAATAAATAAAGGATGGAGAACAGTTTTTTATTGGAGAAACTCCAAGGAAATTTTCCGGCAAAGATTGTAGAAATTCCAGATGCGCATCATTTATTGACCATTCTTGTGGATGTCGAAGATATCACCGCTGTGCTGCGCTTTCTGAAGTTGGACAATGAATTACAGTTTATTCATTTAACAGATATTACTGCGGTACATTATCCGCATCTGGAGAAAGAGTTTGCTGTTGTCTATCACATTCATAGTTTGATTCACAATATCCGTATACGAGTAAAAGTGTTTTTATATGGTCCAAATCCGGAAATACCAACAGCTACGGTTGTTTGGAAAGGGGCGAATTGGATGGAGCGTGAGACGTATGATTTTTTTGGTGTAAATTTTATAGGACATCCGGATTTGAGAAGAATCCTGAATGTTGACGATATGGATGTGTTTCCGATGCGAAAGGAATATCCTTTGGAAGATCCAAATCGAGTAGATAAGAAAGATTTGTATTTCGGCCGTTAATTTATATGATATGAGCGAGTTTATAAGCAAGATAACATCTAATCAGCCAGTTTTCGAGGATAATGATCCACAGGATGAGCTAATCACCCTGAATATTGGCCCTACGCACCCTGCTACACATGGGGTATTCCAGAATGTGGTGCAGATAGATGGAGAGCGTATCGTCAGTGGTGTTTCCACTATAGGCTATATTCATCGTGCTTTTGAAAAAATTGCTGAACATAGACCCTTTTATCAGATCACTCCACTCACGGATCGTTTAAATTATTGTTCAGCACCCATTAACAATATGGGCTGGCACATGACGGTTGAAAAACTGTTGGAAATCGAAATTCCAAAGCGCGTGCAATATATGCGGGTCATTGTGATGGAGCTTGCTCGTATAGCTGACCATATCATTTGCAATGGAATTTTGGGTGTCGATACAGGGGCTTTTTCTGGTTTCTTGTATGTGATGCAGGAACGTGAATTTATCTATGAGATCTTCGAAGAAATCTGTGGCGCGCGGCTGACGACAAATATTGGTCGTATTGGCGGATTTGAACGTGATTTCAATGCTGTTGCCTTTGAGAAAATCCGTGAATTTTTGAAACGCTATCCCCCGGTATTGAAAGAGTTTGAGGAAATGTTTGTGCGTAACCGGATTTTTATAGAACGAACTTCGGGTGTCGCTGCCGTTACTCCAGAGGAGGCATTGGATTACGGTTGGTCCGGACCTATCCTAAGGGCGACAGGTGTAGACTATGATATTCGGGTACAAAACCCCTACTGTTCGTATGAAGAGTTTGATTTTGATGTGCCTGTCGGAGCAACGGGGGATGTATATGACCGATTTATGGTCCGGAACGAGGAAATGTGGCAATCACTTCGCATCATTGAGCAAGCGTTGGAAAAAATAGAGAAAGAACCTAAAGGTGTGTTTCATGCAGAGGTGCCCGATTTTTATCTGCCACCGAAAGAACAGGTTTATACCAACATGGAAGCGCTGATATATCACTTTAAAATCGTCATGGGTGAGGTAGACACACCTAAAGCTGAAGTATATCATTCGGTAGAGGGAGCAAACGGCGAACTGGGATTTTATTTGATTCATGATGGCGGACGTTCGCCCTACCGTCTTCACTTTAGACGACCTTCTTTTGTCAATTATCAAATGTTTGCTCCAATGAGCGCAGGTATGTTGATTTCTGATGCGATTTTAAATATGAGTAGTCTTAACGTTATAGCAGGAGAATTAGATGCTTAGTGTAAAACAACATAATGAAAATGTAACGTTTTCCCCAGAACTATTGGCAAAGTTTGGCGAAGTAGTGAGCCGTTATCCGGAAGGGAAGCAAAAATCAGGTCTATTACCCATTTTGCATTTGGTCCAAGCTGAATTTGGTTGGGTTAGCGCCGATGCAATGGATCAAGTAGCTGTTTATCTCCATATTTTACCTATTGAAGTCTATGAAGTTGCAACTTTCTATACGATGTTTCTGCTGGAACCCAAAGGTAAATATGTCCTGGAGATCTGCCGTACCGGCCCTTGTTGTTTAGTTGGCGCAGAGCGGATCATGGGACATTTGGAGCAAAAGCTTGGTGTAAGAGAAGGTGAAGTAACGGCGGATGGGCTTTTCTCTTGGCGTGGTGTGGAATGCCTTGCTGCCTGCGGATTTGGTCCCGTTCTACAGATCGGGCCGGAATATACCTTTTATGAGAATTTGGATGAAGCTAAGGTGGACGAATTGATTGATAATTTAAAAGCTAAAACAGAATAATATGGCACGTAAACTTTTGTTGACACATATCGATGTTCCCGGCATCAATACCTTTGAGGTTTATCGTCAAAAAGGGGGCTATGTTGCTGTTGAAAAAGTAATAAAAACAATGTCTCCCGAAGATGTGGTTGAGGAGGTGAAAAAATCTGGACTACGTGGTAGAGGTGGCGCAGGCTTTCCGACAGGAATGAAATGGTCTTTTCTGGCTAAGCCAGAGGGAGTACCGCGTTATTTGGTCTGTAATGCGGATGAGTCCGAACCGGGTACATTTAAGGACCGTTATTTGATGACACATATTCCACACGCATTGATCGAGGGGATGATTGTGTCCAGTTTTGCCCTTGGCGCAAATACATCTTATATCTATGTGCGCGGTGAAATGATGCCGCAGATCAGAATCTTGGAACGTGCCATTGCTGAAGCAAAGGAGAAAGGATTTTTAGGTAAGAATATATTGGGCTCTGGCTATGATCTGGAGATTTATGTCCAACCGGGTGGTGGTGCATATATCTGTGGCGAGGAAACTGCATTATTGGAGTCTTTGGAAGGAAAACGGGGCAACCCTCGTATCAAACCTCCGTTCCCCGCTATAGCCGGATTATATAACTGTCCGACAGTAGTGAATAACGTAGAGTCTATTGCGGCAACCGTTCCCATTATTAACTTGGGCGGAGAAGAGTACGCAAAGATCGGTGTCGAGCGTAGTACAGGGACTAAATTGATTTCAGCCAGTGGTAATATCGTTAAACCTGGTGTCTATGAAATTGAACTGGGGCTATCGGTAGAAGAATTTATCTATTCGGATGAATACTGTGGAGGTATCGCTAATGGGAAGCGGATGAAGGCTGTTGTGGCCGGTGGTTCATCAGTCCCCATTCTGCCAGCAAACCTTATCCTGAAGACAGCTGCTGGAAATAGCCGTTTGATGACTTATGAATCCTTGTCCGACGGTGGTTTTCAAACAGGGACCATGCTTGGCTCGGGTGGTTTCATCGTATTTGACGAGGACCAATGTGTTGTTCGTAATACCTGGAACTTTGCCCGGTTCTATCACCATGAAAGCTGCGGACAATGTTCGCCCTGCCGTGAAGGAACCGGATGGATGGAAAAAGTGTTGCATAAAATTGAAAGTGGACATGGCTCTATGTCCGATATTGACTTGCTTTGGGACGTACAGCGTAAGATCGAGGGAAATACAATCTGCCCATTGGGTGACGCGGCGGCTTGGCCCGTAGCTGCAGCGATCAGACACTTTAGGGATGAATTTGAATGGCATATACTACATCCGGAGGAGTCACAAACAAGAAATTATGGATTGGCGCATTATGCGGATCCACTACAACCAATTGTATCATAATAAAAGCTGTAACGATAAATTATAACTATCATGGCAGAAGCGGAAGATGTAAAGTTTAAGGTCACAATCGACGGTATACCAGTAGAGGTCGCGCCGGGGACAACCATATTGAATGCTGCAAGGCAAATTGGTGGGGACATCGTTCCACCGGCTATGTGCTATTACTCTAAACTGGAAGGGAGTGGTGGGAAGTGTCGTACTTGTTTAGTTAAGGTCTCGAAAGGCTCTGAGAAGGATCCTCGGCCGATGCCAAAACTCGTGGCCTCCTGTCGAACGACTGTTATGGATGGCATGGAAGTACAAAATATTACTTCGCCGGAGGTAGTCGAGGCCAGAAAGGGCGTCGTTGAGATTCTTTTGATCAATCATCCGCTGGATTGTCCGATTTGCGACCAAGCCGGAGAATGTAAGTTACAAGATCTAGGATATGAACATGGCAGCGCCGATACACGCTATGAGTTTGATCGCCGAACATTTGAACAAATTGATCTGGGTGACAAAATCCAATTGCATATGAACCGCTGTATCTTATGCTATCGTTGTGTTTATGTGGCCAACCAGTTGACAGATCAACGCGTACATGGTATTTTGGGCCGTGGGGATCATTCGGAGATATCTACTTATATCGAAAATATCATTGACAATGATTTTTCGGGAAACGTGATTGATGTCTGTCCGGTTGGTGCGTTGACCGATAAAACTTTCCGATTCAAAAATCGGGTCTGGTTTACAAAACCGGTAGATGCACATCGTGATTGTCCAACTTGTTCGGGCAAAGTGACATTATGGTACAAGGGCGAAGAAGTTATTCGGGTGACGGCGCGGAAAGATGAATTTGGCGAGGTGGAAGAATTTATTTGTAATACCTGTCGTTTTGACCAGAAAAAAACAAGCGATTGGATCTTGGATGAACCGACAGAAATTGATCCACAGTCTGTTATTTCTGCCAATCATTATGAACTATTTAATCCGCCAAAAGTGGTGAAGGAAAATCCGATACTTCAGCAGCAAAATCGCGAACAGCTGGCTAGAACTGAAAAATTGAAATAAGCACAAATCATGGAGTGGTCTTTTGTTATAGAAAAATTAATATTGGTGTCTGTGATCTTCGTCATTACGTTGGTAATTGCGATGTACTCAACACTTGCCGAGCGTAAAATAGCAGGTTTTATGCAGGATCGCTATGGTCCGGATCGGGCTGGTATATTTGGTCTCCTACAGCCATTGTGCGATGGTGGAAAGTTCTTCTTTAAGGAAGAGATTATTCCTGCCGGTGCACATAAGGTGCTCTTTATTGTCGGGCCGACCATTGCAATCATTACGGCCTGTATCAGTTCGGCAGTTATCCCTTGGGGACAGGAATTACAGATTGGCGATCGTATGGTCTCACTGCAGGTGGCAGATGTCAATGTTGGTATATTGTACATGTTTGGGGTCATCGCATTGGGCGTATATGGCATCATGCTGGGCGGATGGGCGTCCAATAATAAATTTTCGTTAATGGGCGCGATTCGTGCGGCATCACAAAGTATCAGTTATGAAATTGCCATGGGACTTTCCATTATCGCATTGTTGATGGTGACGCAAAGTCTCTCGCTTAAAGAAATTGTAGCCCAACAATCGGGTTTTGTCAATTGGAATATCTGGGCACAGCCCCTCGGATTTATTATTTTTATGGTCTGCGCATTTGCAGAGTGTAACCGTGTTCCATTTGATTTACCGGAATGTGAAACGGAATTGGTCGGCGGTTATCATACAGAGTATTCTTCGATGAAATTGGGCCTTTATATGTTCTCGGAATACATCAATATGTTTGTGTCCTCGGCATTGATGGCGTCACTGTATTTCGGAGGGTATAACTTCCCTTTTATGAATGACCTTGGGCTGTCTGCAAATTGGATCACAGTTATTGGTGTCATTGTATTCTTCCTGAAAATATTTGGATTTATCTTTTTCTTTATGTGGGTACGTTGGACTTTGCCACGGTTCCGTTATGATCAATTGATGAATCTGGGCTGGAAGATGCTGATTCCACTGGCCATTGCCAATATTGTACTTACAGGGGTATTCACATTGATAAAAGATACTTATTTCTCATCATAATAAGAAAGGATTTTTATGCAACTAAGCAATCGTAAGAAAGTAATCGAACAAAAACCAATGACCTTTTCGGAAAAAATTTATTTTCCGGCAATTGTCAGGGGGTTGCGGATTACATTGAGACATTTTTTTAAGAAAATCCCCACTGTCAAATATCCTGAGGAAATAAGACCTTATTCGAAGAATTTTAGGGGACAACATTCGTTAAAGCGGGATGAGGAGGGACGCGAGCGCTGTACAGCATGCGGATTATGTGCGTTGTCATGTCCTGCGGAAGCAATTACAATGACTGCTGCTGAACGTAAAAAGGGTGAAGAACACCTCTATCGTGAAGAGAAGTATGCGTCGGTTTATGAAATTAACATGTTACGTTGTATTTTCTGTGGTCTTTGTGAAGAAGCCTGTCCAAAAGAGGCCATTTATTTGGACGGCCCACATGTGACAGCAGATTACTTACGTAAGGATTTTATCTATGGGAAGGATAAGCTGGTCGAGCCGACCTTTGATATTACCAAATTAAAGAGCTAATTCAAGAAATTATGACAGTATTTTATTTAGTAGCCTTCTTGTCTATTTTCTTTGCGCTGATGACCATCTTTACGAAGAACCCCGTGCATAGTGTATTGTATCTGGTCATTACCTTTTTCACATTTACAGTGCATTACATTTTATTGAATGCTCAGTTTTTGGCTGTGGTCAATTTTATTGTCTATATGGGGGCGATCATGGTACTCTTTTTATTTGTACTTATGTTGCTCAATTTAAATAAGGATACCGAACCGATGAAGTCCAATCTGGTCAAATTTATGGGGGTAATTGCAGGCTGCTGCTTAGTGGTCACCTTTTTTGGAGTGTATCGTGTGTTTGAGATCTCCAACCCTTTGACAGTGGTTAATCCAGAAATTGGACTGGTAAAAAATCTGGGCAAGGTATTGTTTAACGAATTTTTGCTTCCTTTTGAGCTGTCTTCTTTATTATTATTGACAGCCATGATCGGAGCGATATTATTAGCTAAGAAAGAACCTAAACAAATCTAATGGAAACAGTTGTTCAACAGTTGCAGGGCGTACCAATAAATCATTATTTGATTTTTTGCACTATTATTTTTGCTATTGGTGTGGTCGGTGTGCTTATCCGTCGTAACGTAATCATTATTATGATGTCCATCGAATTAATGCTTAACGCTGTCAACCTGCTGTTAGCAGCTTTTTCGGTGCAGCATGGTGATTCATCAGGGCAGGTGTTTGTCTTCTTCATTATGGCTCTTGCGGCTGCGGAAGTCGCAGTCGGCCTGGCTATTATTATTATGGTATATCGGAATACGAAGTCTGTGGATATCGATTCCTTAAATAAACTTCGTTGGTAGAACTTAAGAAATAAATACGATGAGTGAATTAATTTGGTTGATTCCCCTTTTGCCCTTGATCGGGTTTATAGTGAATGGATTGGGCAGAAATGCATTTTCCAAAGGTATGATCGGCGCTTTGGGCAGTGCCGTGGTGCTTATTTCTTTTATCTGCAGTTGCGTCCTTTTTTCTGAAGTATATCAATCAAGACAGGCGGGCCAGGCAGGAATTATCGAACAACATGTATTTGACTGGATCTCTGTAGGAAATCTCAAAATAAGTCTTTCCTTTTTAGTGGATCCATTAAGTGCAATTATGTTGTTGATTGTCACTGGTATTGGTTTCTTGATCCATATTTATTCCATTGGGTATATGCATCACGATAAGGGATTTGGTAAGTTTTTCGCCTACTTGAATCTATTTATCTTCTTCATGCTGTTGTTGGTGTTGGGTGCTAACTATCTGGTCATGTTTATTGGCTGGGAAGGTGTAGGCCTCTGTTCTTACCTGCTCATTGGATTTTGGTATAAAAACACTTCGTATGCAAATGCTGCGAAAAAAGCATTTGTGATGAATAGAATTGGTGATCTAGGATTCTTGTTGGCGGTATTTCTGATATTGGGAACTTTTGGTTCTCTCGAATTTTCTACGGTATTTGCGGGGGCGAAGAATTTTGCTGCAGGCGACATCGCTGTCGTGAGCATCACCATATTGCTCTTTATCGCCGCAACGGGTAAATCAGCACAAATTCCCTTGTTTACTTGGCTACCGGATGCTATGGCTGGCCCTACTCCTGTATCGGCCTTGATACACGCCGCGACCATGGTGACAGCAGGTATCTATATGATCGCACGGTCAAATGTATTATTCGTACTTTCACCGATTACCCTACAACTGATTTCCATCATTGCAATTTGTACCGCCTTGCTGGCCGCAGCTATCGCATTAACACAAAATGATATTAAGAAAGTACTGGCTTATTCGACAGTTTCACAATTGGGCTATATGTTTCTCGGCCTTGGTGTAGGCGCTTTTACAGGGGCATTCTTTCATGTATTGACCCATGCATTCTTTAAAGCTTTACTCTTTCTCGGTGCCGGATCAGTGATTCATGGGATGAGTGATGAACAAGATATGCGTAAAATGGGTGGATTGAAGAAAGCAATGCCGATCACTTATATGACCATGCTTATTGGAACGATTGCAATCGCGGGTATTCCACCGTTTTCCGGATTTTTCTCCAAAGATGAGATATTAGCTCATGCTTTTGCAGCCAATCCACTCTTATGGGGCCTCGGATTTTTGGGCGCGTTAATGACAGCTTTCTATATGTTCAGAATGCTATTTATGACGTTCTCTGGTACGTTCAGGGGCACGGACGATCAAAAACATCACCTGCATGAATCACCCAAGAGTATGACTGTCCCTTTAATGGTATTAGCAGTGCTTTCTGTTGTTGGTGGAGCGATCAATTTACCGGCAGCGCTAGGTGGAAACCACTGGCTGGAAGATTTTCTGGCACCGGTATTTGCCGAAGGAAAGGCATTGGTGCCTGCTGCACATCATTTGGAGCATAGCACCGAATATATGCTGATGGCGGTTTCTGTAGTCGGTGTACTCATTATGGTTGCCCTTGCTTACAATATTTACGTCAAACGTCAGCAGACACCTGAGGGAGATGAAGTTCCGCGTGGTTTTCTGGCAAATCTTTCCTATCATAAATTTTATGTGGATGAACTATATGATGCGGTTATTGTACGTCCGATCAACTGGCTGTCGAGTTTCTTTGGCAATGTGGTGGATCAACGTGGGATCGACGGGATCGTCAATGGCGCTGGTAAAGCGACATTTGATACTGGAAAAGTGCTCCGCCTGTTGCAAAATGGAAATGTTGGCTTTTATTTATTGATGATGGTAATTGGAGTGATTGCTATTTTCATTTATGGATTTTTGAGTCTTTAATATTTAGTATAATCGATGGATAACCTTTTTCTACTTATTTTATTGCCGTTAATAAGCGCATTGATTTTAGCGCTATTAAAGACTAATGCCGCAAAGTTAATCGCGTTGATTTTATCACTAGTGTCGCTGGCATTGACTATTCCGTTCCTGTGTCAATTTGACCCAAATGGCGGAATGCAATTTGAAAAAAATTGGGCGTGGATTTCGGCATTACATATTCATTTTCACCTCGGGATAGATGGGATTAGTTTACCGTTGATCTTGTTGACCAATGGATTGATGCCCTTTATTATTGCAACTACTTTTGCTAAAAACTATAAAGGTAATTTTTATGCCTTGATGGCATTTATGCAGGCGGGATTACTGCTTGTATTTATGGCATTGGATGCTTTTACATTTTATGTTGGTTGGGAGATCGCGTTGATTCCGATTTATTTTATCTGCGCGCTTTGGGGCGAAGGTGACCGTATCCGGGTTAATCTAAAGTTTTTCATTTATACCTTTCTGGGAAGCCTTCTGATGTTGATCGGGATTCTTTATCTCTATCAGCAAGTGCCTAACCATGATTTTGAGTGGACTTCCTTTATCGCGTTGGAGTTGGAAGATAATACACAGCGTTGGTTATTTTGGGCATTTTTTATTGCGTTTGCGATTAAGATTCCCATTTTTCCATTTCATACCTGGCAACCCAATACCTACACAAATGCTCCGGCGGCAGGCACGATGTTATTAGCTGGTATTATGCTGAAAATGGGGGTATATGGTTTGATGCGCTGGCTATTGCCGGTGGTTCCTACGGGAGTAGCATTGTATGGACAATTTGCAATGATCCTATGTGTCATCGGAATTGTGTATGCTTCTATCATTGCCATAAAACAGGATGACGCCAAGCGGTTGATCGCCTATTCCTCTATTGCACACGTTGGGCTGATCAGTGCGGGGGTTTTCTCTTGGAATACGAATGGCCTAAGTGGGGCGACGATACAAATGTTAAATCATGGTATTTCAGTTGTCGGTCTTTTTTATGTGCTGGATATTGTACAGCAGCGTACACAGACACGACGCCTGTCTGAGCTTGGCGGAATAGCAAGCAAAGCGCCAAAACTGGCCATATTTTTCATGATTATCTGTATGGGCGCTGTGGGATTGCCATTAACAAATGGTTTTATTGGTGAGTTTCTGCTGTTGAAAGGTGTATTTCAATATGGATTCTGGTTTGCAGTTTTTGCCGGATTAACGCTGATATTAGGGGCTGTGTATATGCTTCGTCTTTATCAGCAGACGATGTTGGGAGAAACAACGGACAGGACGATACAGTTTGAGGATGTAAAAGGACGAGAGATCCTTGTATTGGGTTTGATCTCTTTGTTGATTCTCTATATCGGTATATTCCCGAATTTCCTATTGAATCTTTCTGCGGGTTCTGTGGAAGTTTTAAGTACATTTTTAGGCAGATAAATAGATATATCAAATTGTATGGGAGCTATAATTACACTTTCAATATTAGCATTAGTTGTTCTTTATCTTGGTTTGTTCAAGGCAAAAACACTGCTTCTACCTGTTTCTATCCTTGGATTCTTGGTTGCCATTGGTTTCTTGTTGAACGACTGGACAATTGACAAGGGACCACTTTTTAGCGGGATGGTCCATTTTGATCATTATGCGATTGCTTTTTCGGTCTTATGTATTGCTGTTACGTTGTGTATATTTATTATCTCAAAGGGCTATTTTGATGAAGGTGGGCAAGTGGCGGAATATTATTCATTATTGATATTTTCATTGACAGGAGCTGTTCTGGTAAGCAGCTATCATAATTTTTCCATGCTCTTTTTGGGTATTGAAATCATGTCTGTCGCACTTTATATTTTGGTAGGTATCCGTAAACGGGATAAAGCGTCAAATGAGGCGGCACTGAAATACTTTTTGATGGGGGCATTTTCCACCGGATTTTTGTTATTTGGGATCGCTTTATTGTATGGAGCGACAGGTTCATTTGATTTGGAGGAGATAAAAGCATATGTTGTAAGCAACCCCAATACGATCTCACCTTTATTTTACGGTGGTATCTTATTGCTGATTGTTGGTCTCACCTTTAAAGTTGGTGCGGCACCATTTCACTT
Source organism: Sphingobacterium sp. UBA7625 (assembly GCF_002484085.1). Lineage (NCBI taxonomy): Bacteria > Pseudomonadati > Bacteroidota > Sphingobacteriia > Sphingobacteriales > Sphingobacteriaceae > Sphingobacterium > Sphingobacterium sp. UBA7625. The sequence goes on from NZ_DLJD01000051.1 coordinate 32,128, forward strand.
TTGGACACCGGATGTCTATGATGGAGCGCCTATCCTGATCACAAGTTATATGAGTACTGTCGTCAAAGTGGCTTCTTTTGCGGGATTATTACGGTTGTTTAGCTACAGTTTACTTCCTTTACAAGATTTTTGGACACCAGTATTCCTGATCATCGCGATTATTACCTTGTTTGTCGGAAATATTTCCGCTGTCATGCAATCTTCTTTCAAGCGTATGCTGGCGTACTCCAGTATTTCTCACGCAGGTTACATGCTGTTCGCCATTATAGCGGTCGGGGCTACTTCAGCCAATAGTATTTTCGCTTATGGGCTAGCGTATTCACTTGCGACAATTGTTGCGTTTACTGGGTTGATCCTTGTCAAGAAGACAACGGGATCAGAGCATTTTGAAGCATTTAACGGATTAGGAAAACGAAATCCAATGTTGGCATTTGCAATCACTGTAGCCATGCTTTCACTTGCAGGTATTCCATTAACCGCAGGGTTTATTGGTAAGTTTATGATGTTCTCATCAGTCATGGAGAACTACCATATTGTGTTGTTGGTATTAGCGGTTATCAATGCCGCTATCGCAGTCTATTATTATTTGAAAGTAGTGGTTGCGATGTATTTTAGAGACAGCGAAGAATCCTGTGTAAATGTGCAATGGAATTATTCATTCATTCTATTGCTTGCGGTTGGATTGACCATCCTTATCGGCGTATATCCAGACTGCCTTTTAAAGTTAATATAAAATTTCTGTTAAAATACTTGTTGTTTATTAAAGCATAGCGATATCGTTATGCTTTTTTTATATTTATTGGTATAACTCTTGAATACAAATTGTATATTGTAAAAAAGAAATCCTATCAGTTTGAAGATGGTGTTTAAAGTGTGTGTTAAATCTTTTTCAATAAGCTTTTTTAGTGTGTTAGTATTCCTGCTGTTCGGGGGGGAAGTGGTTGCGCAAGAATTTCTTCGCGGTAAGGTTGTTGATGCACAGACGGGCAAGGGAATTGCACGTGTATCGATAAACTGGGTCGGCGAGGAGGGAGGAGGTATCAGCGATACGCTTGGCTACTTTAAGATTCAGGATATAAAACAACATCGGCAATTGACATTTGGGGCAGTGGGATATGAGCGAAGGACGATAGACGTACACCGGGGCGCTGATACGTTGATGACTGTTCGGTTGACGTCGAAAGACAATACGCTGGATATGGTTGTCATCAATCGAAAAAATAGGAAACCAAAGGATCCTGCGATTGCGCTGATAGAACAGGTCATTGCCCATCGTCCGCAAAATCATTATACCCGTATTCCCGAGATCCGTTTTGATGAGTACGAGAAGACGCAATTTGGCTTTGTGAACCCAGAAGATAAAGCAAAAAAAGTTCCAAAGCCTTTTCGGTTTCTTTTTGAAAATATTGACTCGACGGTATTTCGGGGCGTAACGATAGCTCCCTTCTACATGGAAGAAAATTATGCAAACGTCTATTCATCGCATGATCCTAACCGGAGTAAAAAGATTGTCACTAGCCACAATCAGACAGAACTAAATCCCCGTTTTTTCAATAACGACAATTGGCAGACCCGTTTCCAGACCATACTTCGGAATGTCGATCTCTACGAGAATAATATACAGATCGCAAATAAGGGGATTTTGAGTCCGATCGCCACAGGCGCCACCGCCTTTTATAAATACCATATAGAGGATACCGTCCAGATAGCTGGTAAAGACTATATCGAACTTCATTTTGAGGGTAAATCCAAGATTGATTTACTTTTCTACGGTGTTCTCCTTATCTCAGACGATACGCGGTTTGCTGTTCAACAGGCCACATTGAATATTGGGAAGGCGGCAAATATCAACTGGATCAATGATGTACAGATCGATTTAGGCTACAGCGAATTTAAAAACGGTAGTATGATTCCGGTACATACCGATTTAAAGATATTGTTTGGTGCAAGTAAATCGGATGTTTTATATGGACGTAGGGAAACGAAATACCTAGGACACCGGACAGACTCGATCTCGAATGATAACTTTGCGGGTGTGCCCGTTGAAAAAAGATACCTGCTTCAATCCGCGGCAAAGGTTCCGATGATTCAAGTCAGACCTGCACCGCTGAGCAAAGCTGAATTGGAGGCCTACCAGAAAGTGGATTCCGTTCAGAATATGCGCTCCTTCAACCAGTTGGTTGCTTTGGGTTACCTATTGGCAAAGGGATATTACAATGCCGGCAAATTTGAGTTCGGACCGTTGGAGTACCTCTATAGCCGGAATAATTATGAAGGTAACCGTATCCGGCTGAGTGGCCGGACGACACGCCTGTTTTCCGAAAAGGCATTTATAGAAGGGTATGCCGCGTATGGCGATAAAGACAAGGAGATAAAATATTATCTAAGTACAGCATTTACCCTAAATGGCGAGCGTATTGTCCAGTTTCCAGCAAACTACCTGCGCTTTACTGTACAGCACGATGTCATGGAGCCCGGTCGTAATCTAGGCTTTCTAAAAGGCGACGGATTTTTCCGATCTTTTGGAAAGAATAGGCCAAATAAATGGCAATTTAACGATTTCTACCGTCTTGATCATCTGATTGAGTTTGGTAACCATGTGAGTATCGGCACAGCATTTACTCATACCCGCAGACAGCCAAGGGGTGATTTATTTTACATCAATACGCTACCCAGCCCCGATACCATCCGTAGGGTAAATACAAACGATCTACAAGTCATCCTACGCTGGGCTCCAAACGAGGATTTTACCTACCATAACCTGGATCGTGGTACAGTGGAAAATAAATACCCGATTTTTACACTTCAATATAACAGGGGACTGAAAGGCTTTTGGGGAGCAGATTATAGTTATGATGCCTTACGGTTCAGTGTGTTCAAACGGATGTTTTTATCTCCGGCCGGACAGGCAGATTTTGAGTTTTCCGGAGGAAGGATCTGGGGTAAACATTTGCCGTATACCCTATTGGAGCTCCCCGATGTCTCCAAAGATAAAGCAGGGCCGCTGGTCAACTTTGATTTGATGGCCACTTCAGAGTTTGCATCTGACCAGTTTTTAAAATTGACCTATCATCATAACTGGAACGGGTTTTTCTTTAATAGAATCCCTTTGTTCAGAAAACTGAAATGGCGTGAACTGACAGGTTTTAAAGCTTTTTATGGAAAACTGAGCGATGTCAATAATCCTTTCGTAACGCCTGAAAATATTCAATTTGAAGCCGATAAAAATGGTATTGTCCAAACAAAAGCCCTGCGCAATAAACCCTATGTTGAAGGTTTGGTCGGTGTGGATAATATCTTTAAATTGCTTAGATTAGAGTATAAAAAGAGATTGAGCTACAAAGGTGGAGAAGGGGTGCCTTCAGATACCTTTACAGCATCCATACATTTTAATTTTTAGCTTTATGACCCAATATTCGAATTTAAAATATGAGGTTAAAGATAGCATCGGCTATATCCTAATAAATCGTGAACCTCAAATGAACGCCCTGAATCAAGAGACACTTGATGAATTACAGGAAATTTTTAAGCACTTTAATGCAGATAGCCATGTCCGTGGTATTATATTGACGGGAGCAGGCCAGAAAGCATTTGTCGCTGGGGCGGATATTAAGGAGTTTACTGACTTGTCAGTTGTTCAGGCACGTTGGTTAAGTGAGCGCGGTCATATCATTTTTACAGATCTTATTGAGGGAGCGCCAAAACCCGTTATTGCGGCCATCAACGGCTACGCTTTAGGTGGTGGACTTGAGATGGCGCTGGCTTGTCATATGCGTATTGCTTCTGAAAATGCAAAAATGGGACTTCCTGAAGTTTCGTTGGGACTGATTCCGGGTTATGGTGGGACACAGCGCTTGCCCGCTTTGATCGGAAAGGGGCAAGCTATGCAGATGATTTTGACCGGCGATATGGTTGATGCGCATAAAGCCTATGAAATGGGACTGGTGAACGAAGTGGTTCCCCAGGAAAAGCTGATTTCGCGTGCCGAAGAAATACTTCGGAAAATATTTACACGTTCACGTGTCGCGGTTGCCAACGCCATAGATGCCATCAATGCGGCTGCGGACAAAAAGCGGGATGGTAACAAAGTCGAGATGGATGCGTTTGGACACCTGTTCGGAACAGAAGATTTTAAAGAGGGGGTTTCGGCTTTTCTGGAGAAAAGACCACCCAATTTTCCGCTATAGTACAAGCCGTCTTACTGCATTAGAAAGATAGAAAGCTTCTCAAATTAATGGGAAGCTCTTCTTTTGTCTAAGACTTTACTTAGGCAGTAATAACTTCGAAACAGCGATGATCCCTGCTATCTTGGAGGCAATCGATCGGGAATTTAATCCAACCTACTTTTGATATATCCTGCGATAATCTTGAGGAGACATCTTCATCTCTTTGGTAAAGGCCTTAGAAAAATGAAAGGGATCATAGAAATGCAGCTTGAAAGCGATCTCTTTAATTTTTAGCAGCGTAAATTGCAAATATGAACAGGCTCTTTGCATGCGCAATTGATTGTAGTATACCATGGGCGGATAAGAGGTCTTCTGTTTGAATAAGTTGATCAAGTGCGATTTTGAATAGTTAAAATGTGAAGCAATCTCGTCCAGACTAATGTTATTTTCCAGATTGTCCTTCATAAACAGGATGATATCCTGAATGATATTATCTACTTTAATCGGATTACTTTCTTTGTATTGCGTCGCATATTTGATGGATGCCAAAAAATATTGAAAGCAAAAACTTGTGTATTCTAAATTTTCTGGGCTATAGCCCATTTCCAGATTTTGGTATATACTTTCAAATAACTGAAGTCGGTCGTTGTGCTTGTTTGTGTGGTTATCATTCATGTGATTGATCTGTCCGATGATATTTTCAAAAAGAGATGCTTCAGTACCTTGAAAGTGGATCCAATAAATACTCCAAGGGTCGTTGGCTCTGGAACCATAAGAATGCGTTGTGTTTTTAGGAATGATGTAAAGATCATTTCTAGAGATATTATAAGTTATTTCATCCTGTTTGATCCACCCATGGCCGTTTTCGCAATAAATCAAAATATATTCTGCACAGCCTTCCTGACGGTCACGATAATGCTTTTTTGCATTCGGATAGTAGCCAATATGTGTGATGTGTAATTTTGAAGTAATTGCATTGGAAGCTTGGTAGTTGCACACGGAATAAGGGAGTACAATTGCCTTCTCACCTTTGAATCCTTCTGCCATCACATCCGTATCTCTATTCATAAATCAGGGAATTTGGTATATGCTATAAAAATAGTAATATTTTACATGTTTATCGTGTTCACTTACATGATTTACATACAGTATTCCACTAATTTTACGTCAATAAATCTAAATATGTAAATTCTTATGCAAAAGACCACGACGACGTATTTGCTGTTAATCACTTTTGTGGCCGCTATTGGAGGGTTTCTTTTTGGCTACGATTGGGTTGTCATTGGAGGGGCGAAGCCTTTCTATGAGGCATATTTTCATTTGGAGTCTGCTCCTGCACTTCAGGGTTGGGCGATGTCGTCAGCAATTGTAGGCAGCTTTATCGGTGTATTGCTTTCGGGAGGTCTGGCAGATCGTTACGGTCGAAAGCCACTGATTTATATCGCGGCGATTCTTTTTATTATCTCTGCTGTAGGAACAGGTATGGCTGCCAACCTTAGTCTCTTTATTATTTATCGTGTACTGGGTGGGATAGGGATAGGTGTGGCTTCTAATCTCGCGCCGATGTATATAGCGGAGATAGCGCCCGCAGAAAGCCGCGGAAAATTTGTCTCCATCAACCAACTGACGATTGTACTGGGGATACTTGCAGCACAGATTGTCAATTGGTTGATTGCAAAGCCCGTGTTGCCCGAAGAAGTTATAGCCACAACATGGAACGGACAGCAGGGCTGGCGGTGGATGTTTTGGGCGGGAGCGATTCCGGCGGTTATTTTTTTATTGCTGCTTTTCCTGATTCCGGAAAGTCCTAGATGGTTATTCAACAAAGGAAGACATGAAGAGGCCCGACAGATTTTTTTACGGATGGGTGGTGATTATTATGCCAGCAAAAGTATGGCTAACATGGAAGTTACCGATACGGATCATAATAGACTAAAGAAAAAGAACCTATTTCGGGGGAAGTTATTAAGGCTTTTGTTTCTAGGAAGTTTTATTGCGGTCTTTCAGCAATGGTGTGGCATCAACGTGATCTTCAATTATGCACAGGAGATTTTTACAGCTGCGGGATACACGGTGTCGGGGATGCTTTTCAATATAATTATAACAGGCGTGATCAATGTCATATTTACCTTCGTAGGCATGTATATGGTCGATAGGGTTGGACGCCGCGCATTAATGTTGTTCGGTGCTGCAGGACTTTTCGGTATTTATGCGGCTTTAGGTGCTTGCTACTATTTCAATTGCAGCGGCATCTTTGTACTTCTCCTGGTATTAGCTGGAATTGCGGTTTATGCAATGACATTAGCGCCGGTAACTTGGGTTATCATTGCTGAAATTTTCCCTACGGCGGTTAGAGCGCAAGCGATGGCTATAGCGACCTCACTGTTATGGATCGCATGTTTCGTACTTACCTATACCTTTCCGATGTTGAATCAAAGCTTGGGCGCAGCGGGCACATTTTGGCTGTATGGAATAGTCTGCCTGATTGGCTACGTATTTTTATGGGGACAATTGAAGGAGACCAAAGGTAAAAGTCTCGAGGAGATTGAACAGGAATGGTCGGATGAAGCGATAACACCCTAAATTTTGCAGATAGTTGCCCTTTTTAATTATTAAATCAACTTAAAGTATATAATCTAATAGCTATTTACAACATGACAGAATTGACACGTTACCTGATTAAATCCACAGTCAATCAGCGCGGTATAGTAAAAGTTTGGGCGGAATCTGTGGCGATACCGACCTACGCGGTTGGCGCGATGGAGAAAAATCCGATTTTTGCTGAAAAACGTGTGTACCAAGGTAGCTCCGGTGTGGTATATCCCTATCCCATTATCGAAAAAATTAGCGACGAGAAAAAGGACAAGATCTATCAGGCACTATTTTTAGAAAATGAATATATCAAGGTAATGATTCTGCCTGAACTCGGTGGAAGAATCCATATGGCCTACGATAAGGTTAGAGAACGACATTTTGTCTATTATAATGAAGTGATCAAACCAGCACTGGTCGGGCTTACAGGTCCTTGGATTTCCGGCGGGATCGAGTTTAATTGGCCTCAGCATCACCGCCCGACTACCTTTATGCCAACGGAATATTTAGTTGAGCATAATACGGATGGCAGTGTGACGGTATGGTGCAATGAAATCGAACGGATGTTTCGGATGAAGGCCATCCAGGGGTTTACACTTTATCCCGACAAAGCCTTTATTGAAATAAAAGTGCAGGTCTACAACCGCACTGCCTTACCACAGACTTTCCTCTGGTGGGCCAATCCGGCTGTTGTCGTCAATGATGATTATTATTCTGTTTTCCCTCCCGATGTAAATGCTGTGTTTGATCATGGCAAAAGAGAAGTTTCAACATTCCCGATAGCAACAGGAACTTATTATAAATACGATTATTCCGCTGGAGTTGATATCGCACAATACAAGAATATTCCTGTTCCGACCTCCTATATGGCCATCCAGTCAAAATATAATTTTGTGGGCGGTTATGAAGCCGGAGATACCAATGCGGGGATGTTACACGTTGCAGACCATCATATTTCTCCGGGAAAGAAACAATGGACATGGGGTAATGGTGATTTTGGTTTGGCTTGGGACCGGAATCTGACAGACGAAAATGGCCCTTATATCGAATTAATGGCTGGTGTGTATACTGACAATCAGCCCGATTTTGCCTGGTTGCAGCCTTATGAAGTGAAATCATGGTCGCAATATTTTATGCCCTATGCAGCTGTGGGGCATGTGAAGAATGCAACGAAAGATCTTGTCCTCAATATGGAGGTCCATCAACAGTGTGCTCACATTATCCTATACGCAACAGCGGTATTTGAAGGCCTTCATATTGTTTTGAGGGATAAGCAAGGGAGAGTTTATCTGGAAGAAGAGATCTATTGTTCCCCTCGGGATATTTATAAACAAACTGTTTCTGATTTACCGGGTAATCCCTTTGATTTGATCCTTTCGGTTTATGATAGCAATGGTAATGAAATGCTGCAGTATCAATTGGAAAAGCAAAGGGATAGTAGGGATATCCCCGAACCCGCACGGGCTGTTTCAGCACCGGAATCCGTTCACTCGACGGAGGAGTTATTCCTGGCAGGACAGCATCTTGAACAATACCGGCACGCCACCTATAATCCAATGGATTACTATCTCGAGGCACTGAAACGGGATCCGCATGACGCACGGTGTAACAATGCACTGGGAGCTCTATTATTAAGAAGTGGAAAGATCGCTGAGTCTATCCCTTACTTCCGTACCGCAATAGCAAGGCTTACCGAACGGAATCCAAATCCTTACGATGGCGAGGCCTATTATAATCTAGGCTTAGCTTTACAATTATCCGGTGAACTGGATGCAGCCTACGCCGCCTTTTATAAGGCAACCTGGAATGCCGCCTGGCAGGACGCGGGGTATTTTGGTCTCGCACAAATAGATTCAAAACGCGGACAATGGGATGCTGCGCTGGAAAAAATAGAACGTTCAATAAACCGAAACTGGAAACACCATAAAGCCCGGCAATTAAAAACCTCGATTTTGAGAAAACTGGGGCGGGTAGAGGAAGCGTTGGGTTACATTAAAGATTCGCTGGAAATAGACCCATTCAATATGGGCTGTCAATTTGAATGGTATCTGCTGACAAAGGACAAGACTGTTTTGACGCCTGTTCTAGATTTATGTAAAGTAAATATACAGAGTGTGGTAGAATATGCGCTGGATTTTGCGCAGGCTGGGCTGTATGAAGAAGCCATCCAGTTATTGGAAAAAACGATCGACGATCCGCAAACAGTATATCCAATGATATATTATGCGTTGGGCTATTTTAGTGCATGTATCGGACAAAATGATCAAGCAAAAGCCTATTATGACAAAGCTCGTATCATGGACCCGACTTATTGCTTCCCAAATCGGTTGGAAGAGATCCTTATACTTCAGGATGCAATCCTGTACAACAATGACGATGCAAAAGCCTATTACTACTTGGGGAATCTATGGTACGGGCGGAGACAACATCAAGATGCAGTGGACTGCTGGGAGCAAGCCATACAATTGGATCAACAGTATCCTACCGCTTTTCGAAATTTGGCTTTGGCCTATTATAATCGAATGGACAGGAAGGAGGAAGCCGTTGCTTTGTTGGAAAAAGCATTCGCATTGGATGAGACTGATGCCCGACTGCTGATGGAATTGCACCAGCTCTATAAGAAACAAGGGTACAACTATGGGGAAAGACTGGCTCTATTGGATCGCTATGCAGACCTTGTGGTTAGCCGAGATGATCTTTTCTTGGAACGGATTACACTTTTCAATCTCCTGGGGCGATACGAAGAGGCTAGACAACTGCTGGCTTCCCGACAGTTTAAACCTTGGGAAGGTGGAGAAGGAAAGGTGTCCCGTCAATATACAATCTGTCATCTGGAATTGGCCAAGGAGCGTTTAAAAGTCAACGACCTCAATCATGCACTTGCACTGCTTACAGCCATTGACAGCTATCCATATAATCTTGGTGAGGGTAAACTGATTACGATGGAGGAGAACGATATTGATTACTATAAGGGCATTTTATACCGTTCAATGGGAAATGAGGCGGAAGCAACAGCCTATTTCATCAAAGCTACACAAGGGGCTCAGGAACCTCAGCAGGCTCTCTTTTATAATGATCCGCAACCTGACAAGATATTTTTTCAAGGTCTGGCCTGGCGTGAACTCAAACAAGAAGACAAAGCTCAACAATGTTTCCAAGGTCTAATTGATCATGGTAAAGCCTACTTGGACAGACCTTTTAAAATCGATTATTTTGCCGTTTCATTGCCCGATATGGATATCTGGGAGGACGACCTTGACCTTAAAAATAGGATTCATTGTCTATATGTAATGGGCTTAGGGTACCTCGGAAGAGGAGATTTGCCTTTGGCTAAGGGCCATCTTGCACAGGTGCGGGAATTAGACCCCAACCATCAGGGTTGTCTATCTATCTTACGTTCTTATTTGGAGGATGTCATCCTAAATAATTAATTTCAGACATGTATCGTTATCTCATTTTATTGTTTGCTCTTTTACAGAGTTACTGCCTTTGGGCGGTCGAAGGGTATCAGCTCAATCTTGCCGGTCAGTGGAGTGTACAGCTTGACCCAGAGGATGTGGGTGTGAAGAACGGGTGGGCCAATAGGTCTTTCGCAACAGCCATCAAACTGCCGGGGACGACAGATGACGCGAGACTGGGAACGGCGAATAGCCTAGCTCCGGCGCTCACTAAACCTCAGCTTTCCCATCTGACGAGAAAACATCGGTATGTGGGCGTAGCTTGGTACACGAAAGAGCTATCTATCCCGCGGGGCTGGGCAGGTAAGGAAATGATCCTAAAATTGGAACGGATTATATGGGAATCCACAATCTGGATTGACGGCAAAGAAGTTCCCCAAAAACAACGAAGTTTGGTAAGTGCACATGAATTTTACTTAAGCTCGTTTCTAAAGGCCGGAAAAAAGCATCGTCTGACTATTCGCATTGACAACCGAAAGAAAATGGCGATCAGTGTCGATGATATGGCACATGCCTATACAGACCATACCCAGATTATGTGGAATGGTATCATCGGTTCGATGTATATTGAAGCCTTGGATAAAATTCATGTCAAACAGTTAAGTACTTTTCCGGTTTTGAGCGCAAAGCGAGTAGATCTAAGTATAGTACTTTCGAATAAAACGCAAAAAAATACTCGTAGCACGCTCAAGGTGAGGGTTAGAGGCAAAGGCGACAAGACGTTCCTTCCGACGGTGGACAAAGAGATTTTGCTTATGCCGGGAGATTCCTGTATACAACTCAGCTATGATCTGGGGCCGGAGATGCGGGCATGGAACGAATTTTCACCAAATCTCTATGAAGTAGAAGTAGTGTGTCATTCGACTGAGGGCACTAATGTAACAAGTACCTCTTTTGGAATGAGGGAGCTGTCAAAAAAGGGTACGGCAATGAACATCAATGGACAACCTCTTTTTCTTCGCGGGACATTGGAGTGCAATATTTTCCCGTTGACCGGGCATCCACCCATGGAAGAAGCTGGGTGGCTGAAGGTATTTACGACAGCCCGGCAATGGGGACTCAACCACTTAAGGTTCCACTCCTGGTGTCCCCCGGAAGCTGCTTTTACTGTGGCTGATGAACTTGGGTTCTATCTGCAGGTTGAATTGCCGATCTGGGAAAATAATGTGGGTAAAGATGATGCGGCTTTAGGTTTTCTATATGAGGAGGCTGACAGGATGATCAAACAATACGGTAATCATCCGTCGTTCTGCTTTTGGAGTATGGGGAATGAATTGAGCGGTGACTTTGATGCCCTTAACACACTTGTAAAACATATAAAAGAGAAAGATCAGAGACACCTCTATACAGCGACATCATTTACTTTTCAACAAGGACATGGAATTTCCGGCGAACCTTTTGACGATTTTCTGATCACCCAGTGGACGGCAAAGGGATGGGTGCGAGGGCAGGGCGTATTCAACAGTGAGCCGCCGGTTTTTAATAAGAACTACATTGCTTCATTGGAAGGTGTTTCTATTCCAGTTGTTACGCATGAGATCGGGCAGTATGCCGTTTACCCCAATTTGGATGAGATTAAAAAGTATACAGGTGTATTAAAGCCGTTAAACTTTATTGCTGTAGCCGAAGATCTCAAACGCAAAGGCCTATTGCATAAAGCTAAGGCCTATACAATGTCTTCAGGTAAGCTGGCCGCAATCCTGTATAAAGAAGAGCTGGAACGTGCGCTGAAAACACCGGGCATCAGCGGTTACCAATTACTGGATCTCCATGATTTCCCTGGCCAAGGTACCGCATTGGTGGGACTGTTAGATGCCTTTTGGGATAGTAAAAATATCCTTTCGGCAGCTGAATTCAGACAGTTTTGCGCCCCTGTGGTGCCCCTGCTTCAGTTTTCCAAAGCTGTATATACGAATGATGAAGTATTTGACGGGGTTGTAGACATCAGCAATTATGGTGCTGTCACATTGAGCGATCAGTTGGTCGAGTGGTCTATGAAAGATGGGGCAAAAACTGTTGCAAAAGGTCACTTTCCAACAGTCGTAGGTCAGGGGTACAATGGGAAAGTAGGCCGCTTTGAAGTACCACTTCAAGCCATACAGCAAGCCAAAAAGTTGACACTTCATATTAATCTCAAAGGCACGAGCTATGAAAATCACTGGAATATATGGGTGTATCCCAAAGAAAATCAAATTGATTTTACTGAAGTAAGCTATACAAGGGAGCTGGACGACGCTTTACGGCTGTTGCAGGCTGGCAAAAAGGTTCTTTTAAATCCTGACTGGAAAAAAATTACAGGTATTGAAGGTAAATTTGTCCCAGTATTCTGGAGTCCGGTACATTTTCCGAAGCAGGCCGGAACAATGGGGTTACTCTGTGATCCAAAACATCCAGTGTTTGGTAGTTTTCCAACAGATGGGCATACAGACTGGCAGTGGTGGGATCTGCAGATCAACTCCACAACAATGGTCATGGATCAGATCAAAGGTGGAAAAGCCCTTGTCGAAATGATAGATAATTTTGCAAACAATAGAAAACTGGCTACACTCTTTGAGGGTTCGGTGGGGAAAGGTAAACTGATGGTGGCGTCATTTGATCTGGCGACTGATTTAAACAACAGGTCCGTCGCAAGACAGATGCTGCAATCCATACTCACCTATATGAATAGTTCGAGGTTTGCGCCAAAAGTTATCGAAAATCCTGAGGTATTACAAAAGATTCTGCAATATAAAGAGCCGCAGGAAAAGGCAGCTCCGAAAGCTATTTATTAAATATTATTTGGCTAATTTTCTGCTCACTATGGCGGTCTGTTTGTTATAATGGTCGATTTTGACTGTTATTCATACTATTCTTTTGTTTCACTCGTTTTTAAGAGAACCACATTACTGTCTTTTCTTAAGTTAACAGAAATAAAAAAAATGACGAATAACGAGTTAAGAGCACTTGCTGAATGTTCACGTAGGGGCGATATAACAGGGATAGCGCAAATTTTTGCCTCGGCAACCAACAAAGCTGAATTTCAGGATTACGAGTTGAACGGCACCGTCAGCCAATTGATCAGATCACAGCACTATGACGTGTTGGACGAATTTATTGATAAGGGGTTTATTTCAACAGACCTTTATGATTATGATCGCTTTAGTTCAACCGTTATCACTGCCTTGTTAAAGCCGCAGATTTCAACGGAAGAACAGCTGGAAGCTTATTTAGCCTGGTTTAAGGGATATCTGGGGCGTATAGATGATATTAATGAAGAAGTCGCCGGCACCACCTTATTTGAATATGCAATACAGGAAAATGTCAGCATGGCATTGTTGAAGGCCATTGCGGAAGCTGGAGCTGATTTACAGCGCATGGATCAATATGGACAGACGCTGCTTTTTAAAGTTTGTAATCTCCGTATGCAATCTGCGGATCGCATTGTGGAGCTGGTGGACTGGTTGTTATCTGAGGGTGTCGATCCCAATATCAGCAATGTCGAGCAGAAGACAGCTTTGCACATGGCTGTAGATACCATAAAAATGCCCGCCGTGGTCAAGTTACTGGATGCAGGTGCAGACCCTGGACTGAAGGACTGGCATGGTGAAAGTGTTTTTCATTATGCCGCCACAAGACAGTTCAATCCAGAATTATTGGAATTGCTTCTAAATTATGGGGTGCCCGACTTCCATAGTGTTGATAAGCAGGGCGAAAATCTGCTTAATGCATTTCTTCGAAAGATGCATACGGACAGTGAATCTAATCTTAGAATTCTAACTTTGTTATTGGAGCAAGGAGGCGATCTGACAGCTGCATCACGCTGGTATCAGAAAGAAAAGACTGGAGTCGACTGGCTGGCGGAACGATCTGCGGCCACATTGCAGGAAGTTGTGGACAAAGAATATCTGGATCTAAGCTATTCGGATAATGAAGGAAATACAATTTTGCATAAAGTATGTCAGGTAGATCTAAATTACGATGAAAATAAAGCACGGGATCTATACAAGAAAGTGAAGTTTTTAGTAGCTGAAGGAATTGATCCTCAGATAGAAAATAGCAAGGACAAAAAAGCGGTTGATTATGCCATGGAGGACAATCTCAAGGTAAAGACCGTGGAGTGGTTATTAAAGCAATAAATAAAAAGAAAATTCATGTCTCAATCATTTATAGTTGCATGCGAAGGGGGAAAACGCAAGATTGCTGAAATCTTGTTGGAAAAGAACCAAGTCGATGTGTCGTATACGGATGAATTAGGTCGAACAGCATTACATTATGCAGCTCATCGCGGATATTTGGATCTGGTAAAAAAGTTGGTCGAGGCCGGTGCGGCGGTGGATTACGAAGACCATCGCGGTGAGACACCATTGTATTTTGCCCTGCTACAAAAGCAGAAGCAAACCGCGGCTTATTTATTGGACAAAAACGCCAATATTCATATCAATGACTTCTTGGGCAATAGCTTATTACATATTACCGCACGGACCGGACAGCAGGAGATGGCTGAGAAACTGATCGCTGCAGGATTGGAGGTAAATGCATTGAGCAATGATGCGGAGTCGCCTTTGTTGTTGGCTGTGCAGGCAAAATATCCCCCTGTCGTTCAATTGCTGGTGTCACAAGGAGCCAATTTGGATATCACCGATAAAGCAGGCAATACTGCACTCAACATTGCAGTAGCATTAGGGTCGGTGCCCATTGTAAATATGTTGTTGGATAATGGCGCCGCAGTCAACACGTTGAACGATCTAAGCGAAGGCCCCTTGCTATTAGCCGTGAAAATGGGTAATCGTGTGCTCGCACAGAGATTATTAGAACAAGGCAGTGATATTTTTGCTGAGTCTGCCGAAGGGATCTCTCCAGTTTGGTACGTCTGTAATAGCAATCAAAAGGAGCTACTGGCGTTGTTTTTGGAAAGAGGGCTTTCTGCGGATTACGCTCGCCCTGTAGATTCATTTGATGGAAAGGATGGAAAGTATATGGAAAAGCTGATCGAGCGCACTGGTGGACGTACATTTATTCTTGGATTTGAACCTCATTATGCCGGTGAAACACTATTACAGACTGCAACAAAAATGGGTTATCTTTCATTGGTAAAACAGCTGTTGGATAGTGGTGCGACTATAGACAAACAGGATGCCTCCGGTAATACAGCTTTGCACTATGCGGCAGCATATGGGAAAAAAGATGTATTGCGTTATTTGCTTTCAAACGGTGCGCTGACTGATATTTCTAATGTTCTTGAGCAAAAGCCAATAGATTATTCCAATATGCAGGGATTTAATGAGATAACAAGATTATTGATAGACTTCGGTGCGAAAACAAACGCTGTGGATGATGGTCCCATCAGTGCAGGTGCCAGCATAGCTCAACCAGCTTCGCCGATGGATATGGGACTGAAAAAACAAGCTTTGTTTGATTTAAAGGATCTGCTGGATGCCGGAATTATCAATCAAGAAGAATTTGACCAGGAAAAAGCGAAGATATTAAAGGCCTGATCATCATGGCTATTATTGCGTGTACATAAAAACAAAAAAACCTGCAAATTTTACATTTGCAGGTTTTTTTTTGTAGCCCGTAGGGGAATCGAACCCCTGTTTCAAGAATGAAAATCTTGCGTCCTAACCCCTAGACGAACGGGCCATTTCCTTTGTGATGCTGCAAATATAGAAGCTTTTTCAATAAGCGCAAAAAAAAAGTGCGTTTATATCGCTAATTCGCTGAAATTGAGAAAAATTATTTTTTAAGCGACCTTAGCCAACAGCATATGCAAGCATATATTCATTGAATTTTTCATAATGTACGTCAAAAGTCTGCTTGTGGTGGTTGCTGTCCAGTTCGAGTTTTAAGACACCTTGCTTTTGGTAGTCGAAGGGCTGTATAGTCATGTTATTTAAGAAAGAGACCCCCGCATTCCCCTGAAGTTTATAGATGGCCTCTTTGGCACACCAACAGGCATACAACTGCTCGTATCGTGTATCGTCCTGTGTAATAAAAGCAAATTCAACGGGTTTGAGAAATTTATGTTGGATCCGCTCAACTTTTGTTTTGATAATTTCCATGTCGATCCCAACCTCCCCCTCGGTACTTATCATTGCGGCGGCATAGTCAAAGGAGTGCGAAAGTGATATCTTCTGTGGAAAATTGGCTAAATAAGGTTTACCGTTCGCATCGGAAGGGCAATCTATATAACGCGAAGTATTCAGAAGGGTCCGCAATAAGACACGTGTAGCAAGCCAATGTAACCGTCGTTTACCTTGATTAAAAGAACCCAGTTTAGCCTTCTCGCGCTCGTCCAGCTGAAGTTTGGATAACAGATCATCATCGGATTCTTCAATCCGCCAAATGGCAAATTTGGTTTGGCCATCTATTTCACGTAAATACACTAGACTCATACCCAAATTTAAAAAACAAATTGCAAATTATCGCATGTTCAATCAGGAGCGATTAGATAAACCGTCGTGTAAAATACAGACAGCAGGGGGAAAAGCTGATTTTGGTACGCCCGTCAAAATGAACGAACTGAGCTGGTCGAAGCTTTAAAAGAGTCAATTCTCAATAAAAGCTGTACTTTAAATAAAAAATAGCGTAAAAATTTGTGTGAGAACCGTATTTTTGAATTTATATAGCATGGCCTGATGCTCTTGCTATCTTGATACACATGATTTTATCGGATAAAAGAATTCTTGAAGAGATTGAAAATGGCAGTATTGTCATTCAGCCGTTTGACCGTAAGTGTTTAGGAACAAATTCCTACGATGTACATTTGGGCAAATATTTGGCAACCTATGCAGACCGCGTACTGGATGCCAAAAAACATAATGAAATTGATCATTTTGAAATACCGGAGGAGGGTTTTGTATTGGAACCTAATACCTTGTATTTGGGGGTAACGCAGGAATATACAGAAACACATAAACATGTTCCTTTTTTGGAAGGAAAATCGAGTACTGGCCGTTTGGGAATTGACATCCATGCAACAGCTGGTAAAGGGGATGTGGGATTTTGTAATACGTGGACCTTGGAGATATCTGTCGCACAGCCCGTTAGAGTCTATGCTGGAATGCCAATCGGTCAATTGATTTATTTTGCTGTAGAAGGCGAAATCGAGACGTTTTACAATACAAAGGGGAATGCAAAGTATAATGGCAAGACCATACGTCCTGTCGAATCCATGATGTGGAAGAATAGTTTCTAAATGAAAAACGTTGGATGGATCATTTTAGGGATGCTGCTGATTATCGTGATCAGTGGATTGCTTTATTATTTTGTTCATCCAATGTTTGGCGGAAACTTTAAAGGCGCCCGATTAGAGCGGATGAAACAGTCGCCAAACTTCAGAGATGGAGTATTTCATAATCTTGAAGTGACTCCCTCCCTAAAGAATGATGTAAATATCGTCTCTTTAATGTGGGATTTTCTTTTCAATAAAAAGCCGGGACTGAAGCCATTGGTTGTGTTACCGGCGGTGAAATGTGATCTGAAAAATCTGCCGCCACAGGATCTTTTGGTCTGGTTTGGACACTCTTCTTATCTGCTGAAAATTGATGGCAAACTACTGCTCGTCGATCCCGTATTCAGTGAAAATGCTTCACCCGTACCGGGAAGTAACAAAGCCTTTAAAATCGCCGTGGATTATACAGCGGCAGACTTTCCTGAAATAGATTTCCTTTTTATTTCCCATGATCACTATGACCATCTCGATTACGAGAGCATAATCAAACTGCGGGAGAAAGTCGGTCGGGTTATCTGTGGTTTAGGGGTGGGGGCGCATTTTGAATCCTGGGGTTATAAACCAGAACAGATTGTCGAGGGCGATTGGTATGATCAGGTTACTCTTCAGCCTGATTTTCAGGTAAATTTTACCCCCGCAAGACATTTTTCAGGCCGTAGATTTACAAGAAATAATACCCTTTGGACTTCCTTTGTCCTGAAAACAACGAAATACAATTTGTTTTTAGGTGGTGACAGTGGTTATGGTAAGCATTTCAAGACAATAGGGGATCGATTCGGCCCGTTTGATCTGGCTATATTGGAGAACGGGCAGTATAATGATGCCTGGCATTATATCCATTCGTTGCCCGAAGAATGGGGGCTTGAAACCAGAGACTTACAAGCAAAAGTCACTTTGCCCGTTCATTCGTCAAAATTTGCCTTGGCAATGCATGGATGGAAAGAACCAATGGAAAAGTTTTATGAAATTGCCCAAAAAGAAAACAGTAAACTCATTACACCGAAAATAGGGGAACTGGTGCATCTGGACAAACTGGATACCGTATACGCTCCCTGGTGGCGGGAAGTCAATTAAATTATACCTTGTTCTTTTCAGCAATCCACAGTGACATATATTTTGTGCTCTGTACAGTGTGATGTAGGAGGATCTGGCTAATAAAATTGTGTTGCCGATGTTTGTCCAGCTGTACCTTCAGTAAGGATAGATTGGTCATAAAGTCCGCTTGATATTTGCGTTTCTCGTAGCGTTCGTTGATGATACGGATACCATTGGACTGCGCTGTTGCCCAGACGACTTTGTCGTTATAAAGCGCCAAGGTTTTTTGGCAGAAAGCTTCGGGTTCATCTTCAATAAAACCATTCCAGGATAGATTGCCCTTCATCGCCTCAGCGCCAATCGATGTTGTGACGGTAGGGGTACCGGTATGCATGGCGTCGATAAATTTGCCTTTCACTCCGGCCCCAAATTGAATCGGCGCAATCAATAGTCTGTAGTTGGACATGGTGTCCTTTGCAGAATCTGTTCTTCCTTTGATATGAAAATTCTCTTTGGGATTATGTAACTGAAGTACTTTCTGTGTCGGATATGCCCCATAGATATGTAACTCTACTTTAGGGAGCATTTTACGAAGAACTGGCCAAATCGTTGTCTTTAGGTATTGCACGGTATGCCAGTTGGGTTCATGGATGAAGTTGCCGATAAATAGCAGATTTCCTCGTTCTTCAAATGACTTCCATGCATTCGTCTGGTCGGCCGTAATTTCATCTTCCAGAAAAGGTAGATAGTATAGAATATCAGGCGAAATCCGAAACACTTCCGTCAGGATTTTCATTTCAGACTCCGAGATAATTAATGATAGATCACAACGCAATATGGAGGCAATCTCCCGCTTTGCCGTGTCTGTAAACAATTCCTGAAAGGAAAAATCGTCTTTATTTTTGACGCAGGTTTGCCGTGCCTGTCGTAAGAAATGGAGGTCCTCGGTGTCGAGCACCCGAAGTGCATCGGGACACTGTTGAGCCACCCTCCAGCCATATTGTTCCTCGACCATGAACCTGTCGAATACAACAATATCGGGTTGTAACCATGCAATAAATTCGTCAAAACTATCACTATTGAGCACAATAGCTTGTTCGGTAATACCTCGCGACTTTAATGGTGCACTATAGGGAGATTTGGCTGCTGCAGAAGCAAAGGTTATTTGATAAGAACGATCCAGGAATGTCTCGATCAGTTGCATCATCCGAAAACCGGCGGCTGATGATGTTGGTTCTGGCCAAACCAGCCCGATGAACAATACCCTTTTCTCTTTCATGGGTGAAAATTACTGATTAATGTCAAAAGAATTGATGAAAACTTAACAATTTGTCATTTTGAAACGATTAGCTTTATTTCGTGTTTATATATACGGTACGGTTATTAGACAATAAACGATAATATGGGCAAGACTATTGTTCAACGCATTAGACGTTTTTCACCAAAAACCTATTGG
The DNA here is from genome assembly GCF_002484085.1 of Sphingobacterium sp. UBA7625. Classification (NCBI taxonomy): domain Bacteria; kingdom Pseudomonadati; phylum Bacteroidota; class Sphingobacteriia; order Sphingobacteriales; family Sphingobacteriaceae; genus Sphingobacterium; species Sphingobacterium sp. UBA7625. The sequence goes on from NZ_DLJD01000051.1 coordinate 52,045, forward strand.
AAGGAACTAATAGCTGTTTTGGTTATTTTATTGGCTTTCGTTTTTTTTAGAAATGAAAGGAAAGAACTCGCCGCCATTATTCCGCAGTTAAAAGCGGCAGATCTAACCTGGGTGTCGGTCGGCATCTGTATAACCCTGCTCTATGTCCTATTGCAAGGTGTGATGTATGTGCAGAGTTTCAAAGCCATTGGTCTCTCGATCAATTTGAAAATTGCCATAGATCTATTCCTAAAAAGAAATCTGCTCAGTGTATTTCTTCCTGCGGGCGGCATTAGTTCCCTCGCTTATACAACTACTCAGTTGCGAAAGCGGAATCTGAATACGACACAGATTCATCAGGCTGGCGCGCTGTATGGGTATGTGGGACTGTTAACCGTCTTTATGATTGGTGTCCCCGTCATATTGTATACAATTTGGGATAATAAAAATTTTGGTGATGCCTGGATTTCACTGTTAATTTTGGGTATACTGCTCGCTATTGTATTCTGGCTCGTATGGTCTTTCCGTACACACAAAGGAATTTACCGTTGGGTAGAACTAAAATTTCCTGCTGTTGCCTCCAATATAGACGAGATATTTTCCGGGGAAGTAAAAATGAAATATCTTCTGGGTACCGTGTTGGCGTCTATGGTTGTTGAATGCTGTGGGATAGCCCATGCTTTTGTCAGCATGTATGCGCTGGACTTGGATCATTCCTTTGAAGCAGCGGCTATCGCCTATACCGTTTCAGTGGTTTTAATGATTGTGTCACCTTTTTTAAGAGGTTTAGGTGCCGTGGAATTAACGATGCTGTATATCTTCAAGGCCTATGGCTACGGTCAGGCAGAAGGCTTGGGAATAACCATTCTTTATCGCGTATTTGAGTTTTGGTTGCCACTATTGTTAGGGTTAATCGCTTTCGCCTGGCGGGGCAGACAGCTTTTGGCGCGTGTAGGGCCAGCACTGCTGATCTTCTTCTTGGGCATGGTCAATATTGTGTCGGTGCTGACACCGCCTTTGGCCGATCGCATGAAGCTAGATCGGTTTTATTTACCCCTTGAAGCGATCCATGCATCTAAGTTTATGGTTTTTGTTCTAGGAGTAGGTTTGTTGGTTACGTCGGCTTATTTGATCAAAGGTTTTCGTGTAGCCTTTTGGATCGCTGTTATTTTTAGTACACTGTCGTTATTTGGGCATGTGTTTAAAGCGTTGGACTATGAAGAGGCATCGGTGGCCTTAATGACGCTCATTTTTTTGGGCATCAGTTATAAGCAATACCCAATTAAAAGCAATATTCGCTGGGTGAGGATCGGGTTTGTAACATTCGTCGTTGCATTGGTCGGGGTCTGTTTATTCGATGTATTGAGCTTCTACTTTATCGATAAGCAACATTTTGGAGTTGAATTTACTTGGCGGCAATCCATTTATCATACCGCAAAGAGCTTTTTGTTGTTCGCCGATGACGATCTGATGCCACATACCAATTTTGGGCAGGAATTCTTACGCATTACACAGGTCCTGGGGATTTTTTGCTGGTTCCTGCTGATCTATGCGCTCGCCCGGCCACGCCTGATCGCAGATGAAGATTCTAGTAAATCCGAACGTGAACGGGCGCAACAGCTACTGGATGAATTCGGACAGTCTCCCATGGACTTTTTCAAACTCGGGAAAGACAAATATCTTTTTTTCTCTGAGATTTCCGAAGGGTTTACCGCCTATAGATTGGCAAATGAGTTTGCCATAGTATTGGATGAGCCGGTTTGTGAACAGGGGGATAAAGAAGAGCTTGTCGAGGAGTTCGATCGTTATTGTTATGCCAATGGATTAAAAGCGATTTATTATCGGGTCGATGAAAACAGCCTGGTTCATTTCTCATCGCTTCGTAAGCAGAAGATCACCATTGGGCAAGAAGCTGTTTTGGAACTGGAAACATTTACGCTCGAAGGAAAAGAGCGTAAATCATTGCGCAATGGACTGAATGCACTCCAGAAAAAGGGATTTACAACCGCAGTGCTGAAGGCTCCGCAGCGTGCAGCAGTCCTTGATGAGCTTCGAGCTATTTCGGACGAATGGCTAAGAGAATTTGATAAAAAAGAAATGGTTTTTTCTCAGGGAATGTTCAATACCGCAGAACTGATCGAACAGGATATTATTGTGCTTAAAAATGGGAACGGTAAAAACGTCGCGTTCTTGAACGTCATTCCCGATTATGCCAAAGATGAATGCACTTATGATATGATCCGAAAATCACTGGAAGCACCCGGCGGGAGCATGGATGCGTTGATTGTAGAGATGATCAGTTATGCAAAAGCGCTAAAATATAGTTACCTGAATCTGGGAATGGTTCCGATGACGGGGCTGGAAGCAACAGAGAGCCCCGCAGAAAAGATTATGAAATTTGCGTCAACGCGACTTGGGAATTTTAAACATTATCACAGCTTACGTGATTTTAAAGCGAAGTATGCGACTTTTTGGGAAAACAAATACCTTATCTTTGATCATGATTTTGATCTGATACAGCTTCCGGTTGCGCTAGTTAAAGTAATGAAACCGAATGATTAGTATCATCTTGAGCGTTATTCGGCGAGTAATACTGATCCTATGAAGAAGTTGACCGTTTTATTTATCATTGGTTGCATGGCATTTCATGCCCTCGCCCAACAACGTTTGATCGAGATGAAATATTGGAACAACAAAACGGTATTGCCCCTGGTTCTTTATTTGAGTGGAGATGGTGGTTTCAATTCTTTTTCGAATAAGATCTGTCGGTTGATTGCCGATGCTGGATATGCTGTGGCTGCGATTGATTCCAAGAGCTATTTTTGGAAGAAAAAAACACCTAAGGATATCGCTGCGGATATGTCAAATACACTCAAAAATCTGATGTTGTCTCGACAGAATCACCAGCTTTTTATTGTGGGATATTCGTTTGGAGCAGATGCGGTACCTTTTATCATAAACCGTATCGATCCCTTAATAAAGAAAAATGTACGTAGCATTGTGTTACTGGAACCATCGGTATCGACCGATCTGGAGATACATATTGCCGATATTTTGGGTAGAAGCAGCACCAAGCGGAGCCTTGATGTAGTCGCTGAGATAAACCGAATAGAAGGTGTCAAAACAAGCGTGGTGTTAGGAGATGATGAGGCCGAATTTCCGGTAAAAAAGATTACATTAAAAAACTTTAATAAGAAATATCTTTCGGGTGGACATCACTTTAGCGGCAATGCGGAGCAGGTCGTTAAAACAACATTATCTCTTTTTTGATATTTCTTATCCTAGATCAAATAAATTACGAAATGGAGCCGCTATTTTTGAATTAGTTTTAAATAGAGAAGACACATGGAATTAGGAATAGGAATGTTTGGTGACTCCAGGATAGATCCCGCTACAGGTCAGATTCAGGCGCCACAGGATAGAATGAAAGAAATTATTGAGGAAATCAAACTGATGGATCAGGTTGGACTGGATTTCTTTGGTATCGGTGAACATCATCGGGCAGATTATGCTGTTGCTGCCCCGGAGATCATATTGGCTGCTGCGGCTACGGTGACAAAGGACATCAAGTTGGGCAGTGCTGTTTCCGTATTGAGTTCGGCGGACCCCGTCAAACTATATCAGGATTTTGCGACAGTTGATCTCTTGTCTGATGGTCGGGCAGAGCTGATGGCGGGCAGAGGGTCATTTATTGAGTCATTTCCGCTCTTTGGATATGACCTAAAGGATTATTCAGATTTGTTTGAAGAGAAATTGGAATTATTACTCCGGTTGAATAAACAAAATCCGGTTACCTGGCGTGGAAATTTTAGGGCTCCTTTGATCAACCAGGAAATTTTTCCACGTCCAAAGAACGGATCTTTGCCGATTTGGGTTGCGGTAGGAGGTACCACTTCATCTGTTATTCGTGCTGGAAAATTGGGTTTGCCGGTCATGTTCGCAATTATTGGAGGGATGTATGAAAGTTTCGACCATTTGTTTGAAATGTATCGCCAGGCGTATGAAGATAATGGACACGATATGTCAAAATTTCAGGTCGGGGTGCATATGCATGCCTTTTTTGGGGATAACAGCAGGCAGATTGCAGATTACTATTATCCCATCTACTCGGCACAGATGGATCGTGTCGGAGCTAGCCGCGGATGGCCACCTTATCAGCGGACACAATATGATTTTGGCAGGTCTTCAAGGGGGCATCTTATTGTTGGGGATGCTGAATATGCCGTTGACAAAATTTTGGCAATTCATGAAAAATTTGGATTGACGCGTTTTTCGGCGCATATGGACGTTGGTGCTCCGGGACATAAAGAGATGTTGCGGTCAATTGAAATTTACGGTGAAAAAATAGCGCCTAAAATTAGAGCAGTACTCAATAAAGATAGCTAAAGAACACATTATCATTTTTTTTAAGCAGAGATATTGCCTACCTTTGCCAATAAATTATTTTGGATAGTAAGATGCTTGGACTTAAGTTGTTGACAGATCCGCGATGGGCTAATATCGCAGAGGGAAATTTGGAAGAGATTTTGACAGATCATGCGTGGTGTGAACAAAAGGCAGCTTCAAATGCAATATCCTTGATCACAAACAACTCAGAGCATGAGGATTTGGTTCATGAATTGACAGCCATAGCCATTGAAGAGATGGAGCATTTCAAAATGGTTATTGACATCATCAAAGAGCGGGGCTATACATTGGGTCGCGAGCGGAAAGATGACTATGTAGGACAGTTGATGAAATTTTCCAAAAAGGACGGTAGCCGGAATATGGCGTTTATCGATAGACTATTATTTGCTGCAATGATTGAAGCACGTAGTTGTGAGCGGTTTAGGGTCTTGTCTCAAAATATCCAAGACAAGGAGCTTGCTCAGTTTTATTACGATCTGATGGTTTCCGAAGCGAACCACTATACAACTTTCCTTAATTTTGCAAGGAAATATTCCGTAGATGTCGATGTGGAAAAACGCTGGAAAGAGTGGTTGGACTTTGAAGGTAAACTGATCCAGTCTTACGGAAATAAAGAAGCCATACATGGCTAAAGGATAGCGAATCTACCTATTTTAAAACACATACATAACAGTTGTCCCGTTCTATTTTCTTTAGAACGGGATTTTTTGTCACTTAATTATTCTTATCTTTGTACCGTGATCGAAAAAAGTAAAATAATAGATATCAGGAGTTTGTCTTTGAGTCAGATCAAAGATCAACTGACCGCGTTGGGTGAACAGGGCTTTCGTGCAAAGCAGATTTATGAATGGATATGGGAAAAATCTTGTACAGATTTTGATCAAATGAGTAATTTGAGTAAGGCCCTGCGTGAAAAGCTGAAGGAAAATTTTACAATTAATGCAGTCAAAGTTAAAGAGTCACAAATCAGCTCGGACAAAACCATTAAAAGCAGCTTTAGGCTCTATGACGGTAATATCATAGAAGGCGTATTAATTCCTGCGCCTGAGCGTATGACTGCCTGCGTGAGTTCGCAGGTGGGCTGTAGCCTGACCTGTAAATTTTGTGCAACAGGTTACATGGATCGAAAACGTAATCTTAATGCAGATGAAATTTATGACCAAGTGGTACTTATCAGTAAGCAGGCTGAAGAGAACTATGGTCAGCCTTTGACAAATATTGTCTATATGGGCATGGGCGAGCCGCTATTGAATTACGCCAATATGATGAAGTCTGTTGAACGGATCACCGCTCCGGATGGCCTTAATATGGCTGCGAAACGAATCACTGTGTCAACAGCCGGTATTGCGAAAATGATCAAGAAACTAGGAGACGATCAGGTACGGTTTAACCTCGCTCTTTCACTACATGCGGCAAATGATAAAAAGCGTAATGAGATTATGCCAATCAATGAGCAGAACTCCTTAGCTGCATTAGCTGAAGCGCTAAAATACTTTTATGCGAAGACAAAGAGTCCGATAACATTTGAATATATTGTATTCAATAATTTCAATGACGAGTTGGAAGACGCCAAGGAGCTTGCTAAATTCTGTAAGCATGTCCCCTGTAAAGTAAATTTGATTGAATACAACCCAATTGCTCTGGCCGACTTCCTGAATGCCGAAGCTGACAAGATAGACGTATTCGCGAATTACCTAAAAAGCCAAGGAATCATCACCAATGTAAGACGAAGCCGAGGAAAGGATATTGACGCAGCTTGCGGACAATTGGCCATAAAAGACAAGGATAAAGAGACTGCTGAGGCTTAGTTTGCAATATTGTTGCTATCTTTAACTGAGGAAGTTAGCATGATGCCATTTGATCTACGGAATATTCTTGGTGATTTTGTTTCCATATTCTTTCCCAAAGAATGTGCCTGTTGTGGCTGTGTGCTGAAATATCAGGAAAAATATATCTGTATTGCCTGTGATTATCATCTGCCTTATACCAATTTTCATACATATTCGGATAACGATACCGCTAGGCAGCTCTGGGGCAAAGCGCCTATAGAAGAGGCTTGCTCTTTTCTCCTCCTACAAAAGGGGAGTCGTGTAGAGCGGCTAATCTACCAGATTAAATATAATAACCAGCCATTTTTGGCTGAATACTTTGGTTATCAGTATGGCCTCAAGCTCCTTCAATCCGAACTGTACGTTGGATTATCGGCTATTGTTCCGATACCATTACATACGAGTAAGCTTCGGAAAAGAGGTTATAATCAATCGGCTTATTTCGGTCGTGGGCTGTCGCGGGCGATGCATATTCCGTTATGGGAGGACGTATTGATCCGTAAACGGGCAACAATGACACAAACAGGTAAGGACCGTTTAGCGCGTTATGAAAATGTAGAAGACATCTTTGTCTGCGAAGAACTTTCAATGCCACAAGATGCACATATTTTACTTGTTGATGATGTACTTACTACTGGGGCAACCATTGTCTCAGCCGCAGTTACCCTGCAGGAATCCCTCGGATGCAAAGTGTCCGTGGCAACCTTGGCCCGAGCCCAATAGTTTTATTCGATAGCCGAGTTTACCGCCAATCAGTGCCTCCTGTCGACATAATTCAACAGATAGGCAAATCCGGCCATGCCAATTCCTACAGAATCAGCAAATAAATCCCACCAGTCACCACTACGGTAAGTAAAAATATAGAGCTGAAGTATTTCCGTTAATCCTGCAAACAGAAAACCGAAAAAAGAGACAATAAAGATGGGTAACCAGCGTGTTGGTTTTCCGCTAAATTGTTGAATAACACCGTTGTACATCAGTGTGCAAAAAACGAAAAACATGCCCGCATGAACGAGTTTGTCCATTCCGGGGTAGCTGGGAACTGTATCAAAGTTATTTCCGGGGAGCGAACATAAAACAATGACTATGATGGCCCAAATAAAACACCATTTGTAGTCCAGTAGGATTTTAATCATGGGAATAAATATCCAAAAATTTCTTGATAGAAGTGAAATGTAAATAATTTTAAAAAATTATTTACCTAATAATCAGCTTGTTAATATATTTTGTTTGTTTTATATGGTACTATGTATTGCATGGTACCATAAAATACATATATCTTTGTATTGTTATGATAGCTGAAAATACACAAATCCAAATGAGGAAGGGGATACTTGAATATTGTATCCTATCCATAATTTCTCGAGGAGAAATTTATGCCTCCGATATTATCAGCGAACTGAAGAAAGCTCAATTGTTGGTTGTGGAAGGAACCCTATATCCGCTTTTAACACGTCTAAAAAATAATGGCTTGTTGAGTTATATATGGAAAGAATCGACTTCAGGTCCGCCTAGAAAATATTATGAAATTACCCAAGAAGGACTTGATGTCCTTTCAAGATTGGACATTACCTGGAATGAATTGGTGTTTGCTGTAAACACGTCATTGGTGGGTAGAAACAATGATTCAACTAAACCAGTTAAAGACAATAGCGATGAATAAGACAATAATTATCAACATAAATAGCATCGTCTTCCATATTGAAGAGGATGCCTATGAGGTACTGCGGTCGTACATGATTGATATACAGAAGCATTTTGGTCAGTCGGAAGACAGCCGTGAGATTTTACAGGATATTGAGAACCGTATTTCTGAGATGTTTACAGAGAAGATCCAGGCGGGAAGTAAAGAGGTGCTCAATATGGAAGATGTAAATGCAGTTATTGATCAGATGGGGAGGGTTAGTGACTTTGAGTCGGAAGATCAGGATGACTATAGCTCCTTTCGCCATGAAACGAATACCAATGGTTTTAAGGTCGGTAAGAAATTAATGCGGGATCCCGACGATCGCGTTTTCAGTGGCGTCTGTAGTGGTCTTGGCCATTTCTTTGGGATTGAAGCCAAATGGGTAAGGTTACTTTTTGCACTTTTTGTCATAATCGGTGGATCGGGGCTATTGGTTTATGTGATTCTTTGGATTGTGATGCCGCCAGCGATTACCAGAGCGGATAAAATGGAGATGCGTGGCGAAGCGCCGAATATCCAGAATTTTAAACGTTCTTTTGACGAGGAAATGAGCGGTGTGCGGGAGACTTTTTCGCGGGGCATGGATCGCACCGGGGATGGCGTGGCGAAGCTATTGCAGATAATCGTTAAAATCATTGGCGTCTTCTTTGTCATCATCGTGGGATTGACTCTTATAGGCTTGATTATAGGTTTGATTTTCTTTGCCTTGGCCATCGTGAATGTTATTCCGGATGTGATGGACGATTCAGGACCATTTTATCTGATGGATCCTAGTGACGTCCCTTTTGCATTGATTGCTGGCTTTTTATCTGTATTTATTCCTTTTGCCGGTTTGTTTTATTTACTTCTTCGGGTGCTATTTGAGAAGAAGCCAATGAGTAATTATCTGACAACGACATTGTTTGTTGTGTGGTTACTGTCCGTTGGAGCACTTATTTACTATTCAACTTCGGTAGCGAAAGAATTTAGGGAATCGAGCACGATTGTGGACGAAAAGCCGCTACAGAAACAGCCGGTATATTATCTGAAGGAAAATGATGTTCGGGTTATCCGTTTAAAAAATGGGGTGAAAACCGGTATCGGAATAAAAAGCGAGAACCTTTCGTCTTATCTGAAACGGGATATCCGTATTCGGATTGAACGTATCGACTCATTGCAGGAACCTTATGTACGTTATGAATATTCTGCAAAAGGAAATACCTACAAAATTGCTACAGACAGGGCCGCAAAGATCAATTATGCACTGAAGCAAGATACAACTGCGTTGATTTTTGACAGTGCTTTCCAATTGAGCGAAGGTGAGCGCTACCGTGATCAGGAAGTGAATGTTACCCTGTTTTTGCCTGTTGGAACAAAATTGGTGATCAATGATAATTTGGAAGGTAAATTACGCGATATTTCATTTTACGAATGCCGCGACCGTTATAATAAAGATTTAAGGGATGTCAAGGATGTGGAATTTATTGTGACTTCGCTTGGTGTTAAATGTGCATTGCCTCCAAAAAAATCAGACGAAGAGGAGGCAGAAGATGCTGACCATAATGAAGTCGTTATTGCCGATACTTCCATTGTGATCCGTCGGGATACGATCATAAACACGAAAAAAGATGGCGCGTCCGTTCAGATAAAAAATAAATAATAAGCTGTCTTCCGCCTCAACCGGGCGGAAGACAGATCATACAAGCCAATACCATGATGAAGCCATTGAGCGCTGAGGTTAACTTGCAAAACAAGATAACTAGGGCCCTTTTGAAGTTTCATTGCCTTTAAACAAGATTATCCTAATAATGAAAAAATATTTTTACTTCTTACTGTTAAGTTTTTTGATTGTCTCCTTCGCCCATGCGCAAGTGAAAGTTACGGGGAAAGTGCACTCGGCGGATCGTTTGCCGCTGCCTTTAGCAACGGCCTACCTGATGAAAGCCAATTCTGCTGTTGTCTTAAAAGCAGTGGTCACCAATGAATCCGGAGAATACCAATTTACGGATGTGGGGCCCGGAAACTATCTCGTTGAAGCAAAGATGGTGGGATATACTTCAAACCGAAGTAGCTCTTTTGCTATCAATAAGTCCGATTACTCTCCAGCCGTGATCGAATTGATTGCGGATAACAGAAAATTAGAGGAGGTCACCGTGGAAGGGAAACGTCCTATGGTCGAGAGTAAGCCCGGTAAGTTGATCCTAAACGTAGAGAATTCTCCATTGGCGGCCGGCAACAATGCCCTGGATATAGTGCAACGTGCACCCGGTGTCAGCTTGGACAACAACAATAATTTGCAATTGATGGGACAATCGGGGGTAGCCGTTACCATTGATGGACGGCAAACCTATATGTCTGGTGAGCAACTTTTGAGCTTTTTGAAAAGCACGGATGGTAATCAGATTAAATCCGTTGAAGTGATTACGACACGATCCGCTAAGGATGATGCTGAAGGAGCTGTAGGAACGATTAACATTGTCCTTAAGAAGAATCGTATGGAAGGATTTAACGGGACCTTTAACCTGACGGCAGGAAGTGGTGAAAAATTCAAGGGAAATAGTTCCCTTTCATTAAATTACAAAAAGAATAATACAACACTATTTGGTTCCTATGCTTATTCTGATGAAAAGTCTTACCGTAAGCTGTATATAGACCGGGTTATACAGAATGATGGAAAAAAGAAATATTTCAATCAAAAATCAACATTGGATGAAGATGAACGTAATCATTCCTACCGTTTCGGCGTTGAACAAAAGACATCTTCAAGAAATACATTAACACTACAATTCAATGGGTCAAATAATACCGAATATAATGACAATGATAGTAGGACGAATATAGGTACTACCGTATCCGCTTATGATACGATATTAAGCTCATCGTCCTCTTTCAAAGAATTGTTTGACCGCTACTCCGCTAATCTAAATAATGAGTTTAGGATAGATTCCAATGGTCGGAAACTGACTGTTGATTTGGACTGGAGCAAATTTAGGAGCAACAAACGTGTCACTTATCGCAATGAATATTTTGATGCCGATATGAAGTCAGTTGCCCCATTGGAAAATGAACGCAGTAGAATGCCAATCGGTATCGATATCTATGTTGCGAAGTTCGATTACGAACATCCCTTATCAAAAAAGTCCAAGCTTGAGATGGGGGGTAAATATTCGAATGTAAAGTCTGATAATGATCTGCTTTTCGAAAAGCTACAGAAAGACTTTGTGTGGATAAATGATCCGACACGTACTAACCATTTTGTCTATAAGGAGCAAATAGTGGCAGGCTACCTCGATTATAATACAAGCATTGGACAGTGGAGTTTAAAAGCTGGTGTGCGGGGCGAGTATACGATGTCGGATGGAAACTCATTAACAAAGAGCAAGCGTGTGAAACGTGATTATTTTCAACTTTTCCCCAACGCTAATTTGACCTATTCGCTAAATGAGAATCATATATTGTCTATAGGATACACCAGAAAAGTGACCCGTCCTAATTATCGCCAACTGAATCCATTTGATTATTATATTGACAAGTTGACCTTCGAGCGTGGAAATCCGTATTTAAATCCCCAATTTTCCAATGAATTCACATTGAATTATACCTTGTTGCAGCGTTATAATGTGACACTGGGTGTCAATGATGTGAAAGACGCAATTGTAGAAAGCATGGGACAAGACTCTGTCAGAGGTGAGACTTGGGTTGTGCGGGAGAATTTAGGTCGAAATCTGACCTCTTATTTAAATCTAAATATTCCCGTCACTGTATTTAAGATCTGGAGCATGAATAATAATATCACTGGAATCTACTTTGATTTTGATGGTATGATTTCAGGTATTCCGATCAGAAGGAAATCATTTCTCCTTCAAGCGAATTCCATGCATAATCTAAAACTAAGTAAGAGTCTTATGGCTAATGTTAATTTACGCTATTTTTCACCTTTTAAATACAGTGTGTATGACTTAGAGGGGAGATGGGACATGGAAGTGGGAGCGACCAAAACATTTAAAGATCAGCGTAGTTCCTTAAAATTGGCGGTGAGTGATCTATTCAATACGGGCAATCAAAACCTGGTCACTACTTTCGGTCAATTTGATTCTCAGATCAGGCAACATCAAGATCGTCGGATTATACGGCTGACTTATTCGTACAAATTTGGTAACCTTAAAAATAATTATCGTAAGAAAGATACAAGCAACGAGGAAAAAGAAAGAGCGCAATAGAGCATTACTGTTGTTATTATATGGCACCGTAAGAAAATCGTTTTCTTACGGTTTTTTTATTTCGTGATTGTTGATTAGTTCGGTGGGTAATACACGGGTTTCAAATTCTGTAATAGGATATTTGGCTTCTATCAGTTTGATCAGCAGTTCAGTAGCAATTTTCCCCATTTCGAAAGCAGGTTGTCTAATTGCTGTGACTTTGGACGAAAATAGTTCGACAACATTAGAGTTTGTAAATCCGGCAATAGCGATATTGCTAGCGGCTTCGAAATTTCTTTTTTTCACGACATGGAGGTATCCTGTGGTCAATTTGTCTCCAGAGATGAAAATGGCATCAAACCCAATTTGGATAAGCTCTTCGATCGCCTTTTCAATTTCGTCTAAATGCAGACCTCCATATTGAGAATATTTGACAAGATTCGGATCAAAATCGATATGATTTGCCATCAATGCCTTTTTGTATCCTTCTAAGCGATCTCTTGTTATGGACAGGGATTTTGAGCTTGTCAGGTGCGCGATTCTCTTGTTTCCGAGTTTTATGAGATGCTGGGTCGCATCATAGGCCCCTTGCTGATTGTTGACCACGACCTTGTAGGTGTTAAACTGTTTTGGGATTCGATCAAAAAATACAATTGGAAATCCACGTTCTTTTAATTGATGAAGATAGGAAATATCCTCGGTTTCTGAAGACAATGCAATCAGTAGGCCATCTATGCCTCTGGATGTTAGGTACTCCACATTAAGCCGTTCCCTTTCCGAAGACTCATGTGTCTGTGAAATAATGATCTGAAAATTCTTGTCATAGGCAATAGATTCGACGCCGTTGATGACTTGGGAGAAGAAATTATTGGCTATTTCACTGACAATAATACCAATGGAGTGGCTTCGACGTTCCTTTAAGCTCCTCGCAATGGGATTAGCACGATAATTTATTTTTTCGGCATATTCCAATACAATTTTTTTTGTTTCAGGACTTATTTCATAACTATCTCTTAATGCTCTGGAGATGGTAGAAGTTGATAAGTTAAGCGCTTTAGCAATGTCTTTGATTGTATAGTTTTCGAATTTCATAATCGGCAAAATAGACTATAATATTAATCAAAAAAAATTATAAAACCTAATTAACTGCCCCGTGCAAACGTTGCCGGCAACGTTTGCATAACTTTATTAATGACATTGGCATCAACAAGTGAAATATACTTTGTAAACTTGATCATATGATAACCAAATAAATTTCCATGCAGTTCGTGCAAGAGTAATTTAATCATTTTAATTAAATACCTAAAAATATGAAAAAAATCAGTACACTTATTTCGGGCTGTGTGATGGTAATTTTTCTCCTGGCTTTACAGCGGGAACAAATCCGCACAATCTATATAATTGGCGACTCTACAGCTGCGGATAAAGATAGCCGTACCTTTCCAGAAACTGGTTGGGGAATGGCTTTTGCAAAGATGTTCAATCAACAGGTGAAGGTCGATAACCGTGCATTAAATGGGCGTAGTTCCAAATCCTTTAAACATGATATCGGCAAAGATGGAAGTGCTGTAAATCATTGGAAGCCTATTTTTGAAAACCTCCGTCGAGGAGATTATGTGTTCATTCAGTTTGGACATAATGATGAAAAGGTTCATAAACCCGCTGTGGGAACTTCATTGGAAGAGTTCGAACAGAATTTGATTTTCTATATCAATCAAACAAGAGAGAAGGGCGGCACTCCGATTCTTTTGACACCGATAGCACGGCGTAAATTTGAAAATGATGTGCTCGTGAAAACCCATGGAGAATATCCTGCAATTATCCGTAAGGTCGCTCGGGATATGCAAACACCTTGTATTGACATGGAGGATAAGACAACAAAACTTGTCATGTCCTACGGAGTAGTGGACAGTAAGAAATTGTTTTTGCATGTGGACAGCGGTGATAAGAATTATCCGCAGGGAAAGAAAGATGATACGCATCTGAATACTTTTGGTGCTAATGAAGTGGCAAAGCTCGTTGCCGAGGGGATTCGCGAATTACAGTTACCTATTCAAAACAATCTGATTCTGAAGTAACTTTAGAACGTTATAAAATCAGAAAGAAGCATACACTCAAATCAATTTGACTGACAGAGGAGGGCTGTCGTAAAAGATGCAGTAGATATGAAAAAGTATTTGGAGAATTTATGAAAAAATGAATTTTCATAAAAAAGCGACATCGATAATCTCGATGTCGCTTTTTTGTATCAGTCGTATACTAGAAAATATATTTCGTGCTTAAGAAATTTGATTCATTTTCACTTACGATGTCATTTAATAGTTTTTTGTTTTCCTCAGTGAATTTTGTCGCCACTAAAGAACGTATAGAGAATGAACGCAAGGCATCCACTACGGACAACGTTCCTTCAGCACTGTCCTTTCTACCTGTGAAAGGGAAAGTATCCGGACCGCGTTGGCATTGACAATTGATGTTTACACGGCTCACTTGATTGACCAGTGGATCGATAAGTGATGAAACAACAGCTGCATTATTGCTGAAAATACTTACCTGTTGTCCATGCGAAGATCCAATTAAGTATTCGATAGGTTCTTCAAGGTCATCAAAAGGAACGACTGGGATAACCGGGCCAAACTGTTCCTCTCTATAAAGTTTCATCTGTGAATTTACAGGATAAACAATCGCCGGGTAGAAGAACGATTCTGCAACTTGACCACCGTTTTCATTCACTACTTTCGCACCGTATGCTTTTGCATCTTCAATGCATTCAGTCAAATATGCCGGCTTATTGACTTCAGGAAGTGGAGTCAAGGATACTCCTTTTTCCCAAGGCATGCCAAACTTCAATTTAGCAACTTCAGCAGAGAGACGTTTCAGGAACTCTTGTGCCAAGCTACGGTGCACATAGATAATTTTAAGCGCTGTACAACGTTGACCATTGAATGAAAGTGAACCCAATACTGTTTCAGAAACTGCTAGATTCAAATCTGCATCTTTGGTAATGATTGCTGCATTTTTTGCGTCCAAACCAAGAATTGCACGGAGTCGATTCACTTTTGGGTGCAATTTTTTCAGTTCATCAGCTACACGGCTTGAACCGATTAGCGTTAATACATTGATCTTTCCCGATTGCATTAAACTAGGGACAATTTTATTGCCACGGCCATAGATCGTATTGACAACACCTTTAGGGAAACTTGTTTTAAAAGCTTCTAATAAAGGGTAGTGTAATAACGTACCATGTTTAGGTGGTTTGAATAACATGGTATTCCCCATGATCAATGCAGGAATCAATGTCGTAAAAGTCTCATTCAACGGATAATTGAATGGTCCCATACAGAGTACGACTCCTAATGGAGATCTTCGGATTTGGGCAACGATACCCTGTTCGATTTGAAAACGTGAAGAATCGCGGTCTATATCTTTCAGTGCATCGATCGTCGCATAGATGTATTCTACCGTACGATCAAATTCTTTCACGGAGTCAGCGTAGGATTTGCCAATTTCCCACATAATAAGCTTGACGACAATGTCCTTCTTGGCGATCATCTTTTGTGTGAAATTTTCAACACAGGTAATACGATCGGCAACGCTCATTGTCGGCCATTCTCCACGGCCATTGTCGTATGCTTTTACAGCAGCGTCTAAGGCTTCCATGGACTCTTTTTCTGTACAAACAGGGAAACTACCGATGCGCTTACGTTTCAAGCCATCCTTGGTCTTCACACAAATAGGTGAAAAAACTTCGTTTACTTGACCCGTCCAAGAAATCATTTCTCCATTGGAAAGGAACTCTCTTTGATCGACCTGTTCGTCGAGCGTAAATTCTGCGGGAATGTCTTTCTCCTCGTAGAAGATACCTTCTAAGTTTAAGCTCATTGTTTTTAAAAATGGTTTAGATTGATATTTATAAAGATATTGCTAATATAATATAAATTTTGCAATATATGTTAATTTTTTATTAAAATAAGTTTAGGAACTAGTGTTTTCATTACGACCCATGCAATTAAATAGGCAATAGCGCAGAAGGAAAAGATAATGAAATAACCCGCTTCCTCGCCTTTGAAGCCCATAAAAGTCATCTGGGTTTCTTTGGCGTAATCAAATAGCCATCCTGATGTTTTGTTGATAATAAAGGCTCCTACACCTCCCGCGAGCCCCCCAATTCCGGTAACGGTTGCAATGGAGCGCTTTGGGAAAGAGTCTCCAACGGTCGAAAAGATATTGGCGGACCAGGACTGGTGTGCGGCCCCGGCAAAACCGATAAGAATGACGGGTATCCAATAGGAGATATGTCCCAGGGGCTGTGCAAAGAGTACAACCAATGGCACAAAAGCAAACAACAGCATGGCTTTCATGCGCCCTTCGTATGCGTTCATTCCTTTTTTGTCAACAAAATAGGTTGGTAGCCATCCGCCATAAATAGACAACATGGTAATTGCATAGAGCACAAAAATTGCGAGCTGCCCTTCTGTATCCGATGATTTTATGTCGTAGACGGCAGAAAGATAAGCCGGCATCCAGAATAAGAAAAACCACCAGACCCCGTCGGTCATAAATTTTCCAAAGACAAATGCCCAGGTTTGCTTATATTTTAAGCATTCAGAGATGGTCGTTCTTGGAAGTTTGGTATCGCCGGAAGGTGTGATCTGCTGTTCATCGTCATCTTGATTGATATAAGCCAGCTCGGCCGCATTGACTTTTGGGTTTTCATTTGGTTTTTTATAGAGAAACATCCAGAAACCCATCCAGACAAACCCTAATGCACCGATGATGATGAAAGACATTTCCCAGCCCCAATGTGCGGCGATTACAGGAATGGTTAAGGGAGCTGCCAAAGCGCCTATTGTCGCGCCCGAATTAAAGATACTAGTAGACAATGCGCGGTCTTTCTTTGGAAAATATTCTGCCGTAGCTTTGATTGCTGCCGGAAAATTGCCCGCTTCACCAACAGCTAATACGAACCGCGCAAATATAAATAGATTGACACTGACACTGATCACTAATCCCACATTGTTGACATGAGAAATTGCCTCTTTTGCGCCTTCGAAACCTACGAACCATTCACCAGCAACAATTCCTGACGTCGCTATACCACAGAAGGCATGCAGTATTGCACCAATGGACCAGATTCCAATTGCCCATAGAAAACCTTTTTTTGTGTCCATCCAATCCACAAAGCGACCTGCAAACAGCATACTGATGGCATAAAAGATTGAAAACAAGGCCGTAATGTTACCATAGTCCGTATTTGTCCAATGAAATTCGGGGCTAATAAAATCCTTCCAGGTCAGGGATAGCACCTGGCGATCCAGGTAATTGATTGTAGTAGCAAAAAATAGTAGGGAGCATATTACCCAACGGTAATTACCCTTTTTCTCCGTGTTAATCATAATGGGTTTAATAGTTTATTTATAGTGTAAGTGTCTGTTTTTTCACGCCAATAAGATCCCTTTGTATTTGCTTTTTAAAGCCGGTGCCAGAGGGATTTTACTGTTATCGTGCTTTCGAGACGAAGTCAAGTGCCTTTTTAGTGTTCTCAAATAAATTGCCTGTGTCTTTAGGGTCAATTAACTTACTGCCCATCCCTACGGCGCATACACCGGATTTGAACCAAGCTTTTAAGTTTTCCATTTCGATTTCTACCCCCCCCGTAGGTATAAATTTCTGACCTTTAAAAAGGTCCCGGATAGATGACATAAATGCTGGCCCCAGCATATTTGCGGGGAACAATTTTATAAGTGCTGCTTGTTGCTGTTGCGCCGTATAGATTTCTGTTGGGGTCATACAACCCGGGATCCATAATTTATGCTGCTCATGAACAAGCGAACCGACCAAAGGATTTACAATCGGAGAGACAATAAAATCGGCACCGATTTGCAGAAACTGTTGTGCTTCTTCAACCGATTTGATGGTACCTATACCCAAATAAAGGTCAGGCATGTCAAGGTTCCTTGCTGCAACTAAACTCTCAAAAACTGTTAATGCTTCGGGACCACGGTTTGTAAATTCAAAGACACGTATACCGGCCTGGTATAAGGTCCGCAGAATAGCTATACTTTCGGCCTTATCGTGATGGAAGAACAAAGGAAGTATCCCTTGTTCAATGATTTTATCTAATACAATTTCTTTCAAATTCATGCTATCATTCTATTTTTTATGTCTTCCACTGTACTTGTTGTCGCATCGCTGGCGATAAACAGTTTATCAAATGCGGCTAGTGTTGCAAACTCCAGGGTCTCCTTAGGAGAAAGGTTGGAGTATAAGCCATAAATCAGGCCCGCCATAAAGCAATCGCCACTGCCTACCTTATCCAAAATTTCATCGGCTATATATTCCGTTGATTTAATCAGGCTGTCTTTGTCAAACAATGTGGTATAATACTTGATTCCCTTGCTTTGATGGTCAAAACGAAAGGTGTTGGCTACATATTGACAAATCGGATTCACGGAAATGATCTCTTTGCTTGTACGATCTGCCTGTGCCAGTAAATCTTCTTCCTGATACCCGGAAGAAGAAGTTAGGAACTTTTCGTCTAGCTGCGTGCCGAGCATTTGATGTGCAGCCCAGATATTTCCCATGATTAAATTGCAGTATTGTGCAATTTTGGGCATAATTTCTTTCGGTGCTTTCCCATATTTCCAAAGCTTTGCACGGTAGTTAAGGTCCAATGATACAAAAATGCCTTTTTCCTGTGCTTTTATAACTGCTTCCTGGCATAGATCAGCAATATCTTGGCTAATAGCAGGACAGATAGCTGAAAAATGAAACCATTTGACATCGGCAAAAACCTCTTCCCAATCGATGCTGCCTACTTTGAGGTTAGCAAATGACGAATTCGCACGATCATAGATGACACCGGCATTTTTTAGATCTTTCCCTTTTGGGAGATAGTAAATTCCTAATCTCTCGCCGGTCCACAGCATAGCCGAAGTGTCTATATTTCTGCGTTGCAGGTAGTTGTCAATACCTTCACAGATGGCATTTTGAGGAATTGCGGATAAATAGGATGATGGTACATTCCACAATGCTAAGGCTGTGGCGACATTCAGTTCAGCCCCCCCCACGTAGAAAGGCAACTGGTGTTGTTCAATCCAATCTTGTTCGATGTCGGGACATATCCGCAACAACAATTCTCCAAAGCTTAAAACTTTACCCTGCATGTTCATTAAAATTCAAAATATTCTTTCGCGTTATTGTAGCTGATATCTGTTATGATTTTCCCTACCCATTCGATATCATTCGGTATCTCTCCCTTTTCGATGTCCTGCCCAAAGATGTCACACAATAATCTTCTGAAATATTCATGTCTCGGGAAAGACAGGAAGCTTCTGGAGTCGGTCAACATACCAACAAGACGGCTTAATAAACCCATATTCGACAGTGTATTGATTTGCTTTGTCATACCATCTTTTTGGTCTAAAAACCACCAGGCAGAGCCGAACTGGATTTTTCCCTTGATAGAACCATCGTTGAAATTCCCGATCATAGTCGCAATAAGTTCATTGTCCGCAGGATTGAGATTATACAAGATTGTCTTGGTTAGCTTATCTTGATTGTCTAATTTATTCAAAAATTTTGACAATGCACGTGCCTGGCTAAAATCTCCAATGGAGTCCCAGCCTGTATCTGGTCCGATCAACCGATGCATACGGGCATTATTGTTGCGTAATGCTCCTAAGTGGTATTGTTGAACCCAGCCTTTTTCATGATCCCATTCTGCAAAATAAATCAGCATTGCAGATTTGAATTTCAGATTTTCGGCCAAGGAGATTTCCTTTTTTGTACGAATCTTATCAAAGATCGTCACGATTTCCTGTTCGGTATAGTCTTCTGCATAGATTTGCTCCAGGCCGTGATCCGACACTTTGCATCCGTTGGCAGCAAAGAAATCATGTCTTGCTTTTAATGCCTTCAAGTAATCTCCAAGACTATTGATTTGAATATCGCTGACCTCTTCCAGTTTATCGATGTATTGATTCAACGCAATGATATCGTCCGAGTTCATGGCTTTATCAGGACGAAAGGCGGGAAGCATCTTGAACGATTCTTTCTCCTTGGCGAATTGTTGGTGAAACTCGAGACTATCGATCGGATCGTCAGTGGTACAAACCACCTCAACATTCATCATTTTCAGTAACCCGCGAACCGAATGGCTATCTTGTTGTAATAGGGCACCTGTATCGGCGTATATCTTGGCCGCCGTTTTCGGGGATAGCAAATCTGTGATGCCAAAGTAACGTTGCAATTCAAGGTGTGTCCAGTGGTGTAATGGGTTGCGCAATGTATAAGGAACAGTTTCTGCCCATTTGATAAATTTTTCTTCATCCGAAGCATCGCCCGTAATATAGCGTTCATTGATACCATTGGCGCGCATGGCCCGCCATTTATAATGATCCCCATGCAGCCACACTTGACTAATGTTGTCAAATTTGACATTATTAGCAATCTGTTCCGGAATCAAGTGATTGTGATAATCAATAATCGGCAAATGCTTCGAATAGTTGTGATACAGCCCTTCGGCTGTTTTTGTGTTTAATAAAAAGTTGTCGTCTAAAAAAGCTTTCATACAATATCCTATTTTTATAAACTCACACCTCTTTTCCAAGGTATGAAATCGTCTTGATTTAATTGGACAGCCTTAGGTGTTATTTCGCCACTCGCTGCTTTGATACAATATTCTAAAATATCCTCTCCCATGGCCTGGATAGATTTATCTCCGTCTATAATTGGACCAGTATTAATATCGATGATGTCGGCCATTTTGGTGGCTAATACATTATTTGTCGCTACTTTGATGACCGGACATATTGGATTACCTGTAGGGGTACCCAAGCCTGTTGTAAACAGAATAAGTGTTGCCCCCGCCGCTGCTTTTCCAGTTGTTGCTTCCACATCGTTTCCGGGTGTACAGACCAAGTTAAGACCGGGCTTTGTCGCTTCCTCGGTATAGTCCAGGACATCCACAACGGGTGAGGTTCCACCTTTTTTTGCGGCACCATTACTTTTTATAGCATCCGTGATAAGTCCATCACGGATATTCCCTGGAGATGGGTTCATATAAAAACCCGAACCCACAGCCTCTGCGGCGTTGCTGTAGGCAGTCATAAGGTCAATAAATTTATTGGCGGCCTTTGGATCGATAGTACGGTCTATTAGATTTTGCTCGGCCCCACATAGTTCCGGAAATTCGGCCAATAGTACTTTTCCGCCAAGAGCAACCAGGAGGTCGGCCGTGTAACCTACCGCAGGATTGGCTGAAATACCGCTGAATCCATCACTTCCACCGCATTTTACACCTAAGGTCAATTTGCTCAATGGCACGGGCTGTCTACCGAGTTTATTAATTTCTGTCAGCCCAATAAAAGTTTGCAGTATCGCCTCCTTCAGCAATTGCTCCTCACTTTTTGATTGTTGCTGTTCAAACAAGTACAAAGGTTTATCAAAATTTGGATTACGTAGCTTGATGTCGTTGACTAGATCATTCAGCTGTAAATTTTGGCAGCCTAGACTCAATACTGTAATGCCTGCGACATTCGGATGGTCGGCGTAGGCGGCAAGCAATTTACTCAAGATGGCCGCATCTTGTCGAATTCCGCCACAACCACCCTGATGGTTCAAAAATTTGATGCCATCCACGTGCTTGAATACACGGTCAGACTGTTCGGTAATCGTGTTAAGCTGGTCTAGTGAGGACAGGTCTAACGTTTCACCTTTTTCATAGGCTTTTAACAGCTGATGAGTGAAGTTCTTGTATTTTGCAGTGACTGAATAGCCAAGCTCATTATATAATGCTTCTTTGATAACATCAAGATTACGGTTCTCGCAGAATACAGTTGGGATAAATAACCAGTAATTTGCGGTTCCAACACGGCCGTCCGGGCGGAGATAACCATTAAAAGTTCTTCCTTCGAACTTTGAAACATCAGGCTTTTCCCAGTGGTAGTTTGAAGGTCTGAAATGATAAGGCTCCACAGCATGTTTGGTGTTGTCTGTATTCATGATGCTTCCCTGAGGAATATCAAATTGAGCCTTTCCGACGAGTACACCATACATGTGGATTTCGTCACCAAAGTGCATATCTTGCATAAAAAATTTATGCTTAGCTGGAATATCTTCCTGTAAAATATAATTCGTGCCCTCAAACGAGATCGCATCCCCTTTTTTGAGATCTTGTAAGGCCACCAAAACATTGTCTTTGGGATGTATCTTTAATACGTTGTTTTTCATCTGTAGCGCTATTTATACCTTTTTATTGTCAAGAACTGATGAAATTTCGAGCGCTTTTAATGCTCCTTCTTCAATGATCTGCTGTAATTTCTGATTGACTGTTTCTTCAAAATGAGGAAATTCCGTTAAATTGGTTCCCCATAAATCCGTATCCGAAAGTACGGTATGGACGAGTTTATCTGGATTGGTCCAGGCGGCATGTAATCTTGGGGCCAATTCGTCCTGAAGTACGATCGTCCGTCCATTGATCACCTGCGTATACTGATCGCCGTTCAGTTTCGATTTTAATAGATAGAGATAAGCCGCAAAGCCAAGTGCAAACAGTTGTGGCGCTTCATTGTGGGCTGTATACCACTTTTTTAGCAGCGGGATATTGCGCATGGCCATTTTTGAGCTGTAATTTAAGGCAATGGATTCCCATTTGTGCTCTAGGTGAGGATTAGCAAAGCGATCGATTACTTTCGACGAGAAATCGTTGGTGTCCGCAACGGAAATACTGTCACTTAATATTGCCGGGCCAATTTCATCTTGCATTAAAAGACGTATAAATTGGTTGAATGCTGTATTTTGCATAGCCTCCTTTACCGTATTGAAACCTGCAAGAAGAGCAAGGGCACAGCTTAATGTATGTGTTCCATTAAGGAGCCTCAGTTTGATTTCCTTGTATTTTTCAATGGAAGGAACCAGCAATACATTTGAATCCGCCAGGGCAAAGGACAGACGTTGCTGCACACGTTCAGAAATAGCTTCTATCGCCCACAAGCGAAAGGGTTCGGCCATAATCATCAATTGATCTTCGTAGCCCAATAAGGCACAGGTTTTTGTGTATTCCGCTAGAGGCAGTGCTCCGGGGACGATACGGTCTACCAGCGTGTTGCAAAAGTCGTTGGCGGTATCAAGCCAGTTCAAAAACTCTTTCGGGAGCTTATTCAGCTCAGCAAGATCCCTTATTATTGATTTCAGTTTAGTTCCATTGTCCGTGATCAATTCGGTTGGAACAATGGTTAAACCTTTATTTTTATCTGCATTGAAGTAAACAAATCTCCGGTATAAAATGGCCAAAAGTTTACCTGGAAATGAAGCTGGTGGTGCGTCGTTGATCGTATCTTCACTCATGACAATGCCAACTTCGGTGGTGTTGGAAAAGACAATTTCAAGATCGGGATTTTCGGCACTTTTTAATATCTCTGACCAATTTTGGTTGGCCGAAAGCACACGTGAAATCGAATTGTTGATTTCGTAATGTGAAATTTCCTCACCGTCTTCTATACCTTTAATAGCTAATGTATATAGGTTGTTTTGCTGTTCGAAAGCATCAGCACCGGCTGAACTTGTTGATTTTACAACGAGGACTCTGCCACAGAACAGGTTTTGTTGATTGGCTTTATGGACAAAATAATCTGGTAGGCCTCTGAGCAGTACGCCCGTGCCGAATTGAAGAATCTTTTCTGGATAAGAGAAAGATGATTCGGTTGGCTTACTGACCAGATCCGAACCAATTGTATTTATAGTATGTTGTGCGAGTAACATCTGATAACTATTTATTATTGAATTTTATGTTGTTTTTTCCATTTCGGAAAGTCCTTTTCGATCAGTTTCTCTGGCCAGTTGCCGAACCAGGCATAGCCATTTCTACGCTCTTCGGATACGTCCTCAAAATTGTATTTGACGGTATCGTCGCGATCTCCAAAGAGCGGACGGTTGTCAGCCAAATCATAGAATCGTGCCCAAATTGTTGAACTACTATCAGCCACAAGCTTACGTTCATACTCCCCGGTCACCTTATCTTGCAAGCGGTCGAAACGATAACCTTCGATATCATTTTGCTGAAACCATTGTATTGCGGATTCGATAGCTTGCTGGATCGCTGGCGTCGCAGGCTGCATCATCAGAAACCGAACGATGGCAACGGATTCACTCGTACTTAATGAAGCAGGTTCAAATTTTCTGGCTTGAGCAGGCACCAAAGTATTCTGATCGTATTGGGCAGCCCAAATACTCCTTATTCCGTCTTGCATGACCTGTGTTTTCAGGATACAGGCTATGCCTTTTTCCACTGCTGTTTGCGCTTTTGACACAAACATAGGGTTGACAGATTCAAAGCCTTGTTGTTTATTGGCAACTTTGTAAAGCACCAATAAGGCATTGATCATGGCATTATCGTTGTAGGTTATTTCAGCTCTATAGAGTGATTTATTCGGATAGTATTGTGGAAAGCCTCCATTCTCATATTGAGCCGATAAGATATATGCGATACCTTTTTCCGCAGCGGTCAGATAAGCCGGATTTTTGGTATCCTTAAAAGCTTTGATCAATACATTTATTTCCCGGGTTGTCGCATTGTTGTCGAGCGTGGCATGGTCAATAGCTGTGTTTTTAATCTTTTGCAGGATTTCTTTTGTAATTGGCAGCTTGTAGTCAACGACACTTTTGTCGACCAGCTGTTTAGGCCATGCACCATTTGGTAGTTGATAAATGAGCATCTTTTCTGCTAATGAATCTTTGGAAGTCAAGGACTGTCCAGCGCAGTGATGATGAAACACGGATACCGCGATGAAACTTAGGATGGCTATTTTTCTCATGGTTCTAGTTTTTGATCTGCTTGAACAACCAGTGCACTAAATCATTTGCCGCAGCAAAATTTTCATATTCCTGAGGCAGTTTTCTTCCATCTGTATATTCGTTATACAACCATGGATCCCCGATTGCAAATACGGTCCCTTTTCCATACTTCGCCGTGGCAATGATGTTATCACCATTCTCTTGAATCAATACTTGGGCAGGAGCTTTAACTTGTAACGTTGAAATCTCCTTGACATATATTTTGGATGTATTTGGAAATACTGTATTACCTTTCGGGATATGAACTGCCCCGGTCTGGAATTCATTTCCTTTGACACGATTGCGACTGTCTTCATTAAATGTGATGCCGAACTTCTGTGCGAGGGTATTGAATTTGGTGATTTCGCAATTGCCACTATCATTTAATAAAAGAACGAGTACACCGCCCTGTTCAACCCATTGTGCAATCTGCTGGGCATCGGTTTCATTCATGAAATGTGGATTTTCGGTTTCTTTCTCTGTATCGGGATCTACGATTATATAGATGTTGGATTTGGAGAGATTCTGTCGTGTAGGAGCTGTCTTTAATGTATTTAATTGCCCCCCGTTTTTTTCAATTATCCTACCCAACAGCGAAAATCCATTGTTATCATCGCCATCCCAAAGATAATGATAGGGTTTAAGTTGCCCCGATGCTGTCTTTTTATATTCGTTGTTGAAGTAATTGTCCAATGTGACAGTACGCCGTTTCTTACCCTTTTGTTCATTCACAAATTCAACTTCTGACGCTGCAAGGATAAAAGCACCGACTCCCTTGGGATCATTGGTAATGACGGGTTCGCTCATATAATACGCAAAGCTACCGTCGCGATATTTTTTTCCACCTAAGCCAGACACTTGGACCGTTTTGTTAAGGTTCACACGATTTTCTCCTGCTGGAGTAATGAACTCCTTCACAAGCCCTTGATAACCCCGGTCCAGACTTTTTTGAAATGAAACCGGGATATAGCCTTTGCGCAATGATTTTGCCAATGCAAAGACAAACATACTTGAAGCCGAGGATTCGAGGTAATTCTCTTTTCTGGTGCCTAAATCCACAATATCATACCAAACACCTGTTTTGGCATCTTGATACTTGACGATTGCCGATAACGTTCTGTTTAAGATCGCAATGAGTTCTTGTCTACGAGAATGCTCTTCCGGGAAATAGTCCAATACATCAACAAGCGCCATGACATACCAGCCCATGCCCCTGGCCCAAAAGTGTGGTGACAAACCTGTTTTCGGATCAGACCAGCGTTCTTTTCTTGATTCATCCCAACCATGATACAGCAGGCCTGTTTTCGCATCACGGGCGTTTTTTTCCATGTAGCTAAACTGGTTGGCGATATCGTCAAAGGCGGAAGGAATATTCATCAGGCTAGCATATTCCGCGTAGAAAGGTTGTCCCATGTATAAGCCATCCAGCCACATTTGATAAGGATAGATTTTCTTATGCCAAAAGCCTCCTTCATTAGTTCGCGGATGCTTTTGGAGCTGTGCATATAATTGGTGGCAGGCCTTAAGGTATTTTTCTTTGCCGGTCACTTTGTAAAGCGTTAATAGTGCCGTACCATTTTTGATATTGTCGATATTGAAATCTTGCGCATCATAGTTCTTAATGGAATCCGGAATGCTGAGATAAGCATCCATGCGGGTCTGCATATAATTAAAATAGGTAGCGTCTGCCGTATTGCGCCATACATCTGTGAGACCTTCAAAAATAACCCCCATGTCATATGACCATTTCGGAAATTTGTCGGTCCTGTTGAATAGGGAATCCGGATAGAGCTGTTCAAGTACAGTATTGGCCATCTGCTCAGAAAAAGGCTTTTGTTGGCCAAATCCTGAAAATGGAGCAAGTGCTATAAGGTTTAAAAGAATTAAAAATAACTTTCTCATCACGTTCCTAATTTTTGATCGTTAAGGATTTGTTCGTACTTCCCGCTATAAATTGACTGACAGTCTTGGCAGCCTTTGTGTTGGATTTTGAGAGCCGGATATCACTGCTTTTCTCACCTGCTACCTCGATATACAATTCTGGAGCATCCAATGCTTGGATATTATCTAGCTTTATCGCGGAGCTATTGTTGATGGCGATCAACGGATTGTTTTCTGTTGTCTTTAATACAATATTTTTTAAATTAATCTGAGAAGCTTCAATGATTTCTATACCCTTATTTGCTTCCAATGTTGCATGCTCAATCCAGATGTTCTGAATATGCATTTCAGGAAGACCACGTAGGAAAATTCCTTTTGATGCTCCTTTTGCTGCAATATTTTTGATATAGAAGTTCTTAAACTGCGGAGTTTCTTCTGTAACCGGAAGTGTTACTGTTTTTACGGAGGATCTTTTTTCTCCAGCCAGTGGAACGGGGTCTACTGCCGCATAATACATGTCAAATAGAATAGCCTCGCCGGGAATATCAATCATATTGATATTGTTGATGAATATGTTTTCTACTACTCCACCGCGACCTCTTGTCGTTTTGAAGCGAAGTCCAATATCAGTCCCGATAAATGAACAGTCTTCCACCCAAATATTGCGGGCGCCACCGCTCATCTCGCTTCCGATCACAAATCCACCATGTGCGTGATAAACAACATTATTGCGAATGATTACATTTTCGGTTGGCTTGCCACGGTCACGGCCAGCTTTATCCCGGCCTGACTTGATACATATGCCGTCGTCACCAACATCAAATGTACAGTCCTCAATTAGGACATTCTTGCAAGATTCGACGTCCACACCATCGCCATTTTGACCGTACCATGGATTACGAACCGAAAGTTTACGTAAGGTGAGATCTTCACATAATAAAGGGTGTACATTCCATGCAGGGGAGTTTTGGATCGTCACTCCTTCCAATAATACCTTTTTACAGTTTGTAAATACCAAAAGATTGGGCCTTAAGAAATCTTTGACATCTTTGAAGTCATCGATTGTTGTGCCCGGACGAATTACTCCTGCTTTCTTCTCTTGAGAACCTTTCAGCGAACTCGCTGAGGGATACCAGATTTCACTCTTGGGATCGACTGTACCTCCGGATGCCACTAGGTTTTTCCATTGTGAAGCCGTTAATTTACTTTTTTTGACCATTCGCCAAGCACCTCCATTGCCATCGATGATACCATGGCCGGTAATGGCAATATTATATAGGTTCTTGCCAGATATTGGATTTTGATTGCGCCAAGCCGGTTCACCTTCCCAATTAGATTCAACAAGCTTGTATTGATCAAAGTCCTTGGTGAAAAGCAAGACGGCGTCTCGTTTGAGATGTAGGTTTACATTGTTCTGCATTTCAATAGGCCCTGTCAGCCAAATTCCGGCGGGGACCAGTACCACACCGCCACCGCGTTCGCTACATGTGCGGATGGTTTGGTTGATTGACGCCGTATTAAGAAATTGACCGTCACCTTTAGCGCCATAATTGCTAATACTTAACGTGTCTTTCTTAAATTCGACTTGTTGTATAATAGGACGGGCAGGTTCTTGGGCCATACACAGCTGTGGTAGCACGAGAAGCAATCCAAGCGCAGATTTCAATGTACGGGAATAGTGCTTTTTAAACGAATTCATTTTTTACATTTTTGGTTTAAAAATGGTTATTTGTAAAAGCAATTGTACATTCTTTGTTCCTAACTTAGATGAAAAACTTATGCAATCGTTACCGGTCATTACTTAGCAATTAAATGTAAGATTGGTGTCCAATCCTTGAATTCAAGCCGGGAATTAAGGCTATCAGCTGCTCCATCTATTAAAAGATGTTCCCATTTGACACGATTTTGTGACATAGAGCCAACCTGTTTATTCCTATATTCTACTAAACATGGGGAATTTTTATTCGATACCTGTATGGTTTGGAAAGCGCAGAAACCAACTTCCCCAATACCCGGATCCTGTCTTTTTGCTGCCGGAGCAAGAAGACAGAAAGAACGTGAAAAAAGTGAAAGTATAATCGTCCGCATTTCAAACTGTTTAATTGGTCAATGAAATTACCAATATTAAAGCCTTAGTTAAAGAAAATTGGTTAAAATAAATGCGCAAACGTTATCGGGGATTGTGTTTGTAGTCCAATTATTTGAGATGTGCGTCCCTGTTGATTTGAAATCAGGCAGAATGGTTATATTTGCTCATCAAATTTCTAAACATGGACATTCAATCGTTATATCAGATTTATAAACAGTATCCAAATATTACAACAGATACACGTAAGATTGAGAAGGATAGCATATTCTTTGCACTGAAGGGCGCAAATTTTAATGGAAATACATTTGCAGAACAGGCGCTCGAGATCGGAGCGAAGTATGTTGTTATTGATGAGGAAATTTATAAAAAAGGCGAACAGTATATCTTGGTTGACGATGTATTGAAGACATTGCAGGAGCTGGCAAATTATCATCGGAGACAATTGAATATTCCCGTTATCGGTGTAACAGGAACAAATGGAAAGACAACAACAAAGGAATTATTGTATTCCGTTGTCTCACAGAAATATAAAGCTTATGCGACAAAAGGGAATCTAAATAACCATATCGGCGTTCCTTTGACACTGTTGGCTATTGATGCATCCATTGAAATCGCCATTATAGAGATGGGAGCCAACCATTTGGGAGAAATAGCGTTTTTGTGTGAAATTGCTGAACCAACACATGGATTGATCTCCAATGTCGGAAAGGCGCATCTGGAAGGATTTGGCTCTTTTGAAGGTGTTAAAAAAACAAAGGGTGAGCTGTATGATTGGTTGCAAGATCATCGGGGGACACTCTTTTTACAGGCGGATAATCCGCATTTGAGAGAAATGGCTGCAGCACGGCAAATAGCTGAAATTGTGACTTATGGGTTTTCCGAAACCAATGATGTCATTGGTAAGTTGTTGAAAGCGACTCCGTTGTTACAGATCTCGTGGAGGACGAAAGAAGATCCGCAGACTTATATCATAGATACGCAACTTACAGGTTCATACAACACAGAAAACTTTTTGGCTGCGATAGCGGTAGGTTTGCATTTCGATATCTCGCCCCGGGAGATCAATTCCGGTATTGCGGGCTATACCCCAACAAATAATCGCTCCCAGATCATGAAAACGGCCCACAACACGGTAATTTGTGATTATTATAATGCCAATGCTACCAGTATGGCCGCTGCTTTGGATAATGTTCGAATTATTGAGGCCGACAAGAAAGCGGTTATTCTGGGGGACATGTTTGAACTTGGTGCTGAATCTTTTGATGAGCATAGGAAAATCGTGGATAACGTAGGAAGTATGTTCGCTGATCGCAAGATTTTTGTCGGAAAGGCATTTCTTGAACATAAAAATGATGACGCCGAGTTTTTTGAAACGACCCTAGATGCGAAAGCCGCCCTGGAGGAAAGACCGATTATCGGAGCTACGGTATTATTAAAAGCCTCGCGGGGTATGGCTTTTGAAAATCTGATAGATATATTATAGGCTCAGCATAAGTACACTTGAAAAAGGTGGACTCAACATGGGTTCAAGGTGTCTGCATGACCAATTTGGTAACAACGTAGACCTGAGTAATTTCCTTATTCCTGTAGGTTAAAACCAAAGGCGTTATAAGTTTTGTCATGTGAGGATTAAATATTGGCAAAATAAGCAAAATAATACCTCGGGGAAATGTAGCTCATTTTGAAAAATGTACCTTTGTGTCGTATAATGGATAAAAGACGTTTTTTTTTAGAAATAGCCTACTTTGGGCAATCTTATCATGGTTGGCAGGTTCAGAACAATGCGATTTCGGTACAGGAAGTATTGAATAGGGCATTGGCGACATTGTTGCGCGAACCTATTGAGACTACTGGAGCGGGACGGACGGACACAGGTGTGCATGCGAAGCAGTTGTACGCACATTTTGATGCAGCTGCTGTGGGAATATTAACAAAGCCGGACCGTTTTATTCATTCACTTAATGCATTATTACCTTTTGACGTTGCGGTTAAAAGGCTGATTGAAGTTGCTGATGATGCTCATGCCCGATTTGATGCGACGCATAGATCTTATGAGTACCACCTTCATTTTCATAAAGATCCGTTTATTTATCCTTATTCCTGTTTCATGCGTGACCGCCCCGATGTGGACAAAATGAACGAGGCTGCCCAATTTTTATTGGGTAAGCAAGATTTTGAATGTTTTAGCAAGTCTCATACGCAGGTGTTTACAAATATTTGTGATATTCGTAGAGCAGAATGGTTATGGCATAATGAACAGGATCTGGTATTTCATATCACCGCGGATCGTTTCTTGCGCAACATGGTCCGTGCGATCGTAGGTACTTCGCTGGAGATCGGACTGAAGGACAAACCGGCTTCCTTTATGCAGGAAGTGATTAAGAGCAAAAGTCGCGGCAAGGCTGGGGTATCCGTCCCGGCGCATGGATTGTATTTAACAGAAGTAGCTTACCCTTATATATAATATTAACGTGAGTCAAGATAAAATAACAGGTAAAACCTATGATGTCAATTTGTTGCGGCGCATGAGTCGCTATATGCGGCCTTATCATGTCGCATTTTGGATATCCGTGGTTTTAACGATACTATTGGCGGCAGTTGCCCCAGCGCTACCGATGCTTATTCAGCATACGCTAGATAACTATATCCTAAATTTTGATACAGCGGGATTGTCCTATATGCTCATGGCCATGCTGGCATTGGTCGTGGTGCAGACCCTGATTCGTTATTATCATACCCTTATGACAAATACGCTGGGGCAGTCTGTTATCCGGGATATCCGCATTCAGGTGTTTAATCATATTGTACAGCTGCGTCTTAAGTATTTTGACCGCACCGCCTTGGGAAAGTTGATTACGAGGACGATATCTGACTTGGAAACACTTTCCAATATCTTCTCGGAAGGATTGATTCAGATTATTGGCGATCTTCTGCAGTTGGCGGTGATATTGGGCGTTATGTTCTATTCGGATTGGAAATTGACGTTAATCGTACTTATTCCAATGCCTTTGATGATTGCTGCAACCTATGTATTTAAAGAAGCTATGAAAGCTGCCTTTATCGATGTTAGGAAATGGGTGTCTAATTTGAATACCTTTTTACAGGAGCATATTACTGGAGTCGGTATTATCCAATATTTTGCGCGTGAAAAGCAAGAAATGGATAAATTCAAAGAAATTAATGCACAGCATCGGAACGCACATATCCGTACCAACTGGTATTTCTCTATCTTTTTTCCTGTTTTGGAAATTATCATGGCAATTTCCTTAGGCTTGCTGGTGTGGTTTGGTGCCAAACAGATTATGGGCGATGTGATTTCACCCGGTGTAGTTGTAGCCTTTATTATGTATATCAACATGATTTTTAGGCCTATTCGGGAGCTTATTGATAAGTTTAATACGCTTCAAATGGGTATGGTGAGTGCTGAACGCATTTTTGAAGTCCTAGATACCGATGAGATGACTCCTAATTCGGGTACATTAAAGCCCGACCATATTAAGGGAGAAATTACTTTTAAGCATGTTTGGTTTGCTTATAACGATGAAAGTTGGGTATTAAGAGATGTCAATTTTAGTGTACAACCTGGCGAGACATTGGCTTTGGTGGGTGCTACAGGTGCGGGTAAATCGTCCACAATCAATATTCTTAGTCGGTTTTACGAGATCAATAAAGGTGAAATCCTCCTGGACGGTGTAAATATTCGCGATTACGATCTTGATTATTTGAGAAATACCATTGCGACGGTGCTGCAGGATGTGTTTCTTTTCTCGGATACTGTCATCAATAATATTACATTGGGTGATCCCTCAATTTCGAGGGAACAAGTTATCGAAGCGGCCAAAGAAGTTGGGGCACATGACTTTATTATGCGACTTCCCGGTGGGTATGATTACGACGTGAAGGAAAGAGGAGCAACATTGTCTGCCGGGCAGGCTCAATTAATTTCTTTTATTCGGGCGCTGGTTCATGATCCTAGAATTCTGATCTTGGACGAGGCTACCTCCTCCGTAGATACCGAAACTGAGGAAATGATCCAAAGTGCGATCGACAATTTAATGCGGGGACGGACATCCATTGTCATTGCCCACCGCTTGTCCACCATTCAAAAGGCGGACAAGATCATTGTTTTGGACAAGGGGGAAATAAAAGAGATTGGAACACACCAAGAGCTTTTGTCTTTTGAGGGTTACTACAAAAAGCTGTATGATCTACAGTTTCACTCGGCGGGAATTTAATCCTTAAACGACACTCTCTTTGGAGATGGTCTCTTCGTCCTCGATATGGGTGTTAGCTTTGATTTCTGAGCCTCGGCCTACCAGTACATTGGCACCGATGGAAACATTTGGTCCAATGTTTACGAAATCTTCAATAATGGTATTGCTTTCAATGACTGCCGATCCTGAGATGATACAATGGTTGCCAATCTGTACATCGGGGGCTATTGTTGCTCCGGGAAGAATAATACATCCTTCACCAATTTCAGCTCTTTTGGAGACATAGGCTTTCGGGTGAATTAAGGACTGAAAATTCCAGTCCGGATTTTCGGATACTATCCTTTCGCGTAGCCCCGGATTTTTAACGGCAACAAAGAAATTTTCTGCAGCATCTTTCACCTGATGGTGGAGTTGGACCTCATAATCGAATACATCCTCGATCAGCAGTGATTTGTCAATAAGCCCTCCGATTTCGATGTCCAAATCTTCGGCTACATCTACAGCAGTCTTTGCATGCGCTGTTGCACCATATATATATAGCATGATCTTGTTTTTTTGTGCAAAGATAATGCTTTCTGAAAAGAACTCCATGAGGTAACCTGTATCAACATGCTAAAAAGAAATCGGGGACCAAGTCCGAATATTGAGCTGAAAGAAGATCGTTTTAACGGTTCCCAAGAAAACTTAGCATGAATACAAATGTGCTGTGGCCGGGAGGGGAGTTTTTTTATCTTCCAAAATTTGCAACAAAATAGCCCTTTCGATTGTTCTGATTTCTAAATAGAAAGAAAGCTTATTATATTTGTTGACATACAAAAATTAAAATATGATTCAACGTATCCAAACTGTTTATTTATTAGTGGCAGGATTAATTATATTCGGCTTATTTTTATTCCCTTATGTAAATTACAGTGATTTAGTCGGTTTGGGGAAAAATGTGAAGGTAACAGGTGTTTATGGCGTTACTGCTGGGCAGCCGGTCCATGAAGGTGGTTTTGGTTATATCCTTCAGACTATTGTGGCAGCGCTATTGGGATTGCTTCCGATTTTCACCATATTTAAATTTAGACAACGTAAGGTTCAGCTTTTATTGATATGGGTGGAGATTGTCGCAATTATATTTTTTGCCATCTGGCTTTATTCATCCGCGAGCACACATCTTGCTACCGTCGGTCAGTTTTTGGGAGCCGGTAATATCGGGGTTGGTTTCTTTTTATTGCCAATATCAATTATTTTTTGTGCGCTGGCATTGGGCGGAGTACGCAGGGATGAGAAACTGATTCGCTCGGCCGACCGGTTGCGTGCATAATTTGATTTCAATAGATTTTTAATAGATAGGAGCCACGGTTAGCGTGGCTTTTTAAATAGTATAATATATGACTAAAATTTTCCATTGCGCTGTCATCCTGCTTTTTCTCTGTTTTACTGCTGGCTCAGTGCAAGCTCAATCTGCGGATTCATTATTGGTGGTTGATGATATCCAATTTGATTTAAAAGAGTTTCATGTGGATAAGGCAAAAAATGAGTTGATTATTAATTTATTTGCAATATCCTACAGTACAGATCCCCGGGAGTATAAAATGAATACTTTCTCCACACAGATTCTGGATCAAAAGAAGCAGCCGCATTTTTTCTCTTCAATTCAGATGGGAAATGTCCGGATCAACTTTGAAGATAAACAGAACTATTTGCATTATCTGCTTGAGGAGGATAAACCTGTGGATATCCAGGTAATTGTGAAAGACTGGAAGAAGACCGATAAACCCGTTAGTATCAAACTTGTTTTTGAAAGTAGCGAGGAGGAAGGTAAATTTTTGGAAGTCCCCATCTTGCTGAATAAATAGTTGATCGGACTTACATAAATAGAAAAAGCGCTGGAATCTTTTAAGATTCCAGCGCTTTTTTAGCTTTTTGAAATTTATTTCTTATCGATTGTAGCGGATCTGTTGTTTGTCTAACATGCCCATCTGATCTTTCATCATTTTTATTTGATCAGCTAACAGTTTATTTTTATCTGCTTTTTTAGCTTCTTGAAGTAATTTTTCCGCTTCACGTTTATTACGTTTTGCCATTGCTACACCCGCTAAACTTAATTTTGCCAACGCGATATTATGATCCATATGAAGTCCGAGTGCCAGCGCTTTTTTGAAATACTTTTCAGATTGCATTGGAGCGCGTTGAGATTCGATCAATCCGATTAACATGTTGTAGTAACCATGTTGTTGCGGAATTAATTGTTTTTCATAATTCGTGATTTTCTTTAACCATTTTTCGGCAGCAGCCATATCTTGTTTGCGCATATACCATTGCGCGATAAGCATGTATTCATGAAAAAATACAGTGACAAAACCAAGAATTGTGATCAAGATGCCTAGTATTCCCCATCCCCAATTTCCGGTCCAAAATAAAGCAACTGTCCCAATCAGCAATGCACTGCAAATGATGATTCTAACGAGATTTGACATAAATCTTTGTTTAAAAATATTTGTGTTCAATTTAATTCTGCAAATATCCGTTAATTTCGTCGTTTAAGCAACTTGTTCAAGTGGTTATTTTGTAAAATTATACATTTCATGCTCATACCGATCGTCAAAATGATCTTATGGCAGATAACTGTGCCGCTATCGTAAGTGCTTTATGAACAGCGACCGGGGAATAAATTTGCCATTACATACAACTTTTTCTAAGTTTGGTTTATGGAAAAGCTATATCATGATTCTTGGGCAGCAGTATTGAAACCTTTGTTCAGTCAGCCTTATATGAAACAATTGTCTGCCTTTGTACAGGCGGAACGTCAACGGACTAAGGTGTTTCCGCCTGCTGATCTGGTGATGAATGCTTTTAAACTGACACCGCTCCAACATGTTAAAGTTGTTATTCTCGGGCAGGACCCGTATCACAATGATGGTCAGGCACATGGTTTGTCTTTTTCTGTGCCAGAGGGGATTGTATTGCCGCCTTCTTTAAAGAATATTTTTAAGGAATTACAGGACGATATTGATGGATTTGTAGAACCTCGATCAGGGGATCTGACGTCTTGGGCCAAGCAGGGCGTATTGTTGCTTAATGCAACGCTGACTGTGCAGGCGCATTTGGCCGGTTCGCACCAGAAAAGAGGCTGGGAAGTTTTTACAGACAGTATTATACATGCTATTTCCGAACGATGTGAGCATGTGGTCTTTCTGCTTTGGGGTAGCTACGCACAAAAGAAAAGTGTATTGATCGACGCGCGTAAGCATCTTATTTTGACAGCTGTGCACCCATCGCCGCTTTCTGTTTACAGGGGGTTTTTTGGAAGCAGACACTTTTCAAAGGCAAATCAATATTTGGTGGAGCATGGTAAGACTCCTATTGATTGGCGTTTGGTCTAAGCGTATTTGTCATGGGCAGTAACACCGGTTTCTCCAATTGCCAAAACATGGATATGTTCGATTCGAATGGTATTCTTATTTTGTCGTAGATGACTGAATAGAAAATGGCTGTCGTAGGTGATCTGATAGGAGCTTTCAAAATCTATGGGCTGGCTCGTTTCCCCTAGAACACTGTATTCATGCTCTCCTTGTTGCGTGAATCTATGTATAATCACCCGATTCGCACTAATGGGGTCTATTTGGAACCAGGCCCCCTCGCCGACACCGCCTAGGTACTGTGCGCTGGCTGGGAGGTGGCAGGGCTTATCTTTCTGCAGCATTCCACCAATTGTAGTATCTTCGGGTAACGTTCCAGCGCAACGAGCAGAGATATTACTCCTTAGTTTTTTAAGGAGAAATAACAATGATGTGAATCGTCCCATTTTTATACGTTGCAGGCCGCCTGATGTGGTATATTTATAGATTGACCCGTCGGAGCAAGAGTTGACTATATTGCTCATTGGGCTTGCCTTTATGGTTTCCGGAAAATTGATCGGATGCCAAAAATGAAACTTTTTGGAGGCGTGGATAAGGAGTCTTACAATAAATCGGGAGCAATTATTGTTATTGTACGCTACGGCGCCATAGGGGTATGATCCCCGGTGTACCCATTGATCAGCAAAAGCTTTTGCACGATAAAAATCTATTTTTTGGACAATGGAAAAATAAAGATCGCCGACGCCCTGCATGGCATCTTTCATCTCTTCAAAATACCGGACAATTTCCGGCAGGTTTAGGATGTGGTTTCGCTCAATTTGTGCTTTAAGTTTAATCGTTAGTTTTGGATCAGAATCTTCTGAACGTGCTCTTCCGTATCCTCTTGGGGCAATATATCGGCCAAAATCGTAGAAACAAAGTCTGCCTGTATCGCGTTCGATCAGGACAATGCCTGTGTGGCCGACTTTAAAGTTTAGGTTTTTAACAAGGCCTATTTTCTTGAAAAACATCATCCATGCTTCGTCACCGCGGATCGTAGCATCAGGCCAAGCAAGGATCATTGCGAGATCCTGATATTGGGATGATGTTTTCATAGGCTTTTCTTTTAGTATTCCAATGGAATGATCGGTTCCTTTTTGCTTGTGGACATAATCATCATAGTTTGGAATGTCTTTACAAAAGGAATTTTGGCAATCTTTTCCATGATAACACCTTCATAGGCTTTTATGTCTTTTACGTAGACCTTGAGAATAAAATCGCAATTACCGGTGACATGGTGGCACTCTGTTACCTCCGGGATCATTTTTACGGCAGCGACAAATTCTGGAATTGCATTGTGTGTGTGGAAATCCAGCGAGATCTGTATAAAGGATTTTATGCCTAGTCCTAATTTTTCTTCGTCAACAAAAGCATGATAACTCTTGATAAAGCCCGAATTCTCAAGTTTTCTTACACGTTCTAAAGTCGGTGCAGGAGAGAGCCCGATACTGGATGCTAATTGCAAATTGGTAATACGGCCATTCTCTTGTAATAGTTTAAGAATTTTTAAATCTGTTTTGTCTGGTGCAAACGGCATATCTTAAGTCTTAATAATCAATAGTATTTGTAAATATACAAAATTATATTTGGAAATTTAAAAATAAACAAAATTATTGATGATAAATAGATTTTATTTATATGATTAGGGTTTTGTTATAATTTTTATTGATTTAAAATCATTTGACTGTCATAATCGTTTGAAATGTGCGCATTTCAATGAAATGAAATGATAAATGTCATTTTTTTATTAAAAATACCTGTTTGAGAATACATAAAATGTATTTTATTGGCTTTGAAATTGTAACTTTGCAGTTCGATAGGTGCGGAGGTTAGACCCCTCCCGAATTAGTTAAACCGTGAGAGCGAAATATGAGTACTAAAGACGACGATTTATTAAAAGAGCTGGAGCTCGAAGAATATAAATACGGGTTCACGACAGATATCGAAATGGAAATCGCAGCCAAAGGCCTTACAGAGGAGACGGTTCGTTTTATTTCGGCAAAAAAGAATGAGCCTGAATGGTTATTGGAGTGGAGATTGAAAGCTTTTCGTCATTTCTTGACGTTAAAGATGCCTACTTGGCAAAATTTCAGAGCTCCAGAGATTGATTTTCAAGATCTATCTTATTATGCTGCCCCAAAGGCAAAACCGCAATTGAATTCTATGGACGAAGTTGATCCTGAATTGATTGCTACATTTGAAAAGTTGGGTATTCCTTTGGATGAGCAAAAGATTTTGGCCGGTGTGGTAGCTGTTGATGCGGTCTTTGATTCGGTATCGGTAAAGACAACGTTCCGTGAGAAGCTAAAGGAACAAGGGGTAATCTTTTGTTCATTTGGCGAAGCCGTACAAGAACATCCTGATCTCGTAAAGAAATATTTGGGAACAGTGGTTCCTCAAACAGATAATATTTATGCTGCGTTAAACTCTGCCGTGTTTTCGGATGGATCATTTGTTTATGTTCCAAAGGGCGTGAAATGTCCGATGGAGTTGTCAACTTATTTCCGTATTAACGCACAAAATACAGGTCAGTTCGAACGTACCTTAATCGTTGCGGATGAAGGGGCCTACGTGTCGTATCTGGAAGGCTGTACTGCGCCGATGCGTGATGAGAATCAATTACACGCTGCTGTAGTGGAACTGATTGCTGAACGCGATGCAGAAATTAAATACTCTACTGTGCAGAACTGGTATCCCGGTGACAAAGACGGTAAAGGTGGTATTTTTAACTTTGTAACGAAACGCGGGATCTGTAGAGGTGATAATAGCAAGATTTCATGGACACAGGTAGAGACTGGATCTGCAATTACCTGGAAGTATCCAGGGGTAATCCTAAAAGGAGATAATTCAATCGGTGAATTTTATTCGGTTGCAATGACCCGTAACTACCAAGTTGCTGATACTGGGACAAAAATGATCCACTTAGGTAAAAACACGAAGTCTAAAATTGTTTCAAAAGGAATTTCTGCTGGAAAAAGCCATAATAGCTACAGAGGTTTGGTGAAAATCGGACCTAATGCAGATAATTCTCGAAACTTTACCCAATGTGATTCCTTATTGATCGGTGATAGATGTGGTGCACATACTTTCCCATATATCGAAAACCGGAATAAGACAGCAAAATTGGAGCACGAAGCAACTACGTCAAAAATTGGTGAAGATCAAGTCTTTTATCTGAACCAACGTGGTATTGATTCCGAAAAAGCGGTTGGGTTAATTGTTAATGGTTACGCTAAAGAGGTGTTAAATCAGTTGCCAATGGAATTTGCTGTGGAAGCACAAAAATTATTGGCGATTTCTTTAGAAGGTTCAGTAGGATAGATAATAAATAATTGAGCAAGCTAGCTAATGCTGGCGTATCGTTCAATACTCAATAAGAATAAAATGTTAAGCATTAAAAATTTACATGCGTCTGTAGAAGACAAACAAATATTAAAGGGATTAAACCTGGAAGTTAAAGCAGGGGAAATCCACGCTATTATGGGACCTAATGGAGCTGGAAAGAGTACCTTAGGTAATGTTTTGGCCGGACGTGAATCATACGAAGTGAATGAAGGTTCTGCTTTTTTGGATGGCGTGGATTTATTGGATCTTTCTCCGGAGGATCGTGCTCGTGAGGGACTGTTCCTGGCGTTTCAATATCCTGTTGAAATCCCGGGTGTATCGAATATCAATTTTCTGAAAACAGCAGTGAATGATATTCGTGAATATAAAGGTTTGCCTCCAATGGAAGCCAAAGAATTCTTACAGATGGTAAAGGATAAGCAAAAGCTGGTTGAGTTTTCGGCCAATTTAGCGAATCGTTCTTTGAACGAAGGGTTCTCCGGTGGTGAGAAAAAACGTAACGAGATTTTTCAGCTGGCGATGTTGAATCCTAAATTATCAATTTTGGATGAAACAGATTCAGGTTTGGATATCGATGCACTTCGTATTGTTGCAAATGGTGTGAATCAGTTGCGTTCCAAAGACAATGCCTTTATTGTCATCACACACTACCAGCGTCTGTTGGATTACATCGTTCCAGATTTTGTTCACGTCTTGTACAATGGCCGTATCGTGAAATCGGGGCCTAAAGAATTGGCTTTGGAGCTCGAAGAAAAGGGATACGATTGGTTAAAAGAATATGATACACAAAACGCCTAATCTTTTACACCGATAAAATAGGAGTGGAAGAGAATTTTGGCGATTTGATTAAAAAATAACATGAGTACATTAGTTTCAGAATCATTACTTCAACAAGTGTTGGGAGCTTTTAAAGAGCAACGTGTTTCAGACGGATCTGCTTTCTTTACGGAAGCGCGTCAACAAGCATTCGAGCGTTTCGAAGCAGCAGGCTTTCCCACAGTTAAGAATGAAGAATGGAAATATACAAACATCCACAGTATTGTCAATAAGCCTTATGCGCTTGATGTAGATGTGGATATCGAGGGCTTGGATTTTAGCGCGGGAGAGATTCCGAATTTGGATGCGTACCGTATTATTCTGGTTAATGGGCAGTATGTATTGGCGGTGAGTGAGCTGGAAAAGGTAAAAGGACTTGTTGTTATTCCAATGGATGACGCTGTTGAGGAACCTGCATTTCAGTCCCATTTTGCGAAATACGCTGACAAGTCCGATAATATTATGGTGGCACTCAACACAGCGGCCTTTACGAATGGTGTATTTATCCATTTGAAAAAAGGCGTTGTACTTGATAAACCTATTCAGATTATCCACGTAGCAACCGGAAAAGAAGACTTTTTTGCGCAGACACGGAATTTGGTCGTTGTCGAACCTAATGCTGAACTTGAACTGATCGAGAGTTTTATTATGGCAGATGGTAGCGCAAGCAATGTGCATAATAAAGTTTCGGAAATCATAGTAAAAGAGAATGCTAAAGTTCAACATTACTATCTTCAGGTGGCCGAGTCTGCGAGCCGTTACTTTAATCATACAGAAGTATACCAGGAAAAATATAGTCTTTACAATAACTACAACTGTAATTTCCCCGGTGCGTCCTTTATTCGCAATAATATTAATGTGCGCTTAGATGCTGAAAATGTAGAAAGTCATCTGTATGGTATTAACCTGACAGCGGGGGATCAATTGGTGGACAATCACACTGTTGTGGACCATCTTAAGCCACATTGTGAATCCTACGAATGGTATAAAAATATTACACAGGATAAATCTACGGCTGTTTTCAACGGAAAGATCTTCGTTCGTGAAGATGCACAGAAAACCAACGCTTTCCAACAGAACAATAATATGTTAATGTCGGATAATTCAGCGGTTTATACAAAACCACAACTGGAGATTTTTGCGGATGATGTGAAATGTTCACACGGATGTACGATCGGTCAGTTTGATAATGAAGCTTTGTTTTATTTGAGAGCGCGTGGAATAGGTGAAGAATCAGCACGTATCCTACTTGTACATGCTTTTGCCTTTGATGTAACGACCCGCTTTTCAAACGAAGTTGTTCGGAAATATGTCGAGGAGCTGGTGGAACAAAGCCTAAAAACGAACTAAATAAAATCACACAAACTATACACTGAATAAGGCGTTTACCAATCGGTATACGCCTTATTTTTTTGATCAACATTTCTCTTTAAAAGATCCGGTGGAAACGGTTTTAAAATAGGCAGAAGCCTTGGAGTTGTGTTTTTGCTTCTTTTCTCTTACTTTTGTACCGTTATGAACATGTCTTTGTATACAGCTTACGCTTATAAACCTTGGGTTTTATAGCTCATTTACGTTTTTAAATTCTCCATTGGACACACCTGTTCGCTTAATGAATGGATTGGTTCTCTCTGAGTTATCCACTTGCAGCTTTGACAAGTCTGATATTCGGTGCGCGCGATCCGGTATTTTCATTTGCTGATTGGGTAGGTGCTAAAAGCGTTTTACTTTAATGTGCCGATCATTCTTGATCATGCACCTGTTGTATTTTTTATTTAAAATTTTATGGAAAAAAATAACTGGTTTCGTACCTATAGTTATATATGGATTGGGCAATTTATTTCTTTACTGTCCAGTTCAGCGGTCAACTTTTCGATCATGATCTGGTTGAGTTTGACACACAGATCTGCTGAGATATTGGCTTTTGCCGCTATTGCCGGTTTGTTACCACAGGCGATTATCGGACCATTTGCCGGTGTTTATATCGATCGTTGGGATAGAAAGAAAGTCATGATTTTCGCTGATGGTTTTATCGCTCTCTGTACCCTAGGAATGACATTTGTGCTAAAAAGTGATGGCACCAACATGTTTCTAATTTATTTATTGATGGCCTGTCGTTCGATCGGCTCTGCATTTCATTCGCCGGCCATGCAAGCAATTGCACCGTTGCTTGTGCCTGAAGATAAATTATTGCGTGTATCGGGGATTAATCAGATGCTACAGTCAGTAAGTAGTATTGCAGGCCCTGCATTGGGGACATTGGCAATTAGTTATTTCCCGATTTCACAGGTGCTGTACCTGGATGTCATTGGTGCCGCGGTGGCCATCACATCTTTATTTTTTGTAACTATTCCACATCTTTCCCGATCTGATATGAAGCCTTCGATTGCTGCCGTTTTGGAAGATCTTAAGCAAGGAATGAGAGCGATCTATCATAATAAGGGCTTAAAAATGTTATTTATTTATGCCATGGTGGCGACTTTTTGTATTATGCCCGTTGCGATCATGTTCCCTTTATTGACCATTGGTCATTATAGTGGTGGTAAGTGGGAAATGAGCATTATTGAGATTATTTGGGGGATAGGTATGCTTATTGGAGGGAGCTTTTTGGGACTTGCAAAAGTGTCGGTGTCCAAGGTGGCATTGGTTAATAGCATGCATATTGTTTTAGGAATCACGTTTGCCCTGTCGGGTTGGTTTCCCTCTACTTGGTTTATTCCTTTTGTCATTATGACCGGTCTGGGCGGGGTTTCAATGTCTATTTTCTCGGCCTCATTTATGACAATTATTCAAGAGCAGGTGCCGGCGGAAATGTTGGGTCGTGTGTTCTCGCTTTATTTTAGTATCGCCATTTTACCAAGTATGATAGGACTTCTCTTTACAGGTTTTATCGCAGATGTGATCGGAGTGGCGACGGCATTTATCATTGCGGGTCTTATTGTTGTATTGGTGGGCTTGTTGTCTTTTTTCAACAGCTCGATTATGAGTTTGGGGGAGGCGCGTAAATTAAGCTAATAAATAAAAAAAGCTTCCAAATTTTGGAAGCTTTTTTAGAGCGAAAGACGAGATTCGAACTCGCGACCCCAACCTTGGCAAGGTTGTGCTCTACCAACTGAGCTACTTTCGCGTTGATGCTACAAAAGTAAGGCATTTCTTCTTATTCTGCAAGAGAAAAAATAAAAAATCTTAACTTAAATCAATAGCGTCGACACAATTAATCCCGTCTATCGCGGCTGAAATAATGCCGCCGGCATAGCCGGCTCCCTCCCCACAAGGGTAAAGTCCTTTGACCTGAGGGTGTTGCAGGTTTTCTTTATTTCGCGGGATACGTATAGGCGAAGATGTCCTCGATTCTACACCGACCAGAATAGCTTCATTCGTA
The DNA here is from genome assembly GCF_002484085.1 of Sphingobacterium sp. UBA7625. Lineage (NCBI taxonomy): Bacteria > Pseudomonadati > Bacteroidota > Sphingobacteriia > Sphingobacteriales > Sphingobacteriaceae > Sphingobacterium > Sphingobacterium sp. UBA7625. The sequence goes on from NZ_DLJD01000051.1 coordinate 96,069, forward strand.
TAGTAGCCTTTCATCTTTTTACCAAATATTGGGAGGGCACCCCGAAGCGCTTCATGTACAAAAGTTGGTAAAACCTCTCGTAAGTCTGCCGAAGAAGTTCCGGGTTTATACGAATTTTCCGGTAGATCCATAGATACTCGTCCTTCAACAAAGTCAACCATCCGCTGTGCAGGAGCAACAAGGTTTCCTCCGCCAACTTCGAAGGCCCTGCGTTCGATCTGCTTTTGAAAATCAAGCAGAGCAAAGGGATCATTCAGGGTATTAGGTACATCATCGAGGTTGATCTGGATGACGGTACCTGAATTGGCATGTGGATTATTCCGTTTGGATGGAGACCAGCCGTTGACGACGATTTCGTTATGGTCAGTTGCACAGGGGGCAATAACGCCACCCGGACACATACAAAATGAAAAGACACCGCGATCATTAACTTGCTCGACCAGACTATAATAGGCTGGTGGTAAATGCTCACTTCTGGCCTGACAATGGTATTGCGCCTGATCAATAATAGCCTGTGGATGTTCGATGCGGACGCCCAACGCAAAGGCTTTTGCTTCAATCAACCAATTATTGCGATGAAATAGTTCGAAAATATCACGCGCGGAGTGGCCCGTGGCTACAATCACATGATCGGCTTTGATTTCTTCTCCACTGGCTAATTTTACCCCACGGACCTGACCAAAGGATTCCAATATATCATCTACACGTTGATCGAAAAGAAACTCACCTCCAAATTCGATCACACTCTCCCGCATCGCTTCAATAATATGCGGGAGCTTGTTGGTGCCGATGTGGGGGCGGGCATTCACTAAAATGTCCGTTGTCGCTCCATGGGACACAAAAAGCTTAAGGACTTTGTCAACGTCACCTCTTTTATTGGAGCGGGTATAAAGTTTCCCATCTGAATAGGTCCCCGCGCCACCTTCTCCGAAACAGTAGTTGGATTCGGGGTTCACAGTGCCCTCGCGGTTTAGCTTCGCAAGATCGCGTCTTCGGTCCTGTACTTTTTTGCCTCTCTCAATGACAATTGGTTTGAGACCACGCTCAATACAGCGGATCGCGGCGAATAAACCTGCAGGGCCTGCGCCAACGATAATAACCGGCTTTCCTGTCCGGACAGATTTAAAATGATTTTCATATAGCTCAGGCAAAGGGAATTCGTCGATGTAATAAATGACCCGTGCCCTATAAACCACCTGTCTGCTGCGGGCGTCAATAGAACGTTTACGAATTTTAAATCCTTTGACCTGTTGTGGTTTTAGGCGCAATGCTTTTACACCTTCTTGTAGAATATATTGCTCATCTTCGATTTTTTCGGGAAGGATAGCAATTTCAATTTCTTTTTGCATAAGATAAAAGGGCTGGGTTTTTATCCCAAAACCGCCATAAAGTTACGGAATATTGGTTGTTTGCCGATTTGGAAATAAAAATATTCTTATCTTAGTATGAGCTTGGTATATGCTTTGATAGTGTATCCATATAATTTGAATAGTATTTAATTCTTTTAACAATGAAAATGAAAAGATTTTTAGTAGCCCTATGCGGTTTATTTGCATTAGTATCATTAAACTCATGTGGTTACAATACGATGGTTTCTCAAGATGAGAATGTCAAAGGGAAATGGGCACAGGTTGAAAATGCTTACCAACGTCGTGCAGATTTGGTGCCGAATTTAGTGAACACTGTAAAAGGTGCCGCGAAACATGAAGAAAGCACATTAACTGCCGTGGTTGAAGCGCGCGCTAAGGCAACGTCGGTTACCATCAATGCGGATGATTTATCGGAGGAGAATATTGCTAAATTCCAGAAAGTACAAGATCAGTTCAGTGGTTCTTTGAGTCGTCTGCTAGCTTCGGTAGAGGCTTACCCGGACTTAAAGGCAAATCAAAACTTTTTGGAATTGCAAGCGCAATTGGAAGGTACGGAAAACCGTATTTCGACGGAACGTAGATCTTATAATGAAGCCGTACAGCAATTCAATACAACTGTACGCAGCTTTCCGAATAATTTAATGGCGGGCATGTTCGGCTTTAAAGCCAAAGGTACATTTACTGCTGCCCCTGGTTCAGATAAGGCCCCTACCGTATCATTTTAATAACATCTTTGTTAGAAATGGACGAAATGATGGATGATGCGGCTTGCGTATGGCCCTTCATCCATTTTTTTTATACAAAATGCTTTATGTTAGATGTTTGCATTCCGTTTGGGCCGAAGGTCGAACTCTTAATGTGAACATAAATGAAAATATATTATGGCTTTAAACGCAGAAGAGCAAGAAAGAGTCGTTCACGCCATTAATCTGGCTGAAAACGAGACGTCAGGAGAAATTCGTGTTGTGATAGAAAATCACTGCCCAGATGAAGTTCATGACCGTGCAACATACTATTTTTCCAAATTAGGCATGCATAAAACTGTGCTGAAGAATGGGGTTCTTATTTATATTGCATTGGAAGATCATAAATTTTCCATCATTGGTGATAAAGGGATCGATCAACGCGTAGAAATCGACTTTTGGAATTGCACCAAAGATCTAATGGTCGAGGAATTCCGTATGGATAGAATTGTGGAGGGACTGGTGAAAGGGATTGAACATGCAGGCAAACAGTTAGCGAAATTCTTTCCCCGTGAACATGACGATATTAATGAATTGCCAAATGACATTGTTTTTGGTGATCGCTAGTCAATAAAAAAATAAAACTTATGTCGAAATTATTTTCCCGGGTTCGGATTCCGGTCATGCTGATGTTGCTTTGGGCGCTGACGTTCATGACAGCAATAGGTCAGGATTTTCCGGAGGCACCGAATAGACTTGTTAATGATTATACTAATACGCTGACTTCGAGTCAAAAGCAGCAATTGGAGCAAAAGCTGCTAGCATTTGAAGATTCTACATCTACACAGATCGCTGTGGTTATGATGAACTCCACCGGAGGATATGATATTTCAGATTACGCTGTCCGTCTGGCGAAGAAGTGGGGTGTCGGTAATAAAAAATACAATAACGGTATTCTATTGCTGGCAGCATTGGGCGACCGGGCTGTTACGATTCAGACCGGCTATGGAATTGAAGGAGCGGTACCAGATGCGATTGCTTATCGTATTATAGAGAATGATATCAAACCGGCATTCCGCCAGAAAGATTATTACAGTGGAGTTGACAAAGCGACGAATTCCCTGATTTCCTATGCCAAGGGCGAATATAAAGCTGATCCCAAACAGCCTAGCGGCGGTGGATCGGGATCCATCATATTTGTCATTATTGTCGTGATATTTCTTGTCGTGATGTTTTCAAACCGCGGTGGCGGAGGAAAAGGCGGCGGCCGTGTGATGAATGGCCGTGGCTCTTCAGATATTTTCTGGTGGACTTTGCTTAACGGTCTTGGTGGAGGCAACCGAGGTGGTGGCGGTGGATTTGGAGGTGGATCCGGCGGTGGGTTTGGTGGATTTGGTGGCGGTGATTTCGGTGGTGGCGGTGCTTCGGGACGATGGTAACAACTTTGCTAAATAATGTTAAATAGCATGTCAATGCAACGGAAATCTTTTACATTTATGGGAAGTATATAATTATGAAGAAGGGAATATTGATGGGTTTAAGCTTTTTACCAGCCTTATTGATGGCACAAGAAAGCTATACAGTGACAGGAAAAGTGAATGCAGCTTCTGATAAGGCTAAAGTATTTATGCAGTACGCCAATAATGGTACCCGTCAGCTAGATTCAGCTGCTGTGGTCAAAGGTGAGTTTAAATTTAACGGCCAGGTAGCATCGCCAACTAAAGGTGTGATGATTTATTCTGCAGAGGGGCTTTCCTTTGGCGAACTCCGGGGTGCACAAAAGCAACCTGAAACGGCTCAGTTGTATTTGTCCAAAGGTGTGATCAAAGTAGATGCATCCAAAGGATTTAAAGATGCTGTGATAACAGGTACAGCGATCAATGATGACTTTACGCAATACAAAGCTTTTGTAAAGCCTTATGCAGATGGATTTGAAGCATTAAACCAACAATATTATGCTGCTTCGGATGCGCAGAAACAAGACCCAAAATTTATTGAGGGGCTGCAAAAGCAAGCTGGAGAGATTTCGGAAAAGATGGAGAAAGCTGATGCTGAATTTATCAATAAGAATCCAAAAAGCTGGTATACATTGGATTTGCTTTCCGAAAACGTAAGCGGCGAAAATGTAAACGAGTATGTAACTTCTTTCGAGAAACTGTCTCCGGAATTAAAAAATTCTGAAAAAGGTAAAGAATTGTCCGAGCGCATCCAAAAACTGAAAGCTGTTGCCATAGGTTCGGTAGCTCCTGATTTTACATTACCGGATACTACAGGTAATAATGTCTCTTTATCTTCACTTCGAGGAAAATATGTATTGTTGGATTTTTGGGCGAGCTGGTGTGGACCTTGTCGTCACGAAAACCCGAATGTTGTTGCCGCATTTAATAAATTTAAAGATAAAGGCTTTACTGTGTTTGGTGTTTCCTTGGACAACCCAGGTAAAAAAGATGCTTGGATGAAAGCAATTCATGATGATAATTTGCAACAATGGCCACATGTCTCCGACTTACAGGGCTGGAAATCTGCTCCCGTGAAATTGTACGAAGTACGTGGAATTCCACAGAACTTCTTAATTGACCCGTCGGGTAAAATCGTCGCTTCAAATCTAAGAGGAGAAGCTTTGGAAGCTAAATTGGCAGAGCTATTAAAATAAACTGTTCTTTCAGTCCGGTACTGAAATACGAAAACACCTACTTAAAATCTTATCTTTGTTGATGGATTTTAAATAGGTGTTTTTTGTTAGAAGCCAGCTATTGATCTTTTAGCTATCTTTGTCCGGAGAATGAACTCACCTTTAAAAAATATTCGTTCCGACCAATCTTGGTGCGGCGAATCATTTACTCAGGAGTTCGTGGAGATTGAACAGAGTGAAGTGTACACAGATTAGCATAAAATGAAAGAAAAACTGATATTGGTCATGGTCTTGGCCATTTTTGCTGTCGCCTGTAATTCGAAGAAAGAAAATGGCGTGCCAGTGGTAAACCTTGAGGCGCTCAGTGCAATCCCTTTGGATCATTCCATTGACGCGCTGGCGAAGGGGACGGAATTTATAGATGTGACATTACCGCCAAATGCGCGGATAGATGAGCTGTCACAAAAAGAACTAGGCCTGTTGAAGGCTGCTGCCTATCGCTTCTTTCACCATGTGTCTTTAGCTGACAATCAATATCAAGTTGATATCAAAGATCCCAAGTCTTTATATATCTCCGATCAGGTTGTCAAAGCCTATGAGCAGGCAATCCAAAATACCAATCATTTTGCGGATTCAATGGCTAAGGCCGGACAGGCGATTCAATTACCTGCCGTAAATGAAGAATATCTCAATAAGCTACTGAAATAGCAATTTCAAACGAATGTAAAAGCTAGTCAGATAGTGGTATTGTCTAATTTGGGATATAAAAGAAACGCGCATGATATTTATTTCATGCGCGTTTCTTTTATATATCCGATGGAAAACACTGTCCTTACAAGGAAAGTATTTCAATGATACGAAGTAGATCTTCGTTAAGTTTAACGTTATGTTTAATCGCGCTCTTGAAAGGTGTGAATCTAACTTCGCTGCAGATCAACCCGGCCATTTCGCCCCTACGTCCTGCAACGAGTGCTTCTACTGCAGCAACGCCAAGTCTACTGGCCAATACACGGTCCATACAGGTCGGGCTTCCACCACGTTGGATGTGGCCTAAAATAGAAAGCCTTACATCGTAATGCGGGAAATTTTCCTTTATTTTTTCCGAAACGACCATTCCACCTTCTTTGTCTCCTTCGGCAACGATGATAATGCGTGAAGATTTATTCTTCCGGCTTTTATCCAGCCTTTTCATGATTGTATCGTAATCTACCTCAAATTCGGGAACCAACACAGCTTCCGCACCGGTACTTATACCAGAACGGATGGCGATCAAGCCCGAGTCACGTCCCATAACTTCGATCACAAAAACACGGTCATGGGATTCTGCGGTGTCACGGATCTTATCTACAGCCTGAATAACGGTGTTTATTGCTGTATCATAGCCGATGGTAAAGTCTGTTCCGGCCAAATCATTGTCGATTGTGCCTGGGAGACCGATAATTGGAAAGTCAAACTCGTCAATGAATTTTGATGCGCCAGTAAATGTTCCGTCACCTCCGATGACAACCATTGCGTCAATTCCATGGCTGCGTAAATTATCATAAGCTTGTTTGCGTCCTTCTATTGTCTTGAAGGCTTCGCTGCGGGCAGTTTTTAAGATAGTACCGCCACGCTGTATGATATTGGCCACAGATTTGGCATCCATGGGAAAAATTTCACCATTGACCAAACCATCATAACCCCTGCGTACACCAAATACCTCAAGATTGTTATAGATACCCGCCCTTACTACAGCGCGAATACCAGCATTCATTCCTGGAGCATCTCCTCCAGATGTCAAAACAGCAATTTTTTTTATGTTACTCATACGTACTCAAACTTAGCTATTTTTGTGTTTATATACAATTATATTTCCGTTATTAAAAGTTATGAATCACTTCAAAACAATTAAATAATAGCCATCTGATCTGCATTTAATCTAAATGAAGATTAAACTTCATGTAAACTTTATAATAGGGCCAACAATTATAACAAGCTTTAAGCAGCCCAAGGTTAGGCCGCTTATTTTTTTGCTTTAAAAGCATCAATACCACTTTGCAAAAAAGCTTTGTATTGTTCAATATTATAGTTTGCGCCAGTTTGTGGCACTAATACTGTTCCAGAAGCGTCGACAATGACATATAATGGTTGCGAGTTGCTATTGAAAGTAGATGCTTGAAAATCACTATTTTTATTGCCAATCGTTTTGATCTTCTTGCCGCTATACTTAGAAACAAATTGTTCGTTTGCCGGTAATTCTGTTTTATCATCCACAAATAGTTCCGCCATAACAAATTCTTCTTTTAATAGTTTGGCAACACCTGGATCTGTCCATACATTTGCTTCCATTTTTCGACAATTCACACAGTTCCAACCTGTGAAATCTATCAATACAGGTTTATTTAGTTCTTTCGCAGCTTCCAGAGCTTGATCATAATCGTAGTACGGGTCAAACCCTTTAGGTGTACCGCGTTCATGGAAGATTTCGGCATATTTCTTTACTTTGCCATCGCTGTGCGCTGGCGCACTTGCTACTCCAGCCGAAAGGTCAAAGTCCTGTGTTGCAGAAGGCGGTAAGAAAGCCGAGATGGATTTCAATGGTGCACCCCATAGACCCGGAACCATATAAACAACAAAAGAGAATACAATGATTGCCAATAGCGTTCTCGGTACAGATAGAAATTTCAGATCACTATCATGCGAAAACTTGATCTTGCCGATAAGGTATAAGCCCATCAGACCGAATATGGCGATCCATAAGGAAAGGAATACTTCACGATCAAGCCAATTCCAGTGGTAAGCCAGATCTACGTTGGACAAAAACTTTAGCGCCAAAGCGAGTTCCAAAAATCCGAGAACGACCTTCACCGAATTGAGCCATCCGCCAGATTTTGGCAATGATTTTAGCATGGAAGGGAACATAGCAAACAGACCGAAAGGAATCGCCAAAGCAATGGAAAAACCCAGCATACCGACCGCTGGGCCTAAACGTTCGCCTTTTGATGCTGCTTCAACGAGCAAAGTGCCGATGATCGGACCTGTACAGGAAAAGGATACCAGTGAAAGGCTGAAAGCCATAAAGAAGAGTCCGATCAGGCCTCCTTTATCGGATTTGGCATCCATCTTATTGACAAAAGAACTTGGTAGCGTGATTTCGAAAGCCCCAAAAAAAGAAGCCGCAAAGACAACGAGTAATAGAAAAAATAGGAAATTAAATATGCCATTCGTTGATAATGCATTCAGCGCGTCCGAACCAAAAGCAATTGTGATAATCATGCCCAAAGCCACGTATATCACAATAATAAAGAGGCCATAGAGGAGCGCTTTGCTAATGCCGCTTGCACGGGTGCCCGACTGTTTGGTGAAGTAGCTGACGGTCAGTGGAAGCATCGGGAAGATACATGGCATCAAAAGAGCGGCAAAACCACCGATTAATCCAGCAATAAAAATGCTCCAAAGTGATTTTTTCCCTGTATCTGAATTCGATGAAGAGACATGTGTTGTTGCCTTATCCAATTTGCTGCTATCCTGACTGAGGGTCGTGTCTGGAGCGTCTGAAAAAGCCAGATCGTCTGGTACGGCCTCTACCACTGGAGTGGTGTCAGGTGAAGATTCAAATTGAAGCCCTTCAGTACTCGTTAGACTGTCTTGTTGAAATGCAAAAGCTGTCGTTGTAAATGGAAGACTGAAAAAAGCAATTAAAAGTAGAATAAATGTGTTTTTTAACATGCGTATCTGTTTCTGATGTCAGCTTCAAAAATAAAAAAAGGCGATGAGAATCGCCTTATTATTTTATCCGTGTATGATCATTTTTACTATTTGATTGTCACAGCAAAAGCATATTCATCCGGGGGAAGACATTGTGATGCATCACAAGCCTGCCATTCTACGGTGCCTTTTACTGTTGCAGTGCCCTTATTTAACTTCACTTTTTGTTGAAAGATTACTTCATTTGTGAAATAACCAACATCCATTTTAAATACCTCTTCGTGTTTTACCTTTGGTTTTGGTTCAGCGGTTTTACCTACCAATGCATAGTCAGCAGCTTTAGCAAAATTGAATGAAGTTGGGATAGGTCCGCCATCTTTAATATTCTGCGAATAGATGTGCCATCCGTTTTGGATTGTTCCTTTGACATAAACAACAGCTTCATTGTTGTTCAGTTTTTTGCTGGCTACAGTCCATTTTACAGGTTTGTGAATTTGAGCGAAGGCTCCGGTAACTGCGAAAATTACCACAGTTATTAACAATACTAATTTTTTCATTTTCCTAAATAATTATTGCAGTTCGTTATACACCTTTGATAACTAAAGTTGATAAAGGTTTAATTTATCCGCTTCACAAATTTAGCATATTCTAACATGGTTTATCTGGATTTTGTGTAAAGATTAGGATATAAGATGGCTTATCTCCTTGATGTTGAATTTATGCAGTTTGTTGTCAATAAGCACTTGCAGTTGGCCATCGATCCCCACGGCTTTGATGATCCCGGTTTTTTTTTTCCCCGCGACCAAAAATGGTTTTTCCTCGCCTTTCCAGAAAAGTAGCTCGTTATAATGATCCAATTGGAAACGCCACGATTGGGCATAAAGGGTATTATATTCCTTTTGGAGACTTGCGAAAAGTTCGACAGCCAGGTCTTTAATGACATAATCGTCTCTGCCCGTAAGGGTGGATAATGAAGTAATTGTTGTCGCTGTGTCAAAATTGACCTGATTGATGTTTATGCCTATTCCGATAATAGAAACATCAATTTTATTTCCCTTTAACTTATTTTCAATAAGGATCCCTGCTATTTTTTTGCTACCGACATAAATGTCATTGGGCCATTTTACGGTTACAGGCAGCTCCGTTTTGCTTTTAAGCCACTTTACGACGGCGATAGCCACAGAGGCGGAGAGTGCAAACTGTTGTTCTATGGATAAAAAATGAGGTTTTAAAAGAATGGATGTGGTCAGATTTTTTCCGGGTTCGCTGACCCAGGTACTCCCGCGTTGTCCTTTTCCTTGAAACTGATCTTCTGCTAAAATGGCAGTACCCTCTGCGAGTGGCTTGAAATTTGACAATAATTCTCTTAAATAATCGTTTGTAGAGGCAACTTTGTCAAGATATATTATATTTTGACCGATGATAAGTCCCGAAATATTGTTATTTTGCAAGCTGAAAGTATTAAATAAATATTAAGTCAAAACTATCATATTTTTTAATGAGTAAAAATAAAAGTTCAGAATTGTCGCAACGTCTATCAGAAATTATCGTTCACGGTATGCAGGAAAAGAAAGCAAACGAGATTGTTCGCTTGGATTTAAGAGATCTTCACAGTTCTGTTTCTGATTATTTTGTGATATGTCATGCCGACTCGAACATTCAGGTTAACGCTATTGCCAAGAGTGTAGAGGAGGAAGTTTATAAAGCTTTTGGTCAAGAACCCCAATATAAAGAAGGACAATCAAATGGAGAATGGTTGATTTTGGATTTTGTGGATGTGGTTGTACATATCTTTAAGACCGAGAAGAGAGCACATTACGGAATTGAGGATTTGTGGGGAGATGCACAGATTCAGCATTTCCAAAGCGCCTAATAACCGCCTCAATACAATAGTTTATACAGAAAATATAATTACGATATAATGAAAAAAATCCCAAGTAGTAAGGTAAGCCCAAAACCGCCGAAATTCAATTTTGTGTGGCTTATGATTGCCATGTTTTTAGGTTTTTTTGCCTTGCAATATGTTTTTGGAGAAAACCCGGCTAAGGAAATTAGCTATAGTGATTTTGAAACACGCATGTTAAAAACCGGAGCCGTTGAGCGTCTGGAAGCATATAAGAAAAATGATCTTGTCGAGGTAGAAGTCTATCTAAAAAAAGGCTGGAAAGACAACCCGAGTTTTAAAGATGTAACTAAGAGTAATGATCCTATTCCCAGTCTTGCTGGTCAAGAGGAAACAGGACCTCAATATGTCTTTAAGGATGCCTCAGCAGAGGTGTTGGAGAAGAAATTAGCAGCATCGCAAGCTGAATTGGCTCCTGGAACACCTAAAGTGCAATTGAAATATGCTGACCGTTCCAATCCTTGGGCGAGCTGGTTTGTGACATTTATGTTGCCATTGTTGGTATTGGCAGCGATCTGGATTTTCTTGATGCGCCGGATGGGCGGTGGTGCTGGTGGCGGCGGTGGTGCGATCTTTAATATCGGCAAATCCAAAGCGCAATTATTTGATAAAGAATCGCAGATCAACATTACCTTTAATGATGTCGCTGGTTTAGAAGAAGCAAAACAAGAGGTTATGGAAATCGTGGATTTCTTGAAAAATCCACGTAAGTACACGAACCTAGGGGGTAAAATTCCGAAAGGAGCATTACTTGTAGGCCCTCCGGGAACAGGTAAAACGTTATTGGCAAAAGCTGTTGCAGGTGAAGCACAGGTGCCTTTCTTTTCCCTATCAGGTTCAGACTTCGTAGAGATGTTTGTGGGTGTGGGTGCTTCACGTGTCCGTGACCTGTTCAAACAAGCCAAAGAGAAAGCCCCTTGTATTATCTTCATTGATGAGATTGATGCAATCGGTCGTGCCCGTGGTAAAAATTCTATGATGGGTGGCAATGACGAACGTGAAAATACATTGAACCAGTTATTGGTGGAAATGGATGGTTTCGGTACGGATTCAGGTGTTATTATTTTAGCAGCGACAAACCGTATCGATGTATTGGACACAGCATTATTGCGTCCAGGACGTTTCGACCGTCAGATTTCTATTGACAAACCAGATTTGATAGGTCGTGAGCATATTTTTAAAGTGCATTTAAAACCATTGAAGTTGTCAGCGGAAGTGGATGCCAAAAAATTATCAGCACAGACACCAGGTTTTGCGGGAGCCGAGATCGCCAATGTGTGTAATGAAGCTGCATTGATTGCTGCACGTAAAAACAAATCTGAAATAGATATGCAGGATTTTCAGGATGCGGTGGATCGTGTGATCGGTGGTCTTGAGAAAAAGAATAAAATCATTTCCCCCGAAGAAAAGCGTATTGTTGCTTATCACGAGGCGGGGCACGCCATTGCGGGTTGGTTTTTAGAACATGCCGATCCTTTGGTAAAAGTGTCTATTGTTCCGCGTGGAGTAGCGGCGTTGGGATATGCACAATATCTTCCACGTGAACAGTTCTTATATACAACCGAACAACTGGTTGATAGTTTGTGTATGACTATGGGCGGACGTGTGGCAGAAGATATTACTTTCGGGAGAATTTCCACAGGAGCTCAGAATGATTTGGAGCGTATCACGCAACTTTCTTATGCAATGATTGCCATTTATGGTATGAATGATAAGGTAGGAAATGTGTCTTTCCGTGATAGCTCAGAGGCTTCTTTTCAAAAACCATACTCTGACAAAACGGCAGAGCTGATTGATGCTGAAGTCCGTAATCTGATTACAGACGTCTACGCGCGGACAAAACAACTTTTGTTGGACAAACGCGAGGGGTTGATTAAGATCGCGGAGAAACTATTGGAAAAAGAGATTCTTTTCCAATCTGATCTTGAAGAGATATTAGGTAAGCGTCCTTTCGATACCAAGACAACTTATGATGAGTTTGTCAACGGGGCTGACGGCGGCGGTGTACCACAGACCGATTTACCATTGGATGTTCACCCTGAGGAGGCATCTTCAAAAGATGATCAGCGATTGGACAATAATCCGTCAGGTAGTTTAAACTAATTTAGATTTTACAGCGCTAGAAAAACTCTAGCGCTGTATTTATATTGCTATTGAGCCATGAATGTGAAGAACGCGACAGCGAAGGAGGTAATGTTAAAACGCATACGTCAGGCACTACTTCAAAAGAACGATAATCCACATCCTAATTTCAAAGAAACACCCCTTTACAAAGAAGAGGATGAGTTGGTTGATCTTGTTTTTGTTCGCGAACTGACAGCCGCTGGCGGCAAGTTTCTTTATTGTGATGGTGAGATCGGCCTCATTGAGAATCTGATTACATTGACAGAGATCAATAATATAAAAAATATCTATGCCTGGGAACAGGGGATCCAAAATCTGTTGAGCCCTTATGGTTTCCCATTTTTCAAAACAGAGAAAGACTTCGAGTCCGCCAATGCGAGCATTACCTCATGTGAAGCATTGATAGCACGTAATGGCAGTATTATGGTGAGCAATGCAAATGCTTCCGGACGTCGTCTGAGCATCTATCCGCCGATTCATATCGTAGTAGCAAAGGCCTCTCAATTGGTATGGGATGTGAAAGATGCCTTGGCTTATATGCAGAAACGTTATGGGCAGGAGATTCCGACGATGATTTCAACCATTACAGGGCCTTCACGAACAGCTGATATTGAGAAAAGATTAGTTTTGGGTGCTCATGGCCCAAAAGAACTCTATGTTTTACTTTTAGAAGACCGTTTCTAACCATGTTGACTTACTATTTACAACAAACTCCCGTAGCGAGTGTCATTTTCTTTTTTACGCTTGCAACGAGTATATATACCTTTTCTCATGAGCAGCTTTATGGTAAATTAATGCTCCATCCGTATAGTATCGCGCGCAAAAAACGCTTGTACACTATCCTGACAAGTGGTTTTATCCATAAAGACTGGGGGCACCTGCTGTTCAATATGATCACTTTTTATTATTTCGCATTCGGGTTGGAGCAGATGCTGGCACAGGCAAGCGTCTATGGACATCTTCTCTTCGCTGTTATCTATTTAGGCAGTCTGCTGCTGAGTGACATTCCAACCATTATTCAGCAGAAAAATAATTATGGTTATTATAGTTTGGGGGCTTCGGGAGCGATCTGTGCTGTTTTATTCAGTTACATCCTCTTTAATCCAAAGATGACTATCGGTGTGATGATGATTATTCCAATGCCCGCCTATTTATTTGCTTTCCTGTTTTTGGGGTATTGCATCTGGGCCTCCAAAAAGGCTCAGGACGGGATTAATCATGATGCGCATTTCTATGGCGCATTATCCGGATTGATTCTAACGATCATCTGTTTTCCCTGGGTCATCAAACATTGCTTAGCGCAGTTTTAAAATTTCCCGCCCCAGGTTTCTTTGTCTAAATTCCTATACTGAATAGCTTCCGCAAGATGATGATTTTCTATTGAAGAGCTATTTTCCATGTCTGCAATAGTACGGGCTACTTTTAATATTCGATCGTAAGCCCGTGCAGAAAGATTCAAGCGGTCAATGGCTGTTTTAAGTAATTGCTTTTGTGATTCACCGATCTGACAGATCGCTCGGGTAAGTTTTGTGCTCATATGCGCATTACAATGAATATCGTGATAGGATTCAAATCGTTGTTTCTGGATCTCTCTTGTCTGAATGACACGATTACGAACCATCAGACTGTTTTCAATAGGACGGGAGGCACTCAATTCTTCAAATTGCACAGGTGTGACTTCTACATGCAGATCGATGCGATCCAACAAAGGACCTGATATTTTACTTAAATACCGCTGAACGGTATTGCTGCCGCAGATACATTCCTTTTCGGGATGGTTAAAGTACCCACAGGGACAAGGGTTCATTGCCGCTATTAACATGAAGCTGGCCGGATAATCGATGGATAATTTTGCCCGGGATATGTTGATGTTTCGGGATTCCAGTGGCTGTCTCATGACTTCAAGGACACTTCGTTTAAATTCGGGAAGCTCATCCAGAAATAGTACGCCGTGATGCGACAAGGAGATCTCTCCAGGTTGTGGATTAGAGCCACCACCGACCATGGCGACATCAGAGATGGTATGATGCGGTGCTCGAAATGGCCGAATCGTCAGTAGAGCATCTTTAGCTTTGAGATTCCCCGAAACAGAATGAATTTTGGTTGTTTCCAGCGATTCGGCTATATTAAGCGGTGGTAGAATCGTCGGTAACCTTTTTGCGAGCATGGTCTTTCCCGCTCCCGGTGGACCTATTAAAATGACATTATGTCCTCCGGCGGCGGCTATTTCTAAAGCTCTTTTAATATTTTCCTGTCCACGAACATCCGAAAAGTCAACATCATATCTATTTGTTTCGGTGTGAAAGAAGGATTGGATGTCGACTTTGGTTGGAACAATATTTTTCGAATTATTGAGAAACTGGACCACATCGCTGAGGTTTTCGACAGCGATCACATCAATTCCAGTAACGATGGCGGCTTCCAGCGCATTTTGCTGAGGAAGTATGATTCCTTTAAATCCATCATTTAATGCTTGCAAGGCGATGGATAAGACACCTCTGACGGGTTTTATACTGCCATCTAGAGACAATTCGCCTAAGATCAGGTAATGTTCCAACAGATTGTTTATTAACTGTCCGGAGGAGGCTAGTATACCGACCGCGATAGATAAATCATAGCCGGAACCTTCTTTCCTGATGTCAGCTGGTGCCAAGTTGACCACAATTTTTTGCCGTGGCATGTGAAGTTGACAGGAAGTAATGGCACTTTCAATGCGTCTGAGACTTTCTTTGACAGCATTGTCAGGAAGTCCGACGATATAATAATGTAGTCCTGTAGAAACTACGACCTCAACGGTAATGGTACACGCCTCTATTCCATAGACGGCACTACAATAGGTTTTGTTCAACATGAATTTTGTAATCGGTTGATTTAAAGATACTAAATATTAAATTATAAATAATAATGCTTTGACGAATTATTGTAAATCGATAGGGAATTGTTGGAAAATGACTATATTGTAATTGGATAGATTCTAGTAAATAATGGATAAAATGCGGTATTTGGCAAACGATTTGCTTTATAAATTGTATTATTATCGAAGACTAGATTCATCGTATAATAGAATTAGAACTTTAAAACGAAAAAGAAATGAATGACACAAGTAAAGTAGCTTTGGCGTTGTTGGCAGGTCTTGCTGCGGGTGCAGCTTTGGGAGTTTTATTTGCTCCGGATAAGGGATCAGATACAAGAGATAAGATCAATGATTCATTAAGCGATTTGAGTGATGCTATTCGTGAGAGAGCTGAAGAACAATTCGATCAGTTGAATGAATTTAAGGAAAAAATTGTCTCCACCTTAAAAGGTAAATTAAATCAGGCCGAGGAGATTGTAGACGATGATATCATCGAGCATGCATAGAGTGCAAGTTGTCCTTTGGGATGATTTGGTGAAATACATAGCATTATAGGCTATTTCAAAAGACTGAATTTAGATAATCAAAAAGTTATATTGGACTTTTGAGATAGCCTACATAAATTTAAGATGAATGGAAGAAGAAAAATTTTCACTTAGTGGTACTTTCCAGAAAACCAAGGAGTACGTAGATTCCCAGTTTAAGCTTGTTAAATTGAAGACAATCGAGCGTTCATCGCGCCTGATTGCTAGTTTAGTAGTAGATGCGACCAAATTAATCTTTACTTTGTTTGTTATCTTTTTTTTATGTTTAGCATTGGGGTTTTGGCTAGGTGAACTATTAGGAAGCTATTCATTGGGATTCTTGGCAACAGCGGGTATTTTTATGGTGATTATCGTGATCATACGAATTTTTGAACCCGCCTTGGAGTCGAAGTTTATGGATCTTTCTATCCGCCGCTTTTTGGCCAAATGGAATGATGAAATCGAGGAAGAAGAGGAAGACTTGAAAAAAAAGGAAAAATTTGATAGAGAAGGGGCTACAAATGAATAATAAGCAGACGAAAATACGCAATTTACAAGAGCTTAAGGAAGAAATTGCTCGTTTGAAAGAACTTAAAAACGAACAGGAAGCTTACTTGAAAGCACAATTTACCTTGTTTAACAATAAGATTGAAGCTCCGGTCCGATTTTTCAATTCATTAAAAAATAATATTCCCGGAGTAAACATCGTTCAACAATTATTTGCGAAAAGCAATAATCCCGATTCGGATTGGCTGACAAAAACCCTGCGTATAGGTGTTCCTTTTATTATGAACAGACTTTTTCTGAAAAACACAGGCGTACTAAAAAAGGCGCTGATGCTGTTGTTGTCTGAGCGGGCTGTCGGTCAGATCAATCAGGATAAAATCAGTGGTTTAATCAGTAAGCTCACTAACTTTATCCGTCCCAAAAAGAAGAAAAAGAAAGGCTCACAAATTGAAGGAGAAGTTCCGCTGAAAGATGAAGTCAACGAATATGGTATTCCTTCCTATAGCGAGACCTATTAAGAATCCGTTTCTTCTTTTTTCAGGAAGTCAGCATAAGCTAATTTAATTCCCTCGCGAAGATTGATTTTATGTTTCCAGCCTAATGCATGTAATTTAGATACATCCATTAATTTGCGTGGTGTTCCGTCAGGTTTACTGCTATCAAATGAGATACTGCCTTTATATCCGATAACTTCTTTAATTAACTCGGCAAGATCTTTTATGCTGAGATCTTCGCCAATACCGATATTAACAAACTGTTTTTCGTTATAATTATTCATTAGGAAGACACAGGCATCAGCCAGATCATCTGAAAAAAGAAATTCCCTTAGGGGAGTTCCGGTACCCCAGATAACAACTTCATCCAGGTTGTTTACCTTAGCTTCATGAAATCTACGGATCAGGGCCGGTAGGACATGCGAGTTTTGCGGATGATAATTATCGTTGATACCATATAGGTTGGTTGGCATCACTGATATAAAGTTGCAGCCATATTGGTCACGAAAGGCTTCGGCCATTTTAATACCAGCTATTTTGGCGATGGCGTAAGGCTCATTGGTGGGCTCAAGCGTGCCTGTCAATAACAGATCCTCTTTTAAAGGCTGTGGGGCCATTTTGGGGTAAATGCAACTCGAACCTAAAAACATCAATTTTGTAACTTCATTATCATAGGAGGACTTAATGACGTTATTCTGTATTGCCATATTTTCGTAGATGAAGTCCGCGCGATAGGTGTTATTCGCCATGATTCCACCGACTTTAGCCGCTGCCAAGAAGACATAATCAGGTTTCTCTTCGTTGAAAAAATCAGCAACCGCTTGTTGATTGCGCAGATCAAGTTCTTGAGACGTACGGGTCACGATGTTGTTGTACCCCAGTTCTGTTAATTTGCGATATATTGCTGATCCGACCATTCCTCGATGGCCTGCTACGTAAATTTTAGCGTTTTTTTCCACGATAAGATATTGATTCCTGCAAATATAAGGTTATTTTTGCGGGATATTAATTAAAAAATGGGAAAGGATAAACTACGTAAATTTGCCGAAGTAGCGACTTTTGAGAATGTCATCCAGCTCGATGCCGGCAAAGAATATAAAGGAAAATGGGCGGAGAAGCAATTTGGAAATACAAATCCGGTTGTTTTGGAACTTGCCTGTGGTAAAGGGGAATATACGGTGAACTTGGCGCGCATGTTTCCGGATAAGAACTTTATCGGTATTGATTTTAAGGGCAATCGTATTTGGCGTGGCGCAAAAACTGCATTGGAAGATGGTATCAAGAATGTCGCATTTTTACGGATTCAGATTGAGACACTTCTTGAACACTTTGCCGAAAATGAAATTGATGAAATTTGGATTACCTTTCCGGATCCACAGCCGCAGGACAGTCGCGAAAAGAAACGCTTGACAGGTCCTAAATTTTTAGACCGTTATAAGATTGTCATGAAGCCAGAAGGAATGATGAATCTGAAGACAGATAATGATGGCTTCTATGCGTATACCCTGGAGCAAATAGAGCTACAAAACTTGAAGAAATATAAAGAGACAACAGATTTGTATCGCTCGGACTTAGTCGATAATGTTTTATCAATCAAGACGTACTATGAGAAAAAGTACCTGGCGGACGATAAGAATATAAACTATGTAAAATGGAGCTTTGAGAAGCGTTAACGTCAAAGTTTTAATTATAATAGAAAGCCCAAACGAAAGTTTGGGCTTTGTTGTTTTTTAGCCGGAGTAAAATGTATCAGTAATTTAGCTCCTAGAATTTAAACCTCATTGATATTTGTACACCTTATTTGTATAGAATAATATTATCTCACCCTGCTGCTACATTGAAATATAATTGTAGTGTTGGTACAGTATTGATGTAGTATCAATATAGTATTGTAAGCATGTAATTTAGCCAACCTTAGTGGATTTAAAATGTGTGGCTGGGAGTTTGCTTTGAGTGCCAATCGCAGTTTTTTTTCTTTTGTTGTGTTTCCTTGCTATGCAATCCGCTGAGGGCTAGTTTTTTATTGGATTGTTTTCTTTTAAATAATTTCGATTTATTTCGTTTTTTGGGAAATATTAATTATTTTCGATTGTATAATAAACAATAACCAGAACTAACAATTTTATTTGAACCTGATAATTGCAATTTGGAGCTAATTAGACCCTTTTGATATATAAAACAATATTCAAAAAGATTGTTGTATTTTCAAAAGAAAATCTAATTCGAAACAATTCTTAACACAAAGAAAACATTAAATTAAAACTAACTTTTTGTTAAGAATATATTTTTGTGCCAAATTGAAAAATTACAATCCACATTCATATCTATGTTTAGTATTAACCCTATCCAAATTAATCTGAGGCACTCCTCCTCAAAATTGCTCTTCATAGCGTTGGCGATGGCAGGCAATATGGATCTTACCGCAACAGCAGCTTCAATAAAGCATGGCGAAGCTGTACATTCGTTTAATCAAACCAAGATTAAGGTAAAAGGAAAAGTCGTAGATAATCAGACAAAGGAACCTTTGGCATCGGTATCTATCCTGGTGGGGGGAGTACCTAAAGGGACGACCGATCGAACGGGTCATTTTGAAATCGAGGTTGAAGCGGGTGCTTCGATCCGTTTTCAATTAATTGGCTATGAGTCACACACGAAGAGCTTTGCAACAGCACAGCCGGATGCTCAGATTGCGTTAAATGTTACCTCTGAGGCACTGAATGAAGTCGTTGTCACAGCATTAGGTATCCAACGAGAAGAAAAAGCGCTGGGTTATTCCATTAGTACGGTAAAAGGGGAGGAATTGACAAATGCGATTTCTAACAACTGGACAGATGCGTTGACGGGTAAGGTCGCTGGCTTGAATCTGGTTAAATCTGGTGCAGGACCATTGGGGTCTAATAAAGTTATCCTACGTGGCGAAACGTCCCTGACAGGTCAAAATGATGCCTTGATTGTCGTGGATGGAATAATTATGGGGGGAGGAGTCACAATGACGGGAACAGGCAATTCTAATTATTTGGATGCTGATTCACCTGTAGATTTTGGATCATCTTTGGCCGATATTAATCCTGAGGATATCGAATCGGTTTCGGTTTTGAAGGGGCCGGGCGCCGCAGCACTATATGGGTATCGTGGTGCCCATGGCGCGGTCATTATTACAACAAAAAAAGGAAAGGGGATACAAAATAGAATCGGGGTTACCGTCAATTCGAATACAGCTATCGGAACCATTAATCGATGGCCCGATTATCAATATGAATATGGGCAGGGTGTCGTTGGACAAGACTTGTATTATTCTTACGGACAATCGGAAGATGGTGCAAGTACCTTGAGTACTTCTTCTGCCTGGGGGCCAAAATTTGATGGCCAATACTTTTACCAATACGATCCTGCTAATTATAGACTAACCCCTGCGGAACGTACGCTGTGGCGCCCGTATGAAAATAACCGAAAAGACCTGTTCCAAACGGAACTGACTTCAACAAATTCCATTAGTGTTTCAGGGTCTACGGAGAAAACAACAGCCCGTTTTTCCTATACCAATGTAAGGAATAAGTGGATTATCCCCAATATGGGCTATAATCGCCACACCATTGCAATGCAGTTTAGTAATAAAATTACAGATAAATTGAGTTTATCCACGAAGATTAACTTTAATAATAGAGGATCGGATAACCTACCCAATAGTGGCTATAATAACCAAAGCTATATGTATTTTGTCCGTGGTATCACCCCTAACATAGATGCCGCATGGTTAGATCAAAATTGGATTCCAGGCAAAGAGGGAATTGAACAAATGACACCATTCTCGGGCTTGTTAGATAATCCAAGAACAATATCCTACGATATGGTGAATGCGCAAAATAAAAATAATCTGATCGGAAATGTGCAATTGGATTATAAATTTACCAATGAGCTGAGCTTGATGCTCCGGACAGGAATTGATATGGGGTATGATAAACGTAAGCAGTCAAGACCCTTTGATACAAATAAATATGCTTTCGGTTACTATCGCGAACAGTCTATCTATGCCGAAGAGCGGAATTCAGACTTCCTTATGCAGTACAATAACCAGCGGTTGCAAGATCACCGTTTTGGTATTTCCGCAGGTGGGGCTTTAATAAATAGGAAGTATATTAAGGATGATGCAAAGGCAAATAGTTTACTTTATCCAAATCAGTATAATTTTGCTAATGCACGTGAAAGAGTACTTTATGATCCTTATCGGGAAGAATATGCCATACATAGTGTGTATGGTTTGGCCAATTATAGTTACAAGGAAAAGTACTTTATTGATTTTACAGGTCGGGTAGACTGGGCGAGTACGCTAGCCTCACCAAAGAGAAATGAGGTTGCCTGGTTCTTTTATCCATCTGTTAACACGAGTTTTATCTTAAGCCAGATTTTTGAACTGCCAAAATCAATCAACTATTGGAAATTACGGGCTTCCATAGCTGGGGTCGGTGGCGGTGGTACAGAGCCCTATGGAAATTCCTATGCGTATCAAAGCGCGATTGGGTTTAATGGCGGGCTTACTAACCCGACAACGGTGCCTGATGAGAACTTACAACCAGAGCGTACAACTTCCTATGAATTGGGAACAGATTTTCGAATGTTTAAAGACCGGATTAAGCTAGATCTTACCGTATATAGTACTACCACTGATAAACAGCTGATTAAGCCTCCTGTGGATCCGTCAAGTGGATATCGGCTCCGATATACCAATGCAGGAGAAGTTCGAAGTAAGGGGATTGAGATCGCTTTATCGGGGGATATATTGAAAAGCCAAGATAAGCTGAACTGGAATATGTATGGAAACTTTACCCATTACGATTCTAAGGTGTTGTCTATTCCTGCTGCTTTCGAAGGGCAGCTTGTGCTGTCGACCTTGTTTGGTAGTCGAGGTTCAGTTGTCGCAATTCCTGATCGTCGATTTGGAGATATTTGGGGTTTAGGTTATGAAAGAAACTCCGAGGGAAAGATCGTTTACGAGGGTGGCGTTCCTCTATTGACTCAAGATAATATCTATATCGGCAATCCCAATCCAACGACGAAATTCGGTTGGGGGAATGAATTTAAATATAAAGGTTTCCGATTTAATTTTTTATTTGACGGACAGTTTGGTGGTGTAGGTTATTCATTGACACATGCGGTGTTAATGGAGGAAGGAAAGTTGAAGAAAACGCTACCCGGACGGTATAATGGAATTATCGGTGACGGTGTTGTGCGGAATCCGGATGGCAGCTATAGCAAAAATACAGTGGTTGCAGAAGCCGGTGATTACTATGCCAGACATTTCAACCGTGATAATATTGAGTCCAATACATTCTCAACAGACTTTATTAAACTCAGAGAAGTGCGTTTGGACTACGCATTGCCCAAATCTTTTTTAAGCCGTTACAAAATTGAAAAAGCATCTATTGGTGTATATGGGCGGGATCTGTTCGTTTTTACTAAATGGCCGGCTTTTGATCCAGAGTTCGCTTCTTTGACTTCCAGTGGTATTGAAAAAGGAGCTGAAATAGCTCAGTTTCCTTCGACGCGGACAATGGGCGTAAATCTATCGTTTTCATTTTAACTATTGACATTATGAAGAAACATATTCGTATAGCAAGTCTACTGATGCTTGGAAGTTTGGCATTCCAAAGCTGTACCAAGGATTTTGTAGAAAAGAATACCAATCCCAATGCCGTTGCGGCAGCGGCCCCCCAGAGCCTATTAGCTCCCGCATTGGTCAGTCTGCTGAGCACTAATCTATCGCGCAATTTACGGATTAACAATGAATTGATGCAGGTTACGGTTACCGTAAACGATAATTTGGAAATACAGCGCTATGAGATTAGGCCATCTGAATCAGAGTCAAGCTGGTCCGGCTGGTATGTGCAATTGACCAATATCCGAGATATGTACCAAAAAGCACTTGCCGGTCAACAGAAAGGTTATCAAACATATCAGGGAATCTCCCTGATACTGGATGCCTGGGTGAGTTCACTTATCACCGACATGTATGGTGATGTGCCTTATTTTGATAGTAACAAAGGTTTTTCCGAGAATAATCTCACGCCAAAATTTGATAAACAGGAGGATATCTATAAGGATATTTTCCGAAAACTGGAGGAAGCCAACGGCTTATTGAAAGAGAAGGTGGCGGTTGAGTCGGCCAACACGGCAATGGATCCAATTTATAATTCCGATCCGGAAAAATGGCGCAAATTTGGAAATTCCTTGTATTTGCGGTTACTTTTGCGGGTTGCACATAAAACGGAAACGAATGCTATTGTAAAGATCAAGGAGATATTAGAAACCAATGCAGCTGAATATCCAATTATGCAAAGTAACGCCGAAACAGCGGCATTGTATTATACCAATGTGCAGCCGTATATGAATCCCAATTTCACAATGCGGGATCTCGATTTTAACCGTTCAAAAGGCTATGCTGAATTTTTGATTAATAATCTTATGGACCTTGGTGATCCACGTCTTAAGATATGGGCTACGGAGGCTACCTTAGGCGTATATGGCGGTATGCAGTCAGGCTACAGAAGAGGTAATGTCCCTGAGATTCAATCAACACTGCAACTCGCCTTAAAATCTGAGGCTCGTATGGGGAATATCATGAATTATGCCGAATTGCAATTTATTATCGCCGAATGTGGCATCAGAGGTTATGCTAATGTCGATGCTTCAGCCGCAAATTTAAAGGGTGTAAATGCAGCTATGGAATTTTGGGGAACAATAGCACCGGAAACTTATCTAACAAATCCAAAAGTAGCTTTTTTCAGCACTGATCCCGAAACTGAAAAACTAAAAAAAGTACATCTACAAAAGTATTTTGCCATGATGTTTACTGATTTTCAACAATGGTATGAATACCGTCGAACGCAACTATTGGATCTGTACAAAGGTCCTGGCTTATTAAATAATGGAAAAATGCCGATTAGGTTAAATTATCCAATTATTGTTCAGTCTCTTAACAGAGAAAATTACCAAGAAGCTGTCAGTCGTATGGGCGGGGATGGAATCAACGAAAAAATGTGGTGGCAACCTTCAATCAACTAGTTCATGAAAAAGTTAAAGTTAGTAATATGGACTGCGTTGGCGATGTCAACGCTCCTGACAGGCTGTAAAGAAGATATCAATGAGTCTATCGGAGAATTAAATCCTGAAATATCATTGTATACATTACGTAGCCTCTATAAGAACACGGATTTGCAGCTTAACGAATCCAGTGCATTGGGTGCAAAGTATGTTAAAGCACTTGTGGTCTCACGTGCGGAGAATAAGAACTTGCCCGAAAATACCATTGCCGTTCAGAATATCTGGCGAAACCAACGAAGAGGAATATTGGTTGAAGTCACTGATGCTTCAAGCTTTAAATTTGGTGATTCTGTTCAGATCAATATTGATGGTGCAAAATTGGTCAAAAAATCTGGTCTAATGGTTTTATCTGCAGTGAATAATCAACAGGTCAATGTCTTTGCTTCGAATAGGAATGTTGCCCCGCTAGCCGTATCGGTCGCGAATCTTAAAGCGAAATTCGACGAATTTGAATCAACTTACATTGATGTTACGGCTGATGTCGATCCGGAACCTGCAACCGGGACAGCCTTAAAAGGCGATAAGATCTTGATGGATGGAGATAAAAATGAGATTACCTTGCATACCGAGGACGATGCAACATTTGCGGGACAGTCCATTGCCCCAAGTGCCTCTTTCCGAGGAATAGCATTCAGAGAAGGGGATAAGCTGCAAATCCGAATGCAGGACTACTCCGACATGGCTTATGCAAGTGGTAAACTATATGCTGGATGGCCGGAGACTTTTGATGCTGTAGACGCGAGTGTGAAAGGAAGTTACGATATGGGTGAAAAGAATGACGTGTCTTTCCCAACTGGGCAATGGAAGTTATATCAGGCAATATTGGGTACTACTGCTGGTCGTGACCGTATTGTCTCGGGTAAAAATGCAATACGCATGCAACAGAATTTAAGTGTGGATGGTCATGTGCAGATGAATTTTGATGTACCAAATGGCGCTTCAAAAGTGACGCTTTGGTATGGCTCATATTATACAGATCGTTCATGCACGTTTAAGCTGGAATATTCTACGGATCAGGGTGCAACATGGAAACAAACAGGTGAATCCATCGCTGACGCACATCCAACTTCGCAGAGTATGAATTCAAAGCAAGCTGTATTCTTAATGAATGTCCAAGGAGCTGTTCGCTTCAGAGTTACTAAACTCGGTCTCGGAACGAGTAATAATGTCATTAATAATGGAAGACTAGGTCTGGATGATATTGCGATCTATAAGAGCTATTAGATCGAATCGTTGATCCTATAAAAGCCCTGTGGAGTCTTCACTACACAGGGCTTTCTGTTGTTGGCATATATTTTCTAAACTCTTCATAAAAAATCGTTATCTTCATCGTAACTATAAACGAAGACTTATGAACTTAACAGACTTAGTTACAGGCGGAGTTGGCTCGAAAGCAATAGAAGCCATTTCTAAAATGACAGGCGTCAGTGAATCCAAAGCAAAATGGATTGTTGCAGCGGCCGTTCCTTTAATGATCGCAGCATTGAATTACAATGCGAAAAACAAAGGTCAATCGGAAAACATCAACAAAGCGATCGATCAACATAGCGGTGGCGGTATCTTCGATAAAATAGGTGATTTATTTGGTCAGGGCGGATCTGACGACGGGAACAAGATTGTCAACCATATGTTTGGGCAAAATACAGAAGTGGTGACGCAGAATATTGCCGATAAAGCGGGTATCAGTTCTGCTCAGGTAACCGGTGTTTTAGCGACACTCGCGCCTATAGTCATGGGATATCTAGGTCAACAAAAACAAGCATCTAGCGGTGGAGGCATTGGTGATCTGATTGGTTCTGTTTTGGGCGGCGGAGGGCAAAGTGCCGGCGGTGGTATGCTAGGGGGGATCCTTGGTTCATTTTTAGGTGGTGGACAAGAAGAGCCCGCACAGGAAACACCACAAGCTTCTGCAGGGGGGAGTATGACTGACGTGTTGGGTGGTTTGGCTGGTAGTTTCTTTGACAAAAGTAACGATGGTCAATCCAAGGGAAATATCCTCGATTCAATCGCTGGAATGTTTGCGAAGTAAGGTAATTTTAAAATATAAAAAAGTCGGAAACTGAACAGTTCCCGACTTTTTTATGCTTTATAGAATTAATTTTCGACCTTCACTTTAGGTGGGAAATTCTTATGTTTTCTCTTGCTGATTTTGTCTACATTGACAGGTTGTGGTATCTTTACATAGTATCCTGTTCCATCGTATTCCCGTTTATTCGGACTTTCCTTACAGGCATCCGAACAACAGCCGTCCATTTCCCAGCCACATTCATCACATTGGGTAAAATGCTCATTACATACCGGATTGGCACAGTTGATCATCTTGGTCGTCTGTTTACCACAATTGAAGCAGGTCGATACCACAGATGGATTGACCGAATTGACATCGACTGTGACACGATTGTCAAAGACATAACATTGGCCTTCGAAATCTTCACCACCAGCTTCTTTGCCATATTTAATGATCCCGCCGTGTAATTGGTAGACATCTTCAAATCCTTCTTTTAATAATAAGGCAGAAGCTTTTTCACATTTGATACCGCCCGTACAATACGTCAATATTTTTTTTCCTCTATATTGTTCCAGTTCTTTGATCTTTTCTGGAAACTCGCGGAAATTATCAATGTCCAAGGTCACTGCATTTTTAAAGCGCCCTACACTATGTTCGTAGTTTGAACGTACATCCAATACTACGACATCTTCCTGATCTTTCATCGCCAAGAAATCTTTTGGCTCCAGATGCACGCCTGTTTGGCGGTTTGGATCGATTTCTTTAGGGTCTCTTAAACCGGAATGCACGATTTCTGCTTTGTAACGGCAATGCATCTTGATAAAAGAGGGCTCTTCAACACGATCGATTTTAAATTCTGTTTTGTTAAAACGACCATCCGCATAAATTGCATCCATATACTGCTGACATGCTTCAGTAGTGCCCGAAACAGTACCATTCAAGCCTTCGTCAGCGACGATGATACGTCCTACTAAGTCAAGTGATTTACAAAATTCAAGGTGATCAGCCGCAAATTGTTCTGCGTTTTCGATAGGGCTGTAACAATAGTACAGCAATGTTTGATATTGTGTCATGATATTCATTGATACCGCTGCAAACGGCGTTTAATGCAAAAATTCACTGCAAAGCTACGAAAAATAATAAATGGATGAAAATGACCTTCGTCACCTTTTCTTCAAAGGCTCCAGGAGGTATTCTAGCCCATTTAGCTTGATCTCGTACAGTGTGGCCAGTTGTTGGCCTAATTTGCCCTTGGGAAATCCTTTTTGATTGTACCAGACCAAATAGGGTTCCGGGAGATTACACAACGTGTAGCCTTGATATTTGCCAAAAGGCATTTTAACTGTTACAAGTTCAGTGAGAATTTCAGGATTTAGCATTAGTCTTGGGGGTTACCGTAATTAAGGCGGTGCCAGATCGCTTTTAAAGCGATGATTCCGTGATTGAATAAGTTGGGAATGGCACCGTAATAGTGTTTGAAGATGGCGAAGCGTTCTTTTAGCGACTCCTTATGTTTCTGTTTTGACATCCCGCCGACGAGATAACGCGCTACATATTGATGCGCATTAACAGATTTATTTGCCTTCTTAGCACAGCGGATGACCCAATCTATATCCGCGCATAGTTTGTAATTGAGATCATAGGGTTCTGCAATACTTCGCTTGATATAGATCGCCTGATGACAGATATTCATGCCATAGCGAAAGCTCTTCCAGTCAAAATTTGCGGGTACTTTATGTCTTCGTTCACCAATAATATTTCTATCCTCGTCTATTAGAATGGTTTCACCGTAGAGGATATCGGCATCATTACTGAGTTTCGCCAAGTTTTCGATGCTATTGAGATCGTATATTTCATCGCCCGAATTCAGAAAAAGAACATAGTCACCTGTCGCCAGAGCCAAGCCTTTGTTCATTGCATCATAAATGCCCTTGTCTTTTTCGGATAGTAAAACCGCAATTTTGTCCTGATATTTATGGATAACTGCCAATGTACCATCGGATGATTCCCCGTCAATGACGATGTATTCAATATTGTCGTAAGTCTGGTTAACAACCGATGTAATGGTGTGCTCAATATCCCGCACATTATTGTAAACGACAGTGATAATTGAAAATTTTGGATGAGCAGCCATGTCTATTTATTGAATTCGTTAATTTTTTTCTTGAGGAACCGGATGCCCCGCCTGAGTAAAGAACCTTTCCGATGTGCATAGAAATATTTTATAGCATCATAGGCCTGCTTATTCTCCGCTATTTCTGTTGGAAAAAAAACTACAGGATGATCAGCCAATGTAACCTGATAGGTTGATTCTGCAGCCGTATGGGTGCCTGAACCATCATTGCCGATATTCTGTGTCATCGAATTCCTCGGATACAAAACTAGTCCATTTTTTTTGAATACCGAAGCGTACCAACGGATTGCCCAGGAATTGATCTTTCCACTGCGAAGTTCCTGTACTTGCTTCCAAAAGTTCTCTTTTCCTTCAATACTGAATTGGTGAATATGTTCCTCCGAAAAATCAGAAACAAGCTCATCTATGTCTGGGTTAAAATGTTGCCACGCACGATCCCATGTTGCCCAGCCCCAGCTATTGGCTACCCGAAAGAAAAATGTTTCAGGAAGCTGATTCAGATTTTGTACCGGGTAACCATAGCCACTGATCTGCATGACCTGTTGATCTTCCCGATAACGGTCTAGCGCCTTGTTAAAATAATCAAGCGCAAATGAAGATGTTTCAAGATCGTCTTCTAAAACGATAATCTGCCCATGTTCCCGCACGACTTTGGTGACACCATCGATGACATTGGCGGCCAAGCTCCAGTTTTTGTCCCTTTCGACAATTTTAATCTGTTTAAAATGCCAGGGTTTTTTAATAATCCTACGGACCTCATCCACAGCCTCAACCGCGCGCTCATCTTTGGCCGCATCCGAATAGATATAGAGGATCGTCTGATCCGCATACTGGTTTTTCTCAAGTGCTGTGAGTGTCTTCAGCGTATGTGCCGGACGATTATACACAAAGAGTAAAACTGGAGCAAGACTGTTCATCTATCAAAAAATTTTGTTAAATGCTTTTTTATTAGCCTGACGGGTATCACGGACTGCTCCGGTCTTACCCAATAGTCTAAGAGCAATATTGAAATAATTTCTTGTTTCAAAAATACGACCTTTACCTAAAGAAGACAGCATTTTCTTTACGCTCGCTAATATAGCCATCGAAAAAGCTTTTGTGAACGTATAATTGATATTGCAATATTCTGTCAGATGATAGACGAATTCGCTCTTTAGAAAAGCTTTGCGATCTACTTGGCGCTGCTGTCTGTCGTGATAAGCCTTGGCATCTTCGGCCAACACAAAGTTCAATCCATAATAATGGATGCGGTTGGCATAATCTTTATCTTCTCCATAATGGAAGAAAATTGGAGAAAACCCCCCTACTTTTTTGATGACAGCTTTTGGTATCAACCAAAAAGCAGCGTTGACGAATGAACAGGTTCGATGGGAGTTTTCAAGCCGTGTATGCTTCGTATAGACTGAGAATCCATGGTCGAGTTTTTCCTCCGTACCATCATAGTGGATGGGGGAAATAATTCCGATGTTTGTGGTGTTTACCTTGATCAGGTTGGCGATGCAGTTCCGATCTATCCAGGCGTCCTGATTGACCAAAAAGGCGTAATCATAATCTTCTTCCAGGGCGATGGCCAACCCCATGTTGTTGGCCTTTCCAAAACCGAGGTTTTCGGAGCTTTCTATCAGTCTGACTGTAGGATAAGTTTCTTTGATGATATGAGTAGTATGATCCCTTGAGTTATTATCTATAACAAGGATATCCGTTTGATGGCTTGATGCTAACAAGCTGGGTAAGCACTTGTGAATCCAGGGTTCAAAATTATAAGAAACGATTATGGTGAGAATCCTGGCCATCTATTTTTTTCGGATAACTGTGATGAAATAGCTGAATAATTCAAGCAAAATACTCGGCTTAAAGATTCTATTGACGATGATATATGCACATACGGCGACAGCAATAGTACTTGCAAACCGAAGGTACAGGTTGGCAATAGATGCAGTGACGTAATGTGCTGCCAAACAGCTGATAGCGGCTAGTACAGCATACGAAAAAACATCCTGAATCAGATAGCCTAATGAATAGGTCGTATAGGGTTTGGCCGAAGCGTACCAGACAAATATCCATAGCGCGTTTAATCCGGAGGTCAATGCGATGAGCGTTTCGATACCCAGTGATTTTCCAAAAACTAAAATTGCAATTTGAAGTAAACCAAAAGCAACGATATTGCGCATATAGACCTGGGATTTCCCTTTGCTGATAATCAGGCTAGAGAAGACATTGCTTACTGAGTCAAAAGCCGCACCGATACAGAAAATCTGAAGAAATATCGCGCTCTGTAGCCATTTTTCCGTGATCGTTATTACAATAAAATCTTGTGCAACCGTGGTTAAGCCAAAGAGCATTGGGAAAGCCAGGAAAGCTGTAAAGGAGATGAGTTTGCGAAATACCCTTACCTGTCGATCTTTTTCATGTTCGATTTCCCGCAGGATCGGCTGTGTGACATTATTGACCATATTGGTCAAAATAGACTGAGCCATTTGACTCCATTTATTAGGATTTATCGTATAGCCGAGCTCTTTTTCGGTATAATGCGTTCCAAGAACAGCGGCATAGACATTTTTATTGATATAGATGAATATATTGGTAACCAATATTTTGCTGCTAAAGCCGAAAATATCGCGTATCGGTTGGAAATCAAAGGTAAAGTTAGGCCTGAATTTGGAGAAATACCAAAAGCCCAACATATTGAAACCACTATAGGAGACAATCTGAACGGCAAAAGCCCAATAAGCATAGTCCTGATAGGCTAAGTAGACTCCAATACTGTTGGATGCGATAAGGGCCAGCGTCCCTGTAATTACTCTCTCTTTGATTTTTAAATTCCGGAAGAGATATGCATTGTGGGCTACCCCAAAACTGCCTAGCCAAAAAGAAAGAAAGGTGAAGCGGCTCAGATCAACCAGTATCGGTTGATCGTAATGT
This sequence comes from Sphingobacterium sp. UBA7625, assembly GCF_002484085.1. NCBI lineage: Bacteria > Pseudomonadati > Bacteroidota > Sphingobacteriia > Sphingobacteriales > Sphingobacteriaceae > Sphingobacterium > Sphingobacterium sp. UBA7625. The sequence goes on from NZ_DLJD01000051.1 coordinate 127,009, forward strand.
AAAGCAATCAGGGGAGCCGCAAAGAATAATGCAATATAAATTAATGTGCCTATTCCAACACTTGTCCAGAATACGGCATTATAATCTTTATGCTGCACTTCTTTCTTGTTGACGATACCATATATAAATCCACTTTCTTGGAAAGCGGACGCCAGTACAGAAAAAATTGTAATCAAACCGATTAAACCATAATCCTCCGGTTCCAGTTTACGGTTTAGCAGGATGCCGAAACCGAATCCCAAAAACTGCTGGATAATACTGGCCATGCCGCCCCACAGCAGTCCTTTTGTTGTTTTTGATTTTAAAGAGTCATTTTCCGTTTGCGATGACATGCTAAATTAAATGAGCGGCAATATTAAAGTATTGCAATTGTATTCGCAAATTCTTTTAAGGAAACATCGGTCGGATTGATATCGGTAATCAAATAAGAAATATCACGTAAGGGGACTACTTTCATTTTTTGAACGGAATTAAGTTTCTCCGCAATACTGAGTATAGCAACCTTTTTGGAGCATTTGATCATTGCGCGTTTGATCTGCACCACCTCCCAGTCCGAGTCAGTAACACCGTCTTCTACAGAAAGTGAATTGGTTCCTAATAGACAAAGGTCTACCTTTAAATCTGCTAATTCATTGGCTACCTGTGCGCCAGACACAATATTTGTATTACGTGAAAGCTTTCCGCCGACCAAGATCACCTCGAGATTAGGTTTCTCCGCGAGCTCCAATGCGACTAGTGGACTGATGGTAAAAAACGTACATTGAAGATGATCCGGAATTGTCCGCGCCAGCTCGATCAGGGTCGTTCCCCCGCCAACAAGTACTGTCATGCCATTGGAGATCAGAGTGCTTGCCTTTTTTGCAATCTCTTTCTTCGCTTCTTTTGCGTAGACATTTCCATCCTGAAAAGGAAATTGAAAGGACTTGGAGAGTGCTCCACCATAGACTTTTAAAACTTTGCCGTTTTCTGCGAGCTCGTTCAGGTCACGTCGGATGGTATCTTCGGATACATTGAGTTGAACACTTAAATCTGAAGATAAAACTTTGTTATGTAGATTGATCTGATGTATAATAAATGCTTGTCTTTCTTCCTTTAACATTGGTCTTTGGTTTTAATCGGAATTTCTAAACTAATTGAAAAAAATCAGTTTAAATGTAGTGAAAATTATTCTTCCTTTTTATCAATTTTTGTTAATCCCGCTTTGAAGCGAGGTTTAAACCCTGTCGGCTTGTTTGCCGCTGCCTGCTCCTGCGTAGTATCGTTGTTCTGTTGCAGTTCATCGGTCGGTTTGTCCATGCTGCTTTCCGTAGGTGTCGGCGTTGCCTGTAGAGTAGGGGCAGCGGTCTGCTGTAAGTTCAGGTCTTCTGTTGGTGGAACCACTTCCGGTGTCGAGTCGGTATTTGCTGTTTTGGTTATCCCTGCTTTAAATCTTGGCTTAAAGCCGGTGGGCTTCGAAATTTCGCTTGCCAAACTGTTCGGGGCCTCTGTGGTTGAGGATGTATCCGCTGTCGCAGCGCTATTTGCAGATACTGGAGTTGTCGTCGCGTCCTCTACTGAAGGGGTTGCGGATTGAACAGATTCAGCCGCCTGTATGTTATCAGTACTTCCTGTTTTCGTTATCCCTGCTTTAAAGCGAGGTGTAAACCCTTTTGGTTTCGCTATTGTTGGCTCCTGCTCGCTAATTTCCTGTTGTTGCTTGTCAACGGTGTTCGCTACTGGCGTCGTCTTTTTTTGCGTGGAATCCGCACTTTCTGTTTTCGTCACACCGGGCTTAAACCTCGGCTTGAAACCTGCGGGTTTGTTTGCTGCGGTTGTTATGTGGTCATCAGTATTGTCTGTTTGTCCTTCAATAGCTGTTGTCACCGTATTACTCGCAGCAGCATCCGACGGTATTGGTTGGCCAGATTCAGCTGTCGGTTGCGTGTCCGTGCCTTCAGCTGAAGTAACCGCAGCAGCATCCGCACTTTCTGTTTTCGTTACGCCCGCTTTGAAGCGTGGTTTGAACCCCGTTGGCTTGGCGGTTTCAGCTGCTTCAGGAGCCTTCGTCTCTGAAGCTGTTACTGGATTTTCTCCCAAAGGTGCTGACTGTTCAGAGGCAGCGGCTTTTGTCACGCCTGGCTTAAACCGTGGTTTGAATCCCGTAGGCTTCGGCGTTTCTGGAACCGATTCCCCTGACGAATCTGTAGGGGTAGGTGTTTCAGTTGTATTCGCTGTATTTTTAGTGATGCCCGGTTTAAAGCGGGGCTTAAACCCAGCTGGCTTCGGTGTTTCTGCTACTGTACTATCAGTCGCTTCTGAACGTGTTGTGGATGGATCTGTTTTCGGTTCCTCTTTCTGATCAGCAGGCTCAGCTGGGGTAGCTGCTTTAAACCGGGGTTTGAAACCTGCAGGTTTTGCGGCAATGGTGTCCTTTGCAGCCGGCGCAGTCTCCACATGATCTGTCTGGACAGGTTTTTTGATAAGCACGGCTTCTTCTTCTGCCAGATGGAAGCTCTTCCGAAGTTTGTTGAACCAAAACTTCTTACTATGATCAAAGCTTTTCTCTCCCATAGCAGAATAGTGTGCTTTGAACTCTTCAAATAAGGGTTCATCTGCAGCTTTTAAAGCTTTTAAATCAATTTTCTTTTTCGTGAAAAATTCTTCAAAAGTCATCCTGTTATGAGTTTGATATAGTCTATTACAAATGTAGTAATTTTTCTGACGGCGCTGAGAGGCCTTTTATAAAAAAAGAGCGACAAGCGCTCTTTTTAAATATTTTTTGAGATAAATGGCTTAAGCCATATTATGGTATACCGCCTGTACATCATCATCCTCTTCGATTTTATCAATCATCTTCAATACATCAGCAGCTTGTTCTTCTGTAATGTCAGAATGCGATAACGCGATACGTTCTAATTTTGCCGAGGTTACTTCGATACCTTTCTCTTCCAGCAATTTTTGCATATTACCGAAATCCTCAAAAGAAGTCTGCACTACGGCAACATCATTACCTTCTTCATCAGCTTCAACGTATAATTCTTCCAAACCACCATCGATAAGCTCTAATTCCAATTCTTCAAGATCTAATTCTTCTGTAGCCGCAAAACGGAAAATGGATTTGCGATTGAAAATAAAATCCAAGGATCCCGTTTTTCCCAATGAACCACCAGCTTTTGTAAAATAGCTGCGGATATTTCCGACAGTACGGTTGGTATTGTCAGTTGCTGTTTCGATCAAAACCGGAACACCATGTGGGCCATAACCCTCATATACATATTCTTCATAACCTTTTGAATCTTTCTCCGAAGCACGTTTTATAGCCGCTTCGATACGATCTTTAGGCATGTTTACAGCCTTAGCATTATGTATTGCCGTGCGAAGTCTCGAGTTGGTTTCAGGGTGCGGGCCGCTTTCTTTAACCGCCATAGCGATCTCTTTACCTAAACGTGTAAATTGTACGGCCATTTTAGCCCAGCGTTTGAATTTCCGCTCTTTTCTGAATTCGAAAGCTCTTCCCATTGTTATATTTTGTTTTTAAGATTCTCAATCATATCGACTGTCATCTTCTGGATGTCAAATGCTGGCTTCCAGTTCCAGTCTTTGCTTGCGTATGAATCATCCAGACTTGCAGGCCATGAATCGGCAATCTGCTGTCTTGGGTCATTCGCTACGTAAGAGATTGCAAAATTAGGAAGAATTTTTTTAATTTCTTGTGCGAGTTCTTTCGGAGTAAACGTAATACCGCCAAGGTTATAGCTGTGGCGGATACTCAAGCTCTCCCGCGGGGCGTCCATCAGTTCAAGTGTACCGCGGATGGCATCTTCCATGTATAACATGGGTAATGCTGTATTTTCAGATAGAAAACATTCGTAAGTGCCTGTTTTCAGTGCCTCATAGAAGATATCAACAGCATAATCTGTTGTTCCGCCTCCCGGTTCGGTCTTCCAGGAAATAATCCCCGGATATCTTACGCTACGGATATCCAATCCGCGGTGCTCCTGATACCATTCGATAAGACGTTCGCCCGCAAGCTTACTGATGCCATAGATTGTATTGGGATCCATGACGCAATATTGCGCTGTGTTCTCCTTTGGTGAATGGGGACCAAAGACAGCGATCGAACTTGGCCAGAATATTCTTGAAACTTTATACGTAACTGCAAGGTCAAGCACGTTGAGCAACCCATTCATGTTAAGCTCCCAGGCTTTTTCAGGATATTTTTCGCCTGTTGCAGAAAGCATCGCTGCCAATAAATATACTTGAGTAGGTTTATATTTTTGAAATAATGACTCAAGACCATTTTTGTCAAGTACATTTGCAATTTCAAAATTTTCGTCGGGGCTTTTTGTTTGTGGTTCTCTGATGTCTGTGGTGACAATATTTTCTGCACCAAATTTTTTACGCAGAGCGATTGCCAATTCAGTACCGATTTGGCCGTTTGCACCAATGATAATAATGCTTTCTTTCATGATGCAAATATAAAGGCTTTTCAGTATCTAGCAACTGTCTGGTGTCAAGGATAGTCCGCTAAAAATGTTAATTTATAGACTCTTGGCGCAGTTTTTATGAGATTTTAAACCGTTTCAATCGTTTGTTCTTTTTTTTTGAACGAGCAGCGAAAATTTTTATTTTTTTTGAATTGTCGCTACTTCAATTTTTTGTGACATATAGCGTCAACATAACGTAGCCGTTTATGTTGTTGAGAATAACAAAATGGAACTGTTGTGACTTTTTTAGCAGAACGAGGGATATTTTATTATTTTAATAGCGTAATTACGGAATATTTTTTAAATTTGAAGAATTCATTCTTCAAGAATCAACTAAAAACAAATCAAATAACAAATTTTATATACAATTTAAACACAGACAAAAATGAAAGTGGCAGTAGTCGGCGCAACAGGCCTTGTAGGTACTGAGATGCTAACCGTGTTGGCGGCGCGAAATTTCCCAGTAACAGAATTGATTCCGGTAGCTTCAGAGCGCAGCAAGGGTAAGGAAATTGAATTCAAGGGAAAGAAGTATAAGGTGGTTACACCATCTGAGGCTATTGCTTTGAAACCTGATGTTGCATTGTTCTCCGCGGGAGGCGATACGTCCAAAGAATTTGCACCAAAATTTGCAGAAGCCGGAATTACAGTCATTGACAATTCTTCCGCTTGGCGTATGGATCCGACGAAGAAATTGGTCGTTCCGGAAGTAAATGGCGATGTATTATCGGCTGATGATAAAATCATTGCAAACCCGAATTGTTCAACTATCCAGATGGTAGTGGCCTTAAAACCATTACATGATAAATATAAAATTAAACGTGTCGTAGTTTCGACTTATCAGTCCGTAACAGGTACTGGAGTAAAAGCCGTTAATCAGTTGATGGACGAGCGCGCCGGTAAAGAAGGCGAGAAAGCTTATCCTTATCAGATTGATTTGAATGTCATTCCGCATATCGACGTGTTTCAGGAGAACGGTTACACAAAAGAAGAGATGAAAATGATTTTGGAAACCAACAAAATCATGCGCGACGATTCGATCAAAGTAACGGCAACAACTGTACGTATCCCAGTGATGGGTGGGCACTCCGAGTCATTGAACATCGAATTTGAAAATGACTTTGATTTAAATGATGTGCGTGCTGCGTTAGCTGCTCAAAGCGGTTGTATTGTTGTCGACGATCCAGCTTCTCTTCAATATCCGATGCCAAAAGACGCACACGGTCGAGATGAAGTTTTTGTGGGACGTATACGTCGTGATGATTCTCAACCGAATACGTTAAATATGTGGGTAGTAGCAGACAACCTGCGTAAAGGTGCAGCGACGAATGCTGTTCAAGTTGCTGAACTATTGGCAGAAAAAGGATTGATCTAACTCAAGTAGATTCCATCATATTGAGCCCCCATGAAGCAGTTCATGGGGGCTTTTTAATAACGCATGATGGTTGATTGATATCCAGTCATGCACGTTGAGGATGTCCAGTAAATCTGAAACTACGGTGTCAAGGTTTTTGGTAAAATAGAAAAATCAATTTTATCATTTAGCGGGAAATAGTTTTCTTTTTGTTGTTCCTCCAGACGATCAGGAAATAATATTCCGAAGAGATGATCCGTTTCATGCTGGAAGATTACTGCGGTAAAGCCCTCAATATTCTCTTCAATCACTTTTCCTTCCTTGTTGATGTACTGTAGACGGATTGCATAGCTCCGCAACACATCTTCTTTGCGGTTGGGGATGGAGAGACAGCCCTCGGCACCCTTCCGTTTTAGCTTCGAGCGCCATAGGATTTTGGGGTTTACATAAAACTCGAAAGGTTGTTCCGGCTTGTCAAACCGCTGCACCCAGATGAGATTTTTGTTGATGCCAATTTGGGGAGCAGCTATTCCCACGCCTGGGTGATTTGGATCCCGAACGGTCGCAAACATTCGCTTTGAAAGCGTTTCTACCAGCGGGTCGTTGTATTTAACATCATTGCTTGTTGCTTTCAATACCTTTAAATCTTTTTCATCGGTAGTTTGCAATACACGAAGAAGCGTGTTTTCATTCCCTGACAAAATAATCTTCTTATCAGCTTCTGTAAATTCCTGTCCACCATTTAGGTTAACGGGACGTTCATTCTTCGCTTTATGAAAGGCTTTTTCTCCTGCCATAATTTTTGTTTCTAAATTGTTTTCTACTGGGGGAACCGGACAGCGATAACCGTTGCTGTAGGCACAATAAGGATTGTAAGCCTTATTAAAATCTATTTCAATGATACTGCCCTTGATGTCATCCGTGGATAAGTCGATATATCGTCCACCACTATAGCTCTCCTGGCCATTTGTCTGATCTAAAAATGGTAAAAATAAATGTTTTTTGTAGACAGGATTTTGAAATAAGGCGACACTCTGGTAAATATTCAATGTTCTTTCAGCTCCATTCAATTGAAATGTCACTGTCGCATAACGTTTGTACTCGTTGCTGGTGCCGTCATAGGTCGGCATACGAAATACAGGTTCATCAAATAGGACCTCTATATTGGCTTTGATTTTATAGTTTGCGCTTACAGGGAAGTAATCCAAAGAAGCCACTTGTTCTGCCTTCAACGGACCAAATTGTTCTTTGGCCAATTCCAAAGCTTTTTCCTTGCGCTGCGCCAAAATTTGTTGCTCATAATTGCTCTGGGCATGGCCATATAGGCAAAATGCAACAAAAAGGCTGGCAATAACTGTTTTTCTCATGTGCGTTTTTAATAGTCTATCAAAGGTATAGCTTTTTTAATCTCAATACTCATATCTAAATTGTACTTTTGTAAAAAAAGATGGTTCCATGAGGTTAATGGCATTTGATTACGGTACAAAACGAATTGGGGTTGCAGTAACCGATCCGATGCAAATTATTGCTACGGCACTGACAACAGTACATCCGCAGGATATTTGGACTTTTCTAACGGATTACCTCCAAACGGAACAGATCGAAACATTTGTTGTCGGCAAGCCCAGACAAATGGATGGATCGGACTCCGAATCAGCTTCGCACGTTGTCGGGTTTATGCGTAAATTGAAAAAGATATATCCGGCGATCCCGGTTGTCGAAATTGATGAACGCTTCACCTCAAAAATGGCTTCCGCAGCCATTGCTCAAAGTGGCAAGAAGAAAAAGGACCGTCAACAGAAAGGCCTGATCGACACGGTGTCAGCGACGATTATTTTACAAAGCTACATGGATAGCCGCAGTTTTTAAATGAGAATTCATGGCATGATCTCTTTCCCGATACATGACAGCTTTGCGGGTGGGGAAATATCGATTTGAAGATCATAAGATCCATCTAACTGATGGGATGAAAACTGGGCTCCGTGTGCTCACTTAATACTTAATTACAGATGAAAAGCATATTATTTTTTACAGAGGACATAGATTATAAACTAAAAGAAAAAGGTAAGATTCGCCAATGGATCGCTGATGCGATTAAAGGCGAAGGGTTTAAGCGTGTCGGCGAATTGAGCTTTATCCTTTGCTCGGATGCATACCTGTTGGAGATCAATAAAGAATACCTGAATCACGATACCTATACGGATATTGTGACTTTTGATTCATCAGAAGACGAGGATACCATTGCTGGTGATATTTTTATCAGTGTGGAACGTATTCAGGAGAATGCACAAAAATTTAACGTTGCCGAGCGCGATGAATTACATCGTGTCATTATTCACGGTGTTATGCATCTTTGTGGATATCCGGACAAAAAGCCTGCGGATAAAACCAAGATGACGGCGAAAGAAGATGAATATCTAGGAAAACGAAATTTCTAGTTTTTTATCGTAACTTTTTCTTCTTAGCACCTCGGAGCCGCATTCAGGTATGTAATTCTTCCTGGTGGTGCTTATCCTTTTTACTCGTTTATTTTCTTCATGCGGGAGATCTGTCATTTGCTGTCACAGATCTCCCTGGATAAACCGCGCTGAAAATATGGCTGATACGAGGTTATCCAGTTTGTTTTTCCATCAAAAAAAACTTGACTTTTCGATTATATTTAGCTAGTTTCGACACAAATTTTCTACACCTTTTATTAAGTGTCTAATATGAACGAGTTAGAGGAATATTTCCGGAATAATAATGATAAGCTGATCAACAAATGGATGCATTATTTCGATGTATACGATCGTCATTTCCGCCGATTCAAAGGTAAGGAGATTGTCGTGCTGGAAATAGGAGTCTTTCAGGGCGGGAGCCTTCAGATGTGGAAGAAATATTTTGGCGACAAAGCAAAAATCTACGGGGTAGATATCAACCCCAACTGCAAAGCACTGGAAGAGGAGAACGTCGAGATATTTATCGGATCTCAGTCAGACCGTAAATTCCTGCGCAAAGTGAAAGAGTCAATCCCTCCAATAGATATTCTGATAGATGATGGTGGGCATACCATGCTGCAACAGATTATTACATTTGAAGAACTATTTGGGCATGTAAAAGAGGATGGTGTCTATCTATGTGAAGATCTGCATACCTCTTACCAAGTTTTTTATGGTGGTGGACATAAGCGAAATGGCACATTTATCGAATATAGTAAGAACTTTATTGATTACATCAATGCCTATCATTCAGAACAACGGGGGCTAAAGGTCAATGAGTTTACACGTTCGGTCAACTCTTTACATTATTACGATAGCATTTTGGTTGTTGAGAAACGTAAAATGCAGCCGCCTACTCATATGAGAACGGGTAACGCTACAGTACAAGATTTTGACGCTCCACCAACGGGTTTAAGTGGTTTAAAATGGAAGATTAAGAAACCGGCACTAACAGCGATCAATAAATTCCTCCGCTTTTTTAGGATTGGTGGATTTATGTGGAGATAGGAAAACGATGATCCATAAAAAAAGCGTTGTACAACAGTACAACGCTTTTTTTATAGCATTGTCAATGACTAAAATCTTTCAAATTGAGAGAAAAAGAAGTTACCTTCGATAGCCGCATTCTCATCAGAATCAGATCCGTGGATAGCGTTGGCATCGATAGATTTAGCATATTTATTGCGGATTGTACCTTCAGCTGCATCAGCAGGATTCGTAGCACCGATTAATGTACGGAAATCTTCAACTGCGTTGTCTTTTTCTAAGATTGCAGCAACGATAGGACCTGAAGTCATAAATTCTACCAATTCACCGTAGAAAGGACGTTCTTTGTGCACAGCGTAAAATGCACCAGCAGTTTCTTTTGATAACTGAATGTATTTCATTGCAATGATTTTGAAACCACCAGCAATAATATCGTTTAAGATTGCACCGATGTGACCGTTCGCTACTGCGTCAGGTTTAATCATCGTAAAAGTTCTGTTAGTTGCCATTATTTTATTTTTTTGCAAACTTAGATAAATTGCTTTTTATATGCAATATAATTAGGCTTATATAAAAACAATTTATTCGTCATAGTGTGTTAATTTAACGTGCTCAGTCTCGTGAAACAAGTTGCCGTTTAGTAGTGCTGAAACCAAAAGTTTGGCTTTCACTCAGTCACTGGCAATCTTTTTATCGTACAAAATGTAATAAGATCATAGGTAATTGACAATAAACGGAAATAAAAAATCAGCTGTTAACAAATCCATTCCATAAATATATTCAATATGAATATGTAACTTTGTAATGTTATGGCATTAAATCTAACAGTAGACATCGATAAGGATTCCGGCTTTTGCTTTGGAGTGGTATACGCTATAGATATGGCAGAGGAGATTTTGGAAGAGGATGGTTACCTCTATTGTCTTGGTGATATCGTACACAATGACGAAGAAGTAGCCCGGTTGAAAGCCAAAGGATTGCGTATTATTGATCATGCTGCGTTGCCTACACTACAAAACGAGAAGGTGCTGATCCGTGCACATGGCGAAGCTCCGGAGACCTATCGTACAGCTTTAGAAAACAATATTACGCTAATTGATGCCTCTTGTCCAGTCGTACTCAAATTGCAGAATAGGATCAAAACCTCTTTTGACCAGGAGGAAAAGATCTTGATCTTTGGAAAACATGGGCATGCGGAGGTCATCGGTCTACAGGGACAGACAAATAACGAAGCACTCGTATTTCAGGATATAGCTGAGTTGGATGATGCTGATTTGCCAGCTTCATTTACGCTCTATAGTCAGACAACAAAAAGTGTGGATAAATTCTACGCCATCAAAGATGAGTTGATCAAGAGAGGGTATGAGGTCAAGGCCAATGATACCATCTGTAGACAAGTGTCTAACAGATATGAGGATCTTGGTGCCTTTGCTCGACAATATGATAAAATTGTTTTTGTGTCCGGTAAAAAGTCTTCCAATGGAAAGGTTTTGTTTGAGGTATGCCAAAAAGCCAATCCTGAAAGTTACTTTATCTCCGACCCTGCCGAACTGGATGCGTCAGTTTTTAGGACCGGTGACCGTATTGGTATATGCGGAGCAACCTCAACACCAATGTGGCTGATGAAAGATGTAAAAGCGACCCTGGAAGCACTCTAACCTAGTTTACCCGTCATAGATATTTCATATTATCGCGAGTGAATCTGCAGTACATGCTTTTTTGTTTATTTTTGTAGGCTATGATCAATAAAGCCAAAAAAGGTATTCTTTTAGTACAATTAGGTACACCCGATAGTCCAACTACTCCAGATGTAAAAAAATATTTGACCGAATTCTTAATGGATCCACGTGTCATAGATATTCCTTATTTCCAACGGACTTTATTGGTGAAAGGAATAATTGCTCGTACCCGTGCACCAAAATCAGCAAAGATTTACGAAACAATCTGGGATAAGAAAACCGGATCACCCTTAATGCATTATAGTATATTGCAACGGGACCTATTGCAGGAGTCTTTGGGCGACGAGTACCATGTAGAACTGGCCATGCGATACCAAAATCCGTCCATAGAAGCTGCACTGAGCAAGATGGAAGGTATGCTGCTCGAGTCTATCCGTGTCATTCCGTTATTCCCTCAGTATGCTTCTGCAACTTCTGGCTCGGTCATCGACCGTGTGATGGAGCTGATCCGCAAATGGAACTATCTGCCTGAAATTAGTTTTGTGAGCAATTTCTGTACGGATGAATTGATGGCTGAGACCTTTGCAGACCATGCCCGAAAATACGATCTTGAACATTTTGACCATTTTGTTTTTAGCTACCATGGCCTTCCCGTCAGACAGCTCGGCAAAGTGGATCCTACAGGCCAGCTAAAATGTCCTGAGTCAGGTTGTGATTCCTGTAAAACAAATGTCAATGCCTATTGTTATGTTTCTCAGTGTTATGCAACTACCCGGACCATTGTTGAAAAATTGGGCTTGCAGAAAGAGCAATATTCACTGTGCTTCCAGTCCCGATTGGGCAAAGAACCATGGATTCAACCCTATACTTCTGATTTGTTGCATGACCTTGCCAGTAAAGGGTATAAAAAATTATTGGTCTTCAGTCCGGCATTTGTGGCCGACTGTATAGAGACGATCGATGAAATTGGCGTGGAATATGCTAATGAATTCAAGAATTTAGGGGGAGAGGAAGTCTGTTTGGTTGAAAGTCTCAATGACGATCCCAAATGGATCAAATCTCTAAAGCAATTGGCGCTCAATGCCAAAAATTAAAACGAATTAATGATGTTGTTAGTAAATGCATGTGTTTTACTCATTCTAGATTTTTATATCTTTTTCGCCCTTCGCGCTACGAAGATTAAATTTCCCAAAACAAAAATATTCGCCGTGTTATGGTGGTCGTATACCGCCCTCCTGCTATTAGGTGTTTTTATATCAGCCAAATATAGCATTCCGCTGATTGTAAGGTCTGTTATTTTGGTTGGATTCTTTTTGACAGCAACTTCAAAATTATTCTTCTTTTTGATCCTCTTGATCGATGACATCCGTCGCGGCGGTGTGTGGGTCAAACGCTTGTTCAGTAAGAAAGAGTCTGTTGAGGATCTTGTTGAAGATGCTGGCGATCCTTTACCTGAAAATCCGGTGAAAGGAATCAGCCGATCGGATTTTTTGACCAAAGCCGGTATATTAATAGGCGCCTCGCCGCTTATTCCGCTGAGCTGGGGAATTGTTTCCGGTGCATATGATTACCGCGTCAGACGGGTACCGTTATACTTACCTCATCTGCCTAAAGCGTTTCACGGCATGACCATCGCACAGATATCGGATGTACACTCGGGATCTTTCTATAACAAGACTGCTGTGACCGGCGGGATAGATATGTTGCTTAAGGAAAAACCCGATGTTACATTTTTCACAGGTGATATCGTAAATGCTCAGGCATCTGAAATGCGCGAATACCAAGATATTTTTGCAAGAGTGAAGTCGGACCTGGGGGTATTTTCCACCTTGGGTAACCATGATTATGGAGATTACTACTACGGAAAAGAAGATTCCCCTGCAAAACGAAAAAATCTAAAAGATGTGATCGATGTGCATAAAGTCATGGGCTGGGACCTGTTGATGGATGAGCATCGTAAGATCAAGGTGGATGGCGAAGAGCTCTGCATTGTTGGGGTTCAGAACTGGGGAACTGGTCGTTTCCCAAAACATGGGGATATCAAAAAAGCATTGATCGGAACCGAGGAACAGGCTGTTAAACTGCTCTTGTCCCATGATCCTTCGCACTGGCGTGCACAAGTATTAGATACCGATGTGGATGTGATGTTTGCGGGGCATACACATGGCATGCAGTTTGGTGTTCGTTCTGAAATGCTGCAATGGAGCCCGGTACAATATATCTATAAGGAATGGGCCGGATTGTACCGTGCGCAGGAAAACAAGCGCTTATACGTCAATGTTGGATATGGATTCTTGGGTTATCCCGGCCGTGTCGGTATTCTGCCCGAAATTACAGTCTTTGAATTGATTAAAGGTCAGGATCCGAAGTTTAAGGCTTAGAAGATTTGGTATGGCGGCTTTGGTCCTTCCAGCCCTCGGCTTAATTAACCCTGCTATGACTGAATCGAACAAGGGTATGGGGGACTTCGATCCATTTTTACAGCGCTTTAAAGGACTCATCTTTCGATAATTTTACTTTTTAATTTTAACTTTTTACTTAAAAAAGCTAATATTGTGTATTCTGTACACCAGTTATACATGACATGCAATCAACTTTAAACTTTGGGGACTCTCCCCACACACGCGTTAATATTCTTACCGGGGAAAAAGTACTTGTGTCTCCACATCGCAGTAAGCGACCTTGGCAGGGCCAAGTTGAAGATTTACCCGGTGATAATCGACCTGCTTATGATCCCCAATGCTATTTGTGCCCAACCAATAAACGGGCAGATGGGGATATCAATCCCGATTATAAAGAAAGCTTCGTTTTCGTCAACGACTTCTCGGCCTTATTGAAAGATACCAGCCAACAGGAATTTAATGAGGACGAATTATTTATTGCGGAGACTGAAAAAGGAATCTGTAAAGTTATTGCATTCACCCCACGTCACGATCTGACGTTGCCTGAAATGGAACAGTCCGCTATTAAAGCTGTTGTTGATCTCTGGCAGAAAGAATTTGTGGAACTTTCTAAGGTAGAATGGATCCGTTATATTCAGATTTTTGAAAATAAAGGCGCTATCATGGGCTGTAGCAACCCACATCCGCATGGACAGATCTGGTCTCAAAATCATTTGCCGGTAGAAATTCAAAAAGAATGTGTCCAGCAAAAGAAATATTTCGACAAATACCAGCATACCCTGCTATCCGATTATATCAACGCAGAATTAAGAAAAAAAGAACGCATTATCGATGAGAACGATTCTTTTGTCTCTTTGGTGCCTTTTTGGGCCGCTTGGCCTTATGAAGCCATGATTGTCAGCAAGAGAGCTGTGCAGAATATTGCCGGATTTGACGAAAAGGAAAAGGAAGATCTTGCCGCGATACTTAAATTATTGACTACACGTTACGATAACCTTTTCAAAACATCTTTTCCTTATTCTGCTGGTATGCACCAAGCGCCCGTCAATGATGGAGATCATCCAGAATGGCATTGGCATATGCATTTCTATCCACCATTGTTGCGTTCGGCAACAGTCAAAAAATTTATGGTCGGATACGAAATGCTTGCAAATCCTCAACGGGATATTACACCTGAAGTCGCCGCTGAACAACTGCGGAATTGTGCTACTATACATTATAAATCTAAGTAAGAATGATCGCAAAAGAAACTATAGTAAATAAATTTAAAAGCTTATATCAGGAAGATCCTATTGTGGTTTCCTCTCCGGGCCGGATCAATATTATCGGTGAACATACGGATTACAATGATGGATTTGTCCTGCCTGCAGCTATTGACAAGGCAATCTATGTTGCTGTGAGCAAGCGTGCGGACGATAATATCGTATTGTATGCCGAAGACTACGGAGAAAGCCATGAAGTCAAATTAACGGATATCGCGATTTCAGAAAAACATTGGCCAAATTATATCCTTGGTGTAGTGGACCAATACCAGAAAAGAGGCGCTGTATTGGGCGGATTTAATCTTTATATTGATGGTGATGTGCCATTGGGTGCCGGATTATCCTCTTCGGCAGCGGTGGAATGTGCGGTTACCTTAGCGCTTAGTGAATTGTTTCAATTAAATGTCAAGCAGATTGATATTCCGCAGATCGCACAAAAGGCTGAGCATACCTATGCCGGCGTGATGTGCGGTATCATGGATCAGTTTGCTTCTGCCTTTGGTAAAGAAAAAAATGTCATTAAGCTGGATTGTCGCTCCCTAGGATTTGAATATGTGCCGCTTGATCTCAAAGGTTATGAAGTCGTTCTTTTGAATACCAACGTGAAACACTCTTTGGCTTCTACAGCGTACAATAAACGCCGTGAGCAATGTGAACAGGCATCGGCATGGGTACGGGAGAAATATCCGGATGTTAAAAATCTGCGAGACGTTACGGTGGACATGCTGGATGAACTGGTAAAAGATAAAGATGCAGATATCTACGCCAAGGCAAGTTTTGTTGTCCGTGAGAACGAAAGGGTAGAGAACTCTTGCGAAGCATTACGTTCAGGAGATATTGCTCAGCTAGGACAGCATATCTTCCAGAGCCATGAGGGCTTGAGTAAAGTATATGAGGTCAGTTGTCCCGAACTGGATTATCTGGTTGATTATGTCAGGCAATTCCCCGAAGTGATCGGCGCCCGGATGATGGGGGGTGGTTTTGGTGGCTGTACGATCAATATTGTTAAAGAGGGTGCGCTTGCATCAATTTTACCAAGATTGGAGAAAGAATATCAACAAAAATTTGATAAGGAACTTTCAGTCATTCAAGTAAAGATTGCGAATGGTACGCGTGTACTCTAGATAAGAATCGCATAAAACAAAAGAGAGCGTGGGTAGTCTGATAACTATTCACGCTCTTTTGTTTTATCCACTAACAGAAAGTAGGTCGCTAAATTTTTAACCAAGTTTCCTTAAGGCTTGATCTAGATCGTCAATCAAATCTGCTATATTTTCAATACCAACAGAGATCCGCAACATACCCATTGTGATTCCCGAGATTTCTTTTTGCGCTTTGGTATGGTGCCCGCCCCACATGCTTGCCGGATGTACGATCAGTGATTCGACACCACCCAGACTGGCGGCATTGATAAAGATGTTCAGGTTGTTAATTAAAGATTGTGCATTTTTAAAGGCCTGCTCTTCGTCCTGTCCATCAACTTCAATACAGATCATTCCGGAGAAGCCTTTCATTTGACGGGCTGCCAGTTCGTGCTGGGGATGGCTGGAAAGCCCTGGATAACTTACGCTCTTGATCTTCGGATGCTGATCCAAAAACTCAGCCAGTTGCAGGGCATTCGTATTGATCTGCTTGACACGCAAGCTCAATGTTTTCAGCCCGCGGAGCAACAACCAGGAATCCATCGGTGCCAGCGATGCACCCAGCGCCACGGATCGTTTCCAGACTTTTGTGATATAATCTTTACTTCCACAGACAATTCCGGCCGTTAGATCGCTATGGCCGCCCAGATATTTTGTGGCACTATGCACAATGACATCAATTCCAAAATCCCGCGGTGTCTGATTGATCGGTGAAGCGAAGGTATTGTCAACCATACTCAAAATACCTCGTTGCCGGGCCCGCTCGCCGACCGCTTTAAGATCCGTAATATTTAAATTGGGATTGGAAGGAGTTTCGATATAGATCAGTTTGGTATTCGCCTGAATAGCCCGGGCAAAGGCTGCGGTATCCGTTTGATCAACCGCGGTGACTGTAATGCCATAGTCGGCCAGAAATTCCTTAAAGAAAATGGCCGTACCGGAGTAGTGGGCAAGCTGTACAACGATATGATCGCCAGATTTGACAATAGCCAATATAGCGGCACTGATGGCGGCCATACCTGTCGCAAAGACAAGTGCATCTTCTGTTTTCTCCAGTTTGGCGACTACCGCCGCAACCTGGCTATTGGTTGGATTGCCATGACGGTGGTAAAAGTAAGGGTGTTTGGCTTCTGTCGCCGCTTTGATGTATTCTGCAGGATCACTGTCCGCAATATAGGTTGAGGTCTGGAAGATCGGAGCCGTTACTGCGGCAGTTGAATTGAAGTGTTGTCCTTCATGGACGAGAATCGTTTCGGTATTGGATGCCATGCTAATTTTTATTGATCACTGTTCATTTTTTGTGGGTACCAATAAAAACCTTTCATATCCTTTCACTGCATCCGGTGCAGATCACTATAGGAAGGTTTTCTTGTAAACCAAATATAAATAAAATCTACGCAATAAGTAGATTTTATTTATAAGGACAGTGTGGCATACTTAAGATAACATTTGTTTGAGCAGGTTCAGCGCATAACTAATTGTGTTTACATTGCTTAATGCAAGACGGAGTTGCCCTTTAACCTCTTTGAGATTGCTGATCTCAGGATGGGACTGTACAAAAGACAGCACCCGGCCGAATTGATCCGATTCAAAATAGCTTGATTTTGGATTATTCACAAAATAACCTTTGAGGGTATGCTTTTTATAAGATATCTTTTCGAACCCAATTGTTTTTCCAAACCATTGCAGGCGTAAAGTATTGAATAGTTCGAATACTTCGTGCGGGATAGGGCCAAAGCGGTCTTCGAGTTCTTTTTCAAATGCTGCCAGCTGCTGTTCATTGTCAAGTTTGGAAAGTTCCGTATACAGATTATAGCGTTCGGTGATATTTGTGACGTACTCATCGGGGATTAATACTTCAAGATCTGTGTCTATTTGTGTGAAATTGACATATTTGCGCTCGTGCTCATCCGCAAATACCTCCGAGAATTCATCATCTTTGAGCTCCTGAATAGCCTCGTCCAAGATTTTGTGGTACATCTCAAACCCGATTTCAGCGATAAAGCCCGATTGCTCACCACCCAATAAATTTCCTGAACCCCGGATATCCAGATCCCGCATAGCAACATTAAAACCCGAACCTAATTCCGAAAATTCCTCGATGGCCGAAAGGCGTTTATAGGCCTCAGGGGTCAATGTCGATAGCGGTGGACTCAATAGGTAACAGAATGCTTTTTTATTCGAACGCCCTACACGACCCCGCATCTGATGCAGGTCGCTGAGGCCAAACATATGGGCGTGATTGATGATAATCGTATTAGCATTCGGTATATCAAGACCAGCTTCGATAATTGTCGTTGCAATCAGCACGTCAAAGTCGTGGTTGATGAATTTGAGCATCACATCTTCCAATTCATCTCCTTCCAGTTGACCATGAGCAACACCAACACGTGCTCCGGGAACGAGCTTGCGAATTAAATTGCCTAGCTGGGGAAGATCTGCGACACGGTTATGGATAAAGAAAACCTGTCCGCCCCGGTCCAGCTCGTAGCTGACTGCTTCGCCGATCAATGCCTCATTAAAGACATGCAACTCGGTCTGTACCGGTTGACGATTAGGAGGCGGTGTCGAGATAATGCTTAGATCGCGCGCTCCCATCAAAGAGAAATGTAAGGTCCTTGGGATCGGAGTCGCTGTTAAGGTCAGCGAATCCACATTGGCGCGCATTGCCTTTAGTTTCTCTTTGGCGGCGACACCAAATTTCTGCTCTTCATCAATAATCATCAGACCAAGGTCTTTGAATTTGACATCCTTGCTCACCAGGCGATGCGTACCGATGATAATATCTATTTTTCCTTCCGCAAGCCGAGCCAAGGTATCTTTGATCTGTTTGGTCGTTTTAAAACGGTTGATGTAGTCAATGTTGCATGGAAGTCCTTTTAGGCGTTCAGTAAATGTACGATGATGTTGTAATGCCAAGATCGTTGTCGGAACCAAAACGGCCACCTGTTTGCTATCTGCTACGGCTTTGAATGCCGCACGGATGGCGACTTCTGTCTTTCCAAAGCCGACGTCACCACAGATCAACCGGTCCATTGGATGTGGCGATTCCATATCTTTTTTTACATCTGCTGTAGCCTTTTCCTGATCTGGGGTATCTTCATAGATAAACGAGGCCTCTAGTTCATTCTGCAAATAGCTATCCGGCGAGAAGGCATTACCATGTTGAGCCTTCCGTTTTGCATAGAGCATAATCAGGTCACGGGCAATATCCTTGACCTTCTTCTTGGTCGTTTTCTTTAATTTATCCCAGGCATCCGTACCAAGTTTATTCATCTTCGGCACCGTACCCTCCTTGCCAGAATATTTTGAAATCCGGTTCAACGAGTTGATATTGACATAAAGCAGGTCATTGTCGGCATAGATCAGCCGGATCATCTCCTGAGATTTACCGTTGACATCGACCTTTTCCAGACCGCCATATCGGCCCACACCATGATCAATATGGGTGATAAAATCCCCGGGTTTGAGATCACGTAAATCTTTCAGTGTAATTGCCTGCGAACGTTCGTAAGCTTTTTTCCGTTTGTATTTGTAGTACCTGTCAAATATCTGATGATCCGTATAACAGGCTAGTTTCAGGCTATCATCCCTGAAGCCTTCGCGCAATGCTTTGTGTATAGGGATAAAAGTGGCCGCTTTGTCAAGATCCTCCAGTATCGTATAGATCCGTTCAACCTGTTTCGTTGAATCCGAAAAGATCAAATTCTGGATTCGATGGCTTTCATTTTCCTTAAAATTATGGATCAGCAGATTAAAGTCCTTATTAAAAGAAGGCTGTGGATGAATGTCAAACTTGAGCGCGACCTCCCCTTTATAAAAAAACTGTTTTCCAAATTCTATGATCGGGAAATCAAAAAATAAGGCGTTGAGGTTTTTCTCGTCGGTAAATTCGTGCTCGGGATTATGCCATTCAGGATTATCTCTTTTCTGTTTGTCGGTCAAGCTGGTCCAGAGTTGTTTTGCTTTTTTTAATCCATCTCTGACAACATCTAGGGTGAACTGGGCGTCTTTGATCCAGATGGAAGCCCCCTGATCGATATATTCCAGTAAAGAAATATGCTGCGAGGTCAGAAATTTGGCCTGAACATTCGGAACGATGGTAACCTTATGGATTTTATTGACAGAAAGCTGAGATTCAATGTCAAATGTCCGAATGCTTTCGATATCATCACCAAAGAATTCGATGCGGTAGGGAAGGTCGTTCGAGAAAGAAAAAATATCTACGATACCACCTCGTATGGCAAATTGCCCCGGTTCATAGACAAAATCTACACGTTCGAAATCGTACTCGATCAAAAATTCATTGATGAAATCAATACTTAAAGCCGTATTTTCTGTAATCTCTAGGGTATTTTTCTCCAGATCGGTACGATTGATTACCTTCTCGGCAATCGCTTCGGGGTAGGTAACCACCATCTTTGGCAATTCCGATGTATGATTGAGCGAACTTAATGTTTCTGCACGCTGTAATACATTTGCCGAATCCGTCTGTGTGAAATCAAAAGCTTTTCGGTAAGAAGAAGGAAAAAAAAGTACCTGCTTGTCCAGAAGGCTTTCCAGATCACTTAAAAAGTAGGAGGCATCTTCGTGTGTCGGTAAAATAAAGACCATCGGACGCTCCTGCAATTTGTAGGAGGAAACGGCAATAAATGCATCCGAAGAACCGATGAGACCTTTCAGCTGAATCTTTGGATTTTTGGACTGCATAGCCGTTGTAAGCGATTGGACTGATTCGCTTTGACTGTATTTTTCTAGTATTTCTTGAATTCCCACGAGCAAAAATTTCGAATAATTGCGAATTTAATTAAATCCTCTTAAGTATGTGGTATGTTGTGCTAAATTTTTTGGTAAAAACTTGTCCGGAAGTGAACTTTTGATGCAGAGGCAAAAAGGCAGTATGTCCTGAATTGCGAGCGAAAACGTTGTCAGGAAAAGACGGGTTATGCCGCATGTCCCTAAAGATTAGCTGTTGAGGCTACTCAATGAGCTATTTTACTAAGTGAAATGTATAGGCAAAGACCAATAAGATCAAAAGGATCGCCAGATAGATTAATTTATACTGCTCGTAGGCAGTGATACGATAGGATCCGATTTTAACACGGTTTTTGCTGTTTCTCATGATTAATTTAGGTCGAGCTCAATTCGCTGTTCGCTAATATAGCTTTTTAATGTTGTATTGCCAAAAGCGTGTAGGGCGTTTTGAAAATCTTCCCGATAATCGAACTGAAAATCCTCATGGAGTTTATCGTATTTACCGACAGCATGTTTAATACGGCCCGTGATATATTTATGCAATTTATGGGCTGCCGATTGATAGGATGAATCGAATAGTCGCTCATAATCGCCTATGACCCGTTGTAGAATATAAAAACGAAATTCAGCTTCACTGGTTTTGTCTTTGGTGACTTTCTCGTGTTCGTTCACCAGACCGCTGGCCTGTTTGACAAGCTTACTCAATGCAATAAAATTGCTGTGATGTGGTGTATTGGCAATCTGATTTGTCCCGATGTCAAACAATTGAGCGAGTTGCTTCCGCAATTTATCAATACGTTCCTCCAAGTCATATTCATTTTCCAGCAATTGAAAGTGCAATTGTTTCATCAGCATTTTGTCTTTGCTGATCAGGCGGACAAGTAATTTGTCTTTTTCCTTTTGCGGTAATTCAAGGACTGCTTTCTTTAATTCTGCATCTTGGTGTAGCGACATGATTTAAAGTTATGATGTTATAATATAATCTTACCCTCCACAGAGGCATATTCTCTTTTTATAGTTTCCTCATCTACGCGTAAATAGCTGCTCTGTATATAGAGCAAAAATGAAAGACACCTGCTTGTTCAGCTAACAGTCCGTCATCCTTGCTCCTTTATTCATCATCTTATTAAATTGGAGTCATTGCATGGCGTAGATATCCCGGTCCAATTGATCTAATACAATATTCTAAACTTGATCGTATTTTCAATCTGTTTCAATTGCTTCAATAGATCTTTATCATACTCACCTTGTATATCGGTAACAGCGTAACCGATATCACTTTTGGTCATCAGGAACTGTGCAACGATATTGATATCATTCTGCGCATATACATTATTGATTTGGGCCATAATACCCGGAACGTTTTTATGGATATGGAGCAATCTCGTCACCTGTTTTACTTTTGGTAAGATCAAATTCGGGAAATTGCGGCTTAAATACGTATCGCCGTTGTTGATGAATTCGGCCATGCGACGTGGGATAAATTCCGAATTTTTCTTCTTGCTTTTTTTATCATCAAAGACGACAATTCCTTTGGCATTACAGATATCCTTATTGATATGCCCCTTGATATCGCCCAGATATCCGATCGTTTTTAGCTTATCTGCCTGTTGCAGCTGTTCATCGGTAATGTCGATATTGTTGCCCAACAAAAGCATCCCAACATCCTTCACATATTTTTCTTCGAAGGTTTCTTTTGTACGGACCGAGAAACCATCTCTTTTTAAAATATGGGCTGCAATCTCAGGAACATCGCCGACAATGAGGCACAGAATCCGATTTTTAGGATATGAGATCGCTCGTGGTAAATCATTCACATACAAGAATTCATCAAAGCTGGGTGTAATGAAGTCTGCTTTTTCAGTGACACTTTTGCGCTGGATATTCTCTGTAAAGGCAAAGAATTTTTCAATCAATCCGGACTCTTTTAGCTGGAAATCCGAATAACCATCGCCGATGCCAAAAAGCCGTCCCTCGATATTGAGTTGTTTAAGTAGTTGTACTTTTCCACCTTCATTGGACAAAGGATTTTCTTCGTCAAACCCGATAATATTATCTTCCGCATCAAATCTGAACGTATTTGCATAGATATTCTCGGTTTTGATATGATAGGGCGTCACAACGGGGGTGATAAATTCCTTAAAACCTCCGGAAACGATCCAAGCCGTATCTGAATGTTTTCTGAAAAATTCCCGGTTGCGGGAGAAGGATGTTGATACCTTTTTCTTGAGGTGAGATACCAGTTTGTCCAAGTGGCTTCTGTTGGCATTCAACAATTTTACCCGGCCGGCGAGTGCTTCGCGGAAGGAAAGTTTGCCTTCCATGGCAAGATTGGTATAGCGTTCGATTTCTTGATAGATCGCTTCGCGCTCAGGATGATCTTCAAGTGAGATCCGGGCGAGCTCATCGAGCGCTTCTACTTGTGTAAATGTACTATCAAAATCAATGATGTAATAATTTTTCATCGTAATAATTTGTTTTTTAATGGTGATGAAGCTATCATGAGCAGTACGTATCACTATTGAATGTGACTTGGTTAACCTCATGATGGTTTCATCGCAATAACTTGTTTTTTAATGGTGATGAAGCTATCATGAGCGGTACGTATCATTTTTGAATTGTGACTTGGTTAACCTCATGATGGTTTCATCGTAATAACTTGTTTTTAATGACGATGAAGCTATCATGGCCAACTAATCATTCCTTAATAAGCAATAGAGGTTTGTGATTGTTTCACAGGAATACTGTTTAGCAAATGAATCAATCATAAACATGCAGGCTTTATTTTTTTATCTGATAGTTTGATACGCTCATGACGGGTTCAGGGTTTGGTTGTTTACTATTTATGTTATTTTACTGTTTGTTGTACAAATTTGCAATTTCTTTTAATGTTTGTTCCAATGGACGATAGTTGTGGTTCAGGAGTGACTGGACCTTTGCATTGGAGTATTGTAATTTAGCGCTTGATGCCGCGGCCGTTTCTTTGGTCAGCGATGAGCCCGATTTCTTGAAGACAGATAACACACCAGAGACAGTGGACGCGATCTGAAGAAGTGTTTCGGAAACTTCAATCGTAGGCTCGGGCTTGTTCATTAGGACACTGGCTACACTGAGCAAATCTTTATTGAGGATGTTGACGTGATTGATGATATAACGTTCAGCAGTAATATCGCTTTTTTCCATTAATTGGATCATGATTGTTGCGACATCCTCGACGTCAACTATCCCAACACTCCCCTTTGGATAAAACTTCAATCCTTTATTGATCATTGAGAACAGTGCTCCCGATCCCTTATCTTTGGCCGCTGCGCCCAATATGACAGATGGATTCACAATAACAGCATCCAGGCCCTCGGTAATACCGCGCCAAACCTCCATTTCTGCCTGATATTTAGAAAGCGAATAATTAGAGGTCGTCGGACTGTGCTCCCAATGGTCTTTCTCCGAGACTGGCAGGTTGTCCTTATTTGTGCCCAAAGCCGCGATTGAACTGACATGAAGCAGGCGAATGCCCTTTTCTAAACATAGATTGACAATATGTGCAGTTCCTTCTACATTGACCTTAAAAAGTGATTTGACATCTTTCTTCTGATAGGAAACCAGCGCCGCGCAATGATATACTTTTGTCACTCCCTCCAGCGCATCTTCGAGCTCAAAATAATTGTTGATATCTGCATCAATCCATTGAATCAATGATGAGGACAGTAGGGCTGCCGGAATAGTCGATTGAGCTCTTTTGATGGCAATGACGTCAATTCCGCGGTCTATCAATTGTTTGATTAGCGTAGACCCTAAAAAACCTGTTCCTCCAGTTATTAATATCACTTGATAAAGATACTGTTAAAAATAATGTTTTCAAAAGTTAGTTAATAAATGGATATTTGTGTGAGTTGCATCCCAAAAAATGAGGTGTCTTAAACAAACTATAGCTTATGTCGTCATTGTCCGTATTTTTCAGTCCGATCTCAATTACAAGTATTTCTCCTGAGCATGGTTTCCTGAGCTCCCAGTTAGGGAATGTGATCCAGGCTTATGAGACCGATTTTCCTACCTGGGAGGAAAGTGATAAGCCCCAGTTGGCAATTGTCGGTGTGCAGGAAGATCGGGCATCCATCAATAACAATGGGACCGACAAAGCCCCTGATGCGGTACGCAAACATCTTTATACGCTGTATCAAGGCGATTATAAGATGAATATAGTAGATCTGGGCAATATAAAGGCGGGAAATACCATCCAAGATACCTATGTCGCACTGAAATCTGTGGTAGAAGAATTGGTGAAAGCCAATATCCTTCCGATTATTATTGGTGGCGGACAGGATTTGACTTATGCACAATACTTGGGATACCAGAACTTGGAACGAAAGATTGAGCTTGCTATTGTGGATTCACGTTTTGATCTCAATCAGGAAGAAGCCGAAAATGTCAGTCTCAATTCGAGGTCTTATGTCAATCACATTATTCTACATCAGCCTGATTATTTGTTTAACCTGAATTCCATTGCTTACCAGACCTACCTTGTCAGTAAAGAATCCATCAATATGTACGACAAATTGTTTTTCAATGCAACCCGAGTGGGCATGATCGCAGGTAGGATGGATCAGTCCGAACCCCTTATTCGGGCGGCTGATATGATCAGTTTTGACATCGGGGCCATCCGTGCCTCGGAGGCACCCGGCAATGCCAATGCAATTCCAAATGGGCTGTACGGCGACGAAGCATGTCAGCTGGCACGCTATGCCGGTATGTCCGACAAATGTACTTCTATCGGTTTCTATGAACTGAACCCCACATTTGATCCGATGGAACAGACGGCCATGTTGGTGTCGCAGATGGTCTGGTGTTTTATTGATGGCTATTATAACCGTAAACAAGATACACCGTTGTACCCGAAATCATCCTATATTATCTATCGTACAACACTCGAAAATGAAGAACATGAATTGGTTTTTGTGAAAAGCAAAAAATCTGATCGCTGGTGGATACAGGTACCATACTTTGGATCAAAATCGGTCAATGAAAGGTATTATCTGGTGCCATGCCGCTACGAAGATTATCAGCTAGCTATTTCTGGCGAAATGCCTGATCTGTGGTGGAAGACTCATCAAAAACTGCAATAGGCAACAATAAATGGCGGATCACTCCTCATGAAATAACTATCCATGAGATGTTCACATTCAGTGACACAGGAGTGACTGCAGCGTTCCCGAATTTTGAGAACATATATGCATCGGTCAAAAGGGGTACGATCGTACGAAACGATCCATCTATACTTCCGCAGGACTTAACGTAAATCAAAAATTTCAATAGCAGTTATACGGTGACAAAAGCCAAAAGCTGTTATTCTCGTAAAATTTAAATCATGGAAATATTTTTCTTTGCAGGCATTGTCTTGTTGCTGGTCATTTTGATCATATTGGTATTAAAAAAAAATACCGCGCCAGGTTTGGATATCGGTCCGAATAAGGAGATGGAAACATTGAAAATAGAACTGGCGCGTTCACAGCAACGGGAGCAAAGTCTCCTCGAAGAACGTTTAATGCTGAGGAACGAATTGGATAAAGAGCGCGAGAGTGTATTGGTCGCTGAGCGCTCGCTGGAAAGTACACGTTCCTTCTATGAGGCCCAATTGGATAAATTCCAGGAACAAAAAAATGAAATCGCTGAAATAAAAAGACAGTTTAACAATGAATTTCAAGTGATCGCCAATAAAATATTGGAAGAGAAAACTCAGAAATTTACCGAAACAAATCACCGTTCACTCGGTCTGATCTTGGATCCCTTAAAGGAAAAAATCAAGCTGTTTGAGGAGAAGGTAGATAAAAATTATAACCAGGAAGCGGCTGAACGCAATTCCTTGAAGGGCGTTGTATTGCAATTGGTCGAACAGAGTCTCAAGATTAAAGACGAAGCCAATAGTTTAACCAAAGCGTTAAAAGGAGATACGAAAAAACAAGGCAATTGGGGGGAAGTGATTTTGGAAAGAGTGCTGGAACGTTCGGGACTGATGAAAGACCGTGAATTTAGGCTACAGGTTTCCTTGATGGATGCCGAAGGGCGCAGAATGCAGCCCGATGCAATTATTGATCTCCCAGAAGATAAACATCTTATCGTGGATTCTAAAGTTTCCCTGGTTGCTTATGAACGTTGGGTCAATGCCGAGACCGATGAAGACCGCGCGATTTTTGCTAAGCAACATGTACAGTCTGTCGAAAATCACGTGAAAGAACTTTCCGCCAAAAACTACCATGAGCTATATGGGATAGAATCGCCGGAATTTGTTCTGTTGTTTATGCCGATTGAATCCGCATTGAGCATGTCTGTCGCAGAAAAACCGGATCTATTCAGTGATGCCTGGGACCGCAAGGTCGTGATCGTCAGCCCATCCACCCTGCTAGCGACATTGCGTACGATCGCCAGTATCTGGAAACAAGAACGTCAGACACGCAATGTGATTGAAATCGCCAAAGAAGCTGGCAGTTTGTACGATAAATTTGTGAGCTTCCTGACGGATATGGAGCAGGTTCAAAATCAGCTGGAACGCGCATTGAAAAGCCATGAAGATGCGACCAAAAAGCTGTCTACGGGGGCGGGAAATGTTATCGGAAAAGTAGAGAAGCTGAAACGCTTGGGCGCAAAGGCGAATAAGCAGATCGATGCTAAATTTCTGGACGAAGATGAATAATTAAGTCTTCCTTCCCGACAGGTTCTGTAGGCATAACAACAAAGATTGAAGAGCTGGTCATAAGCCGAAAGCTTGAAAACAGTAAAGTCTCAGTACTTATATCTCCATAGTAATAGATAATGCAAGCTCACTTATAAGCCGTAGGCTTGTACCCGGCAAAGTCTCAATACTCACGACTAACTACTCAATACTAATACCTCCCTACAGTTCTTTCATGCGTTTGTTGATTGAAACATCCACATAAGTATCCTTTAGACGATCAACAGCCTCCTTCTCCACAACGAGATTGGTATCCGATTCGTAATCGTGTAGAGTTCTTAGATTTTGGATTTCATTGTCATAAGGATCGCGTCCGGCCAATAGTTTGACAATGACAGGAAGACATTCCAGAAACACAAAGAGCAGGGCGATAAAGAATACCGCATTCGCATTGGATTCATTGACCTTTCCATTGGCATCATAGCGCAGATTACCCAGCGCCGAATTGCGATCGGCGAAACCTGCAACGTTCACGGCGCTGTCCAGCGAGGCATTTGACAAAACCTTTTGATCCAGTATCCCTTCAAATTTTTGTTTTTGACGGATAGCATTTTGTTGTGCTGCTATTTTATTACGTAGCGTGTCTAGATAAGCTTCTTTCTTTTTAAGATCTTCTTCCTTCATTTTAGCATAGGGGCCATAACCCATCACACCCGATGTCTCCGTGGTTTTATTCCCATAGATTTCATAATTTAATTTGGTGCGGTCGGTCTTGATACTAGATTCAAGTGAATCACGCTCTACACTTGTTGCCTTTAATTGATTGACCTCATTGCTGTATTTTTTGTTGAATGTATTATTGAGGGTGTCGATCTTTGCGCGTTGGTCAGCAAGATAACGTACACGTAAATTCTCGCGGATCTCTTTGTCGAAAATTTTTAGCTCCAATGGACGTGAAATGACCAAACCAATTAGAATAGCCAACAAAATACGGGGCAAGGCCTGTAAGAGCTGCATCCAGCCACTTTTGGATTTATTGATGCTCAATACGATGTATCGATCCATATTGAATATCGCCAAGCCCCAAATGATGCCAAATACAATGGCCAGAAACCAGTCCAACGTTCCTCCGCTGAATACAAAATACATCGCATATCCACCAGAAAGACTGGCAAATAATCCAGTAAAAAAGATAGTAGCACCTATGGCTGTGTACTTACTATGCTCCTCGGGATACTTTTCAAGAGTTTCTTGATGTACACCTGCACATCCCCAAAAGAAACGGTTAATAGCGCTCATTAAAATATTTTTATCCAAATTGACAGAATATTTTTAACAAGATTTGCGAATAAGTTTTTGTTTTACAATAGGATGACGGTTTTTTGCTCACTTAGGATGCAAAGAGGTGGGGCTCCCGTATTTGCCTAATTTTATTATCTTTGAAAAAAAATCAGGAATAATCAGACGATATGAAGAAAAGACAACTTTTGCCATTTTTAATGATAGTGGCAACTGCATTTGTTGGTTGTGAGGAAAAAAAAATGATGACAGATAATCCTCTTTTATTAGCCTATGAGACGCCCTTTAATGTTCCACCATTTGACAAGATCAAAACCGAACATTTCAGACCTGCCTTTGAAGAGGCAATAAAAGTACATAATCTGGAGATTGACACCATTGTCAATAACTCCGATAAGCCTACTTTCCAAAATACGATAGTAGCCCTTGAAAATGCAGGAAGCTTGCTAAGCAACGTATCTACTGTATTTCATAACCTAAACAGCGCGAATACCAATGATAGCATTCAGGCAATTGCAAAAGATTTGGCGCCGATATTGTCCAGCCATTCCGATGAAATTTCGATGAACTCCAAGCTATTTAATAAAGTTAAAACAGTTTGGAACAGCCGTAATACACTTGGTTTGGATTCGCAGGACAACAAGCTTTTGGAAGAGACCTATAAAAGCTTTGTACGTTCCGGTGCAAATCTGAAGGATGCTGATAAAGAAAAAATGAAAAAGATCAATGCCGAACTTTCGACATTGACAACACAGTTTGGCCAGAACCTATTGGCTGAAACCAATGCCTACCAGCTTGTGGTGGATTCAGCCAGTCAATTGGAGGGTTTGCCGGAATCATTGAAAACAGCTGCTGCTGAGGAAGCTGTTAACAAGGGTAAAAAGGACAAATGGGTATTTACCTTACAAAATCCTTCGATCATGCCTTTCCTGCAGTATGCCAAAAACCGTGAACTGAGAAAGCAAATCTGGGAAGCATATCAAATGCGCGGAAACCACGATAACACGAGTGATAATAAAGAAATCATTCAGAAAATTGTTAATCTTCGTCTTCAAAAGGCAAAACTATTAGGCTATACCTCACATGCAGCCTATGTGCTTGAGGAATCCATGGCAAAGACACCTGAAAATGTATATGCCTTATTGAATAAGTTATGGACACCGGCCTTGGCGAAAGCGAAAGGCGAAGAGGCAGATATCGCAAAAGAGATTAAAGCTGAGGGTGGTACTTTTGCTGTTGCACCCTACGATTGGCGGTATTATACAGAGATTATCCGCAAAAAACGCTTTGCATTGGATGAAGATGAAATAAAACCCTACTTGAGCCTGCCAGCAGTACGTGAAGGTGCTTTTGCTGTGGCAAACAAATTATACGGTCTGACATTCGTTGCCTTAAATAACGTACCCACTTACCATAAGGAAGTAGAAGTGTACGAAGTGAAAGACAAAGATGGTTCACATCTGGGACTTTTGTATGCGGATTTCTTTCCGCGTGAATCGAAACGTGGTGGCGCATGGATGACATCTTACCGTGATCAGTCCACAAAAGATGGTAAACGTGTTGCACCGGTAATTTCGATCGTATGTAATTTCACAAAACCTGTCGGAAAAGATCCAGCATTACTGACTTTTGATGAGGCGACTACGCTATTCCACGAATTTGGGCATGCCTTACATGGTCTGCTTTCCAATGTTCGGTACAGATCAATGGCGGGTACCTCGGTGCCACGCGACTTTGTGGAATTACCTTCACAGATCATGGAGAATTGGGCCGCAGATCCAGAAGTATTAAAAACCTATGCAAAACATTTTAAGACCAAAGAGGCCATGCCGGACTCCTTGATTCAGAAAATGGAAAAAGCAGGAACCTTTGATCAAGGCTTCGCGACCGTAGAATATCTTTCGGCTGCATTGCTCGATATGGATTATCATGCCACAACCAAAGAAATTTCGAAAGATGTCAAAGGATTTGAAAAATCGGCAATGAAGAAAATTGGTATTATAGACGCAATTATTCCACGTTATAGAAGCACTTATTTTCAGCATATCTTTGCTGGAGGTTATTCAGCAGGTTACTATGCGTATATCTGGTCGGAAGTATTAGACTCGGACGCTTTTGCGGCCTTTAAGGAAAAATCGCTGTACGATAAAGCGACAGCAGATTCATTCCGTAAGAATATCCTTGAAAAAGGAGGAACGGATGATCCCGCAAAAATGTACCGCATCTTTAGAGGAGCAGATCCGGATCCGAAATATTTATTGAAAAAAAGAGGATTGAATTAATCTAGCATACACAAAAAAGAGGCTGTCACCTATGTTTGTATTGAGCAAACGTCGGAGACAGCCTTTTGTATTTTTACCCTTTATAAGGTTTTTTGGCAGCTTCGATGAGCTCCTTCATTTCTAATTTGATATAGTCCACGTTTGGCGTAGATCCGGTCAAAAAGTAACGAATATTTCCTTCTTTGTCTATGATAAATTTGGCTGGAATACCTTTGACGCCAAATTTCGCTGCCATGACCTCACCAGTTTGCGGATCTTTTTGATCGTCGTAAAGCACTTCAAAAGGATAATTATTTTTTGTGATAAAGGATACCACATTCTCTTTATAATTCTTATCGCGTTCCCAAGTATTTATAAATAAGAATTGTACATCTTTATCATTTGCATAAGATTCTTGAGCCGCTTTCATACCGGGAAATGAGCGCACACAAGGCTGACACCAAGTTGCCCAGAAGTCTAAGACGACAACTTTTCCTTTTAAACTGGCCAAAGATACTTTTTCCCCCTTTAGATTGAGTAGTTCAAAATTGGGTGCTGGTTTAAAGGTTGCCATCTCCTTGATATGATTACGAATATTTTGCGTTAACTCTGTTTTCAGTGAAGCATTAAAGTTCTCGTATCCCTGTATAGATCCGTTCAATTCCGTATATAGTTTTTTAAGATCATTTTCAACAGCAAACTGTCCTTTAGCATATAATTTGGTTAAAATGTTGTATGCTTCCAGCTTTCTGCCTGTACCCATTAATGATTTGTAATACACCATGGCAAGACCGTCCGCTTGCTCTGGCGCAGCTTTGAGCGCATTCTCAATGTAATTTAGTGCTTCAGCGTATTTTTTCTGAGCAACAAGAATATTTACATAAGCTGACATGGAGCTTGCGTACCCCATCGCTGCAAAGCGAGCTTTATTGTCTTTTTGATCCTCGGGAAGTGTTAAATAGTAATAGCTATCATCCATAGCGGTCTTTAATAGTGGAGCCGCTGTAGTCGTGTCGCCTGCGCTCAATAGAATTTGACCGACAGGGATATATCCATTTCCACGCCAGAATCGTTCTTTCATTTCCCCTAGGTAATGAACTGCTTTTTGTGCATTTCCGTCGTTGGCAAAACTCTGTGCCAGATTAGCTAATACATAATCGTATGTCAACGGTTCTTCGCTAAAGTTTTTAACTGGCCATTTTTTTAGGAGTTCATTATATGCTTTTTCTTTCTGTACTGGCGTACTTGCATTGTAATATACATCTGTGATAAAGGCATCACGTGTCAGTGATCCTTTTGGATATTTTTTCTTCGCTAATGTCTCTGCCGAAACCTGCAAATCTTCTTTACCTAAAGAGCGCAAAACGTTAATTGTGGTCCGATAGTCCTCTTCCGATTTATATGTTTTTAATTCGCCCATCAATGCATTGGCGAGTGAATCCTTTTGTACCAACGTACCTTTTTCAATAATAGGCAGGTATTGTTGGTATTTGTTTTTTGCAGGCTGCTGCGCAAAGGCTGCCGTAAGCGAAAATGCGAATGCAGCCGTTAAGATGTGAGTTTTCATTTTTATAATTTTTAAATTCATTAATCTTCGTATCCCGGATTCTGTGTCAAGTTCCTGTTGATCAAAATCTGCGCTTGGGGAATCGGGAATAAGACATCTGTGGATTGCCAGTTTGATTTGATCGGTGAAAGGACAGCCGTAGCGCGGTCGGTCCGCTTGAGATCAAGCCAACGATGGCCAAATTCACCAAAAAATTCATGGAGACGTTCGGTCTCTATTGCAGACAATAATTGCGTTTGGTTTAACGCTGTACTAAGCCCAGCAAGTCCAGCACGCGCACGCACGGCGTCCACATCGGTCCGGGCTTCGGCAATCTTCCCTAGTTTGGTTCTTGCTTCAGCCCGAATAAGATACTGTTCGGCTAGGCGAAGCATAATGTGATATTCGGATCCTTGTCCCGAGGAAACTTTATATTTGGTGATGGCATAATAAACTTTGTTGGACACAGTCTTTGAACTTGTCCAATTTGACTTTCTTAAGTCAATTGTAGGGGAGGTCTCAAAGCTGTTGTATACAGCGTCAGGCAGGGTATAACCCGGTGTAGCAGTAGCTGCCGTAATATAATTGGAACCAAATGTGGTTACGCCACTCTGATTTCCCAGTTGAAGAATAACCTCATTGCTTGAGTTGACAAAGTTTTTATCTGGTGCGGGCATACCATAATCAGCGGACTGCAATACTTTGGTTGCGTAAGACTCTGCATTTTGATAGTCTTTTTGATACAGGTAGACTCTAGCCAATAGTGCGCTGGCGGCAGCTTTGTTAGCACGGCCTCTTGGATTTGCGGTTGCATCGTAGGTTGTTGCCATTTTGCTCTCGGCATCTTTGAGGTCAGCAATGATCTGATCATATACTTGCTGTACAGGAGTTCGCGAAAGAGTTGCGTCTTCAAAGGCGTGCAGATCGTCACGCAATAGCAAGGGCACATCGCCGTAAAGATTGGCGAGATAGAAATATGCATAAGCCCTGAAAAATTTAGCTTCGCCCAAAAGTTGATCTTTGACAGCTGGGGTAAGGGTGGTTGACGCTTCGAGACCTGAAATAGCATTATTCGCGTTTTTGATAAGTTGGTAGCTATTTGACCATAAATTAGCAACATTGCCATTTGTGTTCAGCAGATTATTGCTGGCGAATTCGGAGGTATTTGCATCAGCCGCATTGTATTGAAGGTCATCGGCGGCGATTCCCGTATAAAAGGTTGAAGTCCCGGCGAGATTGATGCTTAATGTTGTGGCGTATAATCCACGTATGACACTATTCGCAGAAGCATCTGTAGCAAATGCTTCGCCAGCTAGAACTTGTGTTGGTGGAGCTCCCAACTCTACAAATTTTTCGCAGGAACTGACAAGAAGAGTTCCACTTGTAATGGCTAATAGTAATATATTTTTATTGATGTTTAATTTCATGATCTCTAATTTTAAAATTGACAGTTAAATCCAAATACAATCGTGCGCAATGGTGGCAATACTTGGGCGATCGTTCCGGTACCTAAACCAGATGGGCCACCTTGCACGGTCGTTTCGGTATCCAGAACATATTTGTTTTTGGCCCAGGTAAAGAGATTTTGTCCTTGCATAAAAACATTACAATTGGACATTTTTAATTTTGAAGTCCAGCTTTTCGGTAAGTTGTACGATAGATTGACAGATCTTAATTTGATATAAGAAGCATCACCATAAACTGCGTCGGAGTTGGTATATTGATTGTAAGAATTGCTTAGCTCAGCTCCATCATTCGACACGCCTGGTATTGTTGGAATAATAGCACCTGGGATGGTTGTGTTGGTGTTCTTTGGTGTCCATCGGTCCAACCAGTAATCGTTTTGGTTGACCAAAGCGCCAGGTCTTGTATTGAGGATTTTGGTCACACCAAAGCGGTGGTTAAATTGAAAGAATACGCCCAGTTCAAAGCCTTTGTAGGAAAAGGTATTGTTAAATCCGCCATAGAAAGGCGTACCTAAATCTGCTACATAACGGTCGTCAGCTGTAATAGCACCATCACCATTGCGATCTTCATATAACGCTCTTCCTGTTGCAGCGTCCACACCTTGATAGTGATACAAACGGACCATATTGAGTGGCTCACCCACTAGAAAACTACTTGCGTAGAATGTATTTTCAATTCCAGGAAATTCTACGAGTTTGTTTTTATAAAATGTAAAGTTTGTCGATGTTTTCCATGTGAAATTTTCATTTGTCACATTGGTGGAATTCAACTCCAATTCCAAACCTGTATTTTGGATCAACGCCGGTAGGTTTTCCATATAACTATTGTAGCCTGTCTGGGTACTCAAAACTAAATCAGTGATTTGATCAGAAGAACGATTTCTGAAAAAGTTCCCTGTAAATAGGATTCGATCCTTCAAGAAACCCAGATCGAGTGCAAACTCCAATTTTTTGGTCGTTTCCCATTTGATATATTCATTGGGAAGCCTCCCGATATTCATGGAAGGATTGTTTAGATAAGCCATTGACGTAGAGTAGAGTGGGAGATAGATATAATTGGGAATCTGATCGTTTCCTGTTGTTCCGTAGCTCGCTCTCAATTTACCAAAACTTAAAAAAGATAGATTATCCTGTACAAAATCTTCTTTTCCAAAGACCCATCCAAGTCCTACCGCACCGAAATTACCGAAGCGATTTTTTGGGCCAAAGCGAGATGATCCGTCTCTTCTGAACGTTCCATTAAACAAATACTTCGCTTTCCAATCGTAATTCACTTTTCCGAATACAGCATTGTATTTGTAGTATACGAGGTTGTTGCTGGCGGTGAATGATCCTGCGGCGCTGAGTGAACCCAAAAGGGCATCGTTTGAATAATTGGAACCATTGGTTGTCTGCGAGCGCGACGAATTCTGCTGAAAACTTGTCCCGATTAATGCCGTCAATTTACCCTCGCCGATATTTTTTACATAATCCAATGTGGGTTCAATAATCCAATTTTCGGCCTTTGTATTGGAGAAACTGGAAAAACCAAGCGGGTTGGAGACGGTATTGTTTAAGGAAGTAATTGGCCGTTGGTTATTTTGATTCAATTGGGTGATAGTATAACCAAAATTTGCTTTTGCTGTCAGTCCTGGTACTATTTTGTAACTTAAGTTAACATTTGAGATCAGGTTATTGGTATTGCCAAAGTATTTCTGTTCAAGCATGGCCATGGGATTGTCTATAAATGCCGAGGATGGTAACCAATAGTATTTTCCATTGTCCCCATAAATTGGATAATTTGGCGCCAAATTGTAGAGTGATGTTACATCCGATGAAGGCATATCCGAATTGTCATTGGCATAGCTAACTGATAGGGCGGCATTGAATTTTTTGTCGGAAGAGGTGTGATCGAGATTTAAGCGGGATGTAAACCGACTATTTTTGCTGTCCCCATAAAATACGGTGCTTTCACGTCTATATCCCGAATTGAAGAAAAAGCGGGTGGACTCGTTTCCGCCAGACATATTCGCCTGCACGTCGGTTATATGGCCTTTGTTTCCAATCAGCATTTTCTGCCAGTCTGTCGATTTGTTCTGATCCCATAGCATAAGATCCGGTGCATTATCGGCAGTGGGCGTAACTCCAGCATTGGCAAAAGCTTCTTTTCTTAAGGTCAGATATTCATCCAGATTTAACATGGGGATAAAGCGGTTGACCTCAGTAAATCCCGTATTGAAGTTGACACCGATACGGGTACGGCCAGCTTGACCTTTCTTGGTTGTGATTAATACAACACCATTAGCTCCGCGACTACCGTAGATCGCTGTGGCATCGGCATCCTTCAAGACATCGATACGCTCGATATCGGCTGGGTTAATCATGCTGAACGGACTTAACCCTCCAGAAGAAGCTGAGATACCAAATGAATTGAGGTTATCGGTAGCTGGTTGTCCACCATTAAAATTGGTGAAGGGAACCCCGTCAACAACATATAAGGGGATTGATCCTGAAGTTGTTCCACTTAATGATGCCTGGTTTCTGATCTGAATCTGAACAGCACTTCCGGGTACACCGTTGTTTTGAGCGATTAATACGCCGGACATTCTCCCGGATAGGGCCGCAAGAGGATTACTTACAGGTTGGGAAGTAATGTCTTTTGCAGTGATCGAAGCAACCGAACCTGTATTCAGTCTTCGTGTTGTTGTACCATAGCCGATAACGACCACTTCTTCCAAACTACCTTCTTCGGGTTTAAGCTTGATCGGGGTAGGACTAGCTATAAGTTGTTTCGCTGGTATATCCATCTTTTGATACCCTATAAAAGAAAAGGTTATAATGACATCGTCATTTGGAATACGGAGCCCCCACTGCCCATTGACATCAGTTGCGGTACTGGTTTGCATATTGCGGTATTCTGCTTTTTGCCAGTCTTTTATCATGACCGACACGCCAGCTAGGGGCGCTCCATTTTCGTTGACTACTTGACCCGCGATGTGTTGCTGATTTTGTTGTTTTTCCTTTACAGCGATGATATTGTTGTCCAATATTTCCCATGTTAAGTTGCTCCCTGCCAGCGATTGGGAAAGAATATCTTTGATACTGATTTTCTTTCCTACAATATTGACCGTCGCATTAGGTAGGCTCGCTTTGCTAAAGAACATTTTGTATTTGCTTTTGTCATTGATTGTTTGAAAGACATCTTCAAGCTTTCCGCCTTGGATAGAGACATCAATTTTTTCGGTTTGAGAATAGGCAAAGCTCTGTACATGCATGGTGCTTAGACAAACGAGCAGTAAAGCCAATCTCGATTCTTTTCTAAATTTGGGTTTTGTTTTGTTCATGGAGTTATGTAGGTTGATTGTTTTTAAAATAGCTGTAGTTGATTTTTCCCCGTTGTTTTTATTTGAAAGTAATTGACAGTTTGTAATGCTTTTAAGATATTTTCCAGTTGTTCGTTCTCGAATGTCGCTGAGTAGCGTTGGCTAGCGATTGCTTTATTTGTAATTTTGATCTCTACTCCATACATGCGCTCTAATTTCAGCGCGATATCAAGCAATCTTTCATCTTGAATTGTAATTCGATTTAATAACCATTCGGTTTCTAAAGCAGAACCATCCTTTTCAGATACAGAGAATGGTTGGATAGCTATAGCCGTAGGAGTTGCTACAGTTTTAAAATCTGTATCGGCGAATTCCTTAACAGATCCATCTAACTTTGTGATCACAAATTTTTCTTTGGGTTTTAGTATAAATTTCTGATCGTTGCTCCCTGTTTTCCAAATAGATACTTTACCACGCACCAAAGCTGTTTCGGCATTGTTTTCTTCAGCATAATCACGTACATTGAATGCAGTACCCAATACACTGATTTCCATTCTTGGTGTGTGAATTAGGAAAGGTTTGGAAGGATTTTTTGCGACATCAAAAAATGCTTCTCCTATTAAGGTAACTTCACGTGTATTCGAGTCCTTGAAAGAAGTAGGATAGATTATCTTGCTCGAGGCATTTAGTGTAATCTTTGTGCCATCCTCAAGCACAATTTGACGTTGTTGTCCATTTGTTAGCCTGATTTCTTGATTATTGGGCGCTTTTATTTTGTATAAATATAGACTCGCAAAAGCGATGCACAAGAGGGCAGCAGCCGCGGCAATTTGAGCGAAACTGAATGTACGTTTCTTTTTAGGCGCTAGTTTGTTCATAATGCCACTATGAATACGTGTTTTCAGGGCCTCCTGTACCTCATCAGGAAGTGTTTTGAGTAAATTTGGCCGGGATGAGAATGAATCGAAAAAACGTTCTACAAGCTCTGCTTCTTCCGAACTGGCTTCGCCGTTTAAGTATTTGTCAATGAGCTTTTCAAGCTCTTGGTTAGGGTATTGCATAGGATTAGTACAAGTTCACTTAAATAGTGCCCCTGAGTGAGGAAAATGTACTAGTCTAAATAGATTTTTATTTGTAAGTAGCTTATTTACAGGTGTAAAAAATCATAAGTAATGTCAAAAAGTGCTGGAGAACAAGTTTCTTTAGTTTTTGAATCGATGCACCGAGATGATTTTGGACGGTGTTTTGGGAAGTTTTCGTCAGGTCGCTGATTTCTTTTGTTGTGAGTCCATCCAGATATCTCATTTTAAAAATTTCTTGCCTTTTTTTCGGAAGATTAGATACCCATTGTTCGATAAGCGATTTTAGATCCTTTTCCCCATAGGTATTGCCATCCACAGCTTCCTGACTTTGGTAGAGTTGCTTATTTTCCGCTATCAATACATTTCTGCGTTTGCTTTTTTTATACGTTTCGAAGACCTTGTATTTCATGCAGGTAAAAAGATAGGCCTCCACATTAAGGATTTCTCTTTTTGAACAGTGTTCCCAAAGGTCGATAAATACATCTTGAACAATCTCCTCACAGGAAGCTAGATCTTCGAGCCTTTTGTAGGATTCATCTAGCAGTACAGACCAATACCTATTATATAAAATATTGAAAGCCTCTAAATCGCCTTCTCGAAGCCTTGCTAATAGGCTTATGTTATTATGAGACGCATATTTATCGTTTTTCATGATGTGGTAGTGTGAAGCTGAGTTCCTTAGATTGGTAGTTTAAAGGAATGTAACTTTTTTCAATTATACAGATTTTATTAAATAAGGTCAAGGCCTGTTTATAATTTTTACTTAATATTAATTGATTGATATACATTTTTTTATCAATCTCAAGTGGAGATGGACAACGGTTAGTAATAAATGCCAGCGAGGGCATCTCCATAAGTAAACATTGGATATGTTTATTTGGGTTTATTCATAATAAATTGGTTTCTAGTCTGTAATTATTCAAAATTAGGGTTAATTACATGAAAATGGAATTCACTTTTAATTTTTTGAATAAATTGTCAAATAACCATTTATTTATGTCAGCATACTGCGTTTTGTTTGGTTTTTTGATAAATCACAATAAAATTTCCGGTTTTTTAATATTAAACACAATCAATGGCTTTTTTTTAAAAAATACTTGTTATTCTAAAAACAATGCTTACATTTGGATATTATTTATAATGAGTCTAAATAAATATGTATAGTATGTGTGATACCAAGATCCTAAGTCAACGCGGAGATACCCACATTAGTGTTTGCCATAAGTGCAGAACATATTATATCTGGCAGCAAAGTTTTGTACTGACATTTACGCAGAATAAGTTTTTTGATTTTCTGAACATTATTAAGAGTAATGGTGATGAGCTGTTCTTCAGTACATTCCCGGATGGGGAGTTTCGCTTGATTATGAAGACACCCTATCCTGATATCGTTTTCTCCTTTGATGAAGAACAATGGCAAAACTTTAGGGATGCTTTGCAGGAATCGTATTACATGAATGAAGTTTATGGCATGTTAAACAATTAAGATAAAAAGTCCTGTTGCTTCGCTTGTGTTTCATCTCTCTTTCCTTATGCGTTGCTAACAGGCACAAACAAAACCCTCAGTGATATCCGTATGAAAATATAGATAGCTGAGGGTTCTTCTTTATCGTGGAATATGTTATGTTATTCCCCAATCGCGTAGTATTTAAAATCGAGGTCTTCAAGTTGCTTCCGGTTCAGTAGTTTCCGCCCGTCAAATACAAAAGCCGGTTTCTTCATTTCATCCTTGATCTTTTTCCAGTCATAGGTTTTGAATTCATCCCATTCGGTTAATACTGCTATGGCATGTGCATTGTCACATGCTTCATAAGACGTATTGACTACTTTGACCAGCGCCCTGTTTTCTTCCGATGAACGGGTGTTCAGATAGTCCAGGTCAGCGTAAATACGTTCTGCGGATACCTTAGGGTCGTATACCGTAATTTCGGCCTGCTCATTTAATAGATAGTCGGCCACATAGATTGCTGCTGATTCACGGGTATCATTGGTATCTTTTTTAAATGCCCAGCCCAAAAAAGCAATCTTTTTTCCCGATACAGTATTGTACAGCGTCTGGATGATATTGTCGGCAAAGCGGTGTTTTTGGTAATCATTCATTAAGATGACCTGATCCCAGTATTCGGCAACTTCAGTAAGCCCATAGCTGCGTGCGATATAAACAAGATTGAGAATATCTTTCTGGAAACAAGATCCCCCAAAACCAACCGATGCTTTTAGGAATTTGGAACCGATACGTGTATCCATGCCAATGGCTCTGGCCACTTCATCTACATTGGCGCCTGTTTTTTCACAAAGCGCCGAGATCGAGTTGATCGAAGAGACCCGTTGCGCCAGAAAAGCATTGGCCGTCAATTTAGAGAGCTCAGAAGACCATAAATTCGTGGTCAAGATTCTGCTGTGATCTACCCAATGAGCATAGATATCCACTAAAGCCGCAATTGCTTCTTCGTGCTCACCGCCAATAAGCACGCGATCCGGATTGATCAAATCTTGTATTGCCGTTCCTTCGGCCAAGAATTCAGGATTGGATAGAATATGGAAATTGACACCATTGCCCGTGTTATCAAGAATACTTTTTAATGCAGCAGCCGTGCGTACAGGTAGAGTAGATTTTTCAACGACAATTTTGTCGTCTTTGGCGACTGCTGCGATCTGACGCGCACATAGCTCGATATATTTTAAATCCGCAGCCATTCCCTTTCCTTTTCCGTAATTCTTGGTCGGGGTATTGACCGAAATAAAAATCATATCAGCCTCATCAATAGCCTTGTTGATATCGGTTGAGAAAAACAGATTGCGACCTCTTGCTTCGGCAACGATTTCTTGCAGCCCGGGTTCATAAACGGGAAGGTTGTCCAGGTTTTCATCATTCCAGGCAGCGATACGCTCGGCATTCATATCGACAATGGTAATCTCAATGTGAGGACATTGCCTGGCAACTACCGACATCGTTGGTCCACCCACATAACCCGCTCCTATACAGCATATTTTCTTGATAGTTTTACTCATTTTGATTATCTTAATCAGCTATAAATTGAACAACAAATGTAAAGAATTCGAAATTGTTTTTTGTCGATAAAAGTCAATATTTCACTGCAAAACTTTAAAAAGCAAATTTATCGGAGATACGGCCTGCTAATGGAACCTTCGTCCCGCCCGTCCGCAAGATCGTCGGGGCGGGACGAAGGTAGACAGCACGAAAAAGCCCCTTTTTCCGAGTTTGAATACACAGGAATCGGGGCGGCATAAAT
Source organism: Sphingobacterium sp. UBA7625 (assembly GCF_002484085.1). Lineage (NCBI taxonomy): Bacteria > Pseudomonadati > Bacteroidota > Sphingobacteriia > Sphingobacteriales > Sphingobacteriaceae > Sphingobacterium > Sphingobacterium sp. UBA7625. Next base: position 168,407 of record NZ_DLJD01000051.1, read on the forward strand.
AATTGGATTGAGACTGAAATCTATCAGATTTATACTAATTTTACATTAAAAATAGGAGCAGGGTTTTGATAAAGCAAGAGGTTATTGATAAAGTACTGGAAACGGCACGGATAGAGGAAGTGGTGGGTGACTTCGTTGATTTAAAGAAACGTGGGACTTCCTTGATCGGAAACTGTCCATTTCACCACGAAAAGACACCTTCGTTTCACGTTTCTGTCTCAAAAGGTATTTACAAATGTTTCGGTTGCGGTGTCGGGGGCGATTCACTCAAGTTTGTCATGGAACTGGAGAAGTTTTCCTATCCCGAGGCGATCCGGTATCTGGCGGATAAATATTCCATTGAGATCGAAGAAGTTGAGCGTTCTCCCGCACAGTTAGCAGCACAGGATAAGCGCGAAAGTCTCTATGTCTTAAGCGCCTGGGCAGGTAAATTTTTTGTAGAACAGCTCTGGAAAAGTGAAATGGGGCAGGTCATCGGACTCAACTATTTCAAAGAACGGGGGTACCGAGAGGATATCATCAAGAAATTCGAACTCGGCTATTCGCCGGAAGAATGGACCGCACTGGTTGATAAAGCACAGGAAGCAGGGTTCCATCCGGATTATCTCGCAGCGAGTGGACTTGCCATTGAGCGTGATGATAAATCACTCTACGATCGCTTTAGGGGGCGTGTCATGTTCCCTATTCATAACTTGACCGGACGTATTATCGGGTTTGGTGGGCGTACGCTAAAGACCGATAAAAAGGTCGCCAAATATGTGAACTCTCCCGAAAGTGAGATCTATCATAAATCAGATGTGCTCTATGGCTTGAATTTTGCCAAAAAGGCAATCATGGAGGAGGACAACTGCTACCTTGTGGAAGGTTATGCGGATGTCCTGTCTGTACATCAGGCAGGTGTGGAAAATGTGGTTTCTTCTTCGGGAACTTCCCTGACGACGGGACAGATCAAATTGATCTCCAGGTTTACGAAAAATGTGACCATACTTTATGATGGCGACGAAGCCGGTATAAAGGCCTCCCTGCGTGGTACCGATATGTTATTGGAAGAAGGCCTGAATGTGAAGGTGTTACTCTTCCCGGACGGAAATGACCCAGATTCCTATGTGCAAAAGTTTGGAGCTACAGCCTTTAAAGACTATGTGAAATCCCACCAGCAGGATTTTATCTTCTATAAGACAAGTATTTTGCTTCGTGACGCCAATAACGATCCGATAAAGAGGGCCGAAGTTATACGTGATGTGGTGGAGAGCATTGCTTTGATTCCGGATGAGATTAAAGTCTCGGTTTTTATTCGGGAATGTAGCAGTTTGTTGGATATTGAGGAACGTATTTTGCTCGCTGAGCTGAATAAAATAAGGCTAAATAAGGCAAAGAAGGCTGACAAAGATGCCAACCGTAAAGCACAGAGTAGCCCGGCAAGTACAGGAATGCCCCCCTTCGGAATGGAGGGGCCGCCTCCTGATTTCTTTATGACGGACGATGAACGTGGGGGAGTGCCGGCCATGGAGGCCATGGCGGAGCCTACGCAGCTAACAGCTGAGATCCTGCAGGAACGTGAAATCGTCCGCATCCTGATCAACTACGGTGACTATCTGGCGACCTGGGAAGGGGATGGCGACATTCCGGTTGCAGGCGTCTTATTAGGGAACATAGCCGACATCGAATTTAAAGATAAGGCCGCTGCATTTATTCTAAAAGCTTATCGGGATGCGGCTGAAAACTATGAAATCCCAGATGCAAAATTATTTTATTCCAATCCTGATGCCGCTGTTTCCGAACTGGCAATCAATTGCGTCGCAACAAAATATTCGCTCAGCGAAAACTGGAATGACGATAAACGTAAAATCTATGTAAGCCAGGAGTATGAACATCTTAAAAAATTGGTTGTTGAAGCCATCTACAGGATAAAAAAGCAAAAAATCGGAGCCCAAATGCACCATATTCGCGAAGAAATGAAGCAAGAACAGGATATCGCTAATTTGGAAGTACTTATCTTTAAGTACCAAAAGCTCAAAGAAGCGGAGCGCCTTTTGGGCGGATTTTTGGGCAACACCATCGTAAAGTAACCCCGATGATATGGCAAAACATCATGAGATAGGAATAAAGGGCGAACAATTGGCCATGGAATATCTGATCAAGATGGGCTATAAAATAGTGTTAAGAAATTGGCGATTTAAGAATTTAGAGGTAGATTTGATCGTCATGGATGGGGATACACTGGTATTCGTGGAGGTGAAAACAAGGTCTGGGACAGATTTTGGTGAACCTTATGAATTTGTGGATACCCGTAAACAACGGCGACTGATTCGTGCTGCTCAGGCCTATATCTTGAAATATGCGTATGTAGGTGAAGTGAGGTTTGATGTTGTGGCTTTGACAAATGGTACGCATTCGGAGCTTACTTATATAAAAGATGCTTTTTGGGATAGTTGATCATAGTATTTAGGTATTGGATCAATGCAAGAGACCCTCGCCTCATAAGCTCTCGATTTACCGCGTTTTTGGTTTCGAATCGGACTTTTTAAATCATAAAGATGAGACGATCATGATTTTTTTTAAACATATTGTTTTATGAAGATATGATCTTTTCATCGGTGCTAAAAAATAAATTATATAGATGAAAAAAATCACGTATTTTATTGCGATTGCAGTAGTTGCTTTTGCTTCCTGTAAGTCGAAAAAAGCTGCGTTGGAATTTGCATCTCCGGGTGCGAACCAAGCGGTATTGAAGGGTAGTCAAGTGCAATTAAAATTGAAATTTGATGCTATTTCCATGGACTCTGTCGCTTATTTTGTAGACGACAAACATGTGGGATCTTCAACTGATACGGTAGCCATTACCGTTGAGACCAAAGACATGGCCTACGGCACGCGGAATATTTCCGCAACAGTCTACAGTGGTGGCAAGTCCGATTCCGTTTCGAGTACCTTCTACGTGGTTCCGGCGAATGCTAAGAACTACGGATTCCAGGTTGTCAACAAATATCCGCATGATACCACGGCATTTACCCAAGGGCTTCAATTTGCCGATGGGGTATTATATGAATCAAATGGACGGTATGGGGAGTCAAACCTTAGAAAGGTAGATCTGACAACAGGAAAAGTACTGAAGGAAATCAAATTCGATGAAAAAACCTTTGCTGAGGGAATGACATTGGTGGGTAATAAGTTGTTTATGTTGACCTGGCAGCAGGGAGAAGGATACGTGTTTGATAAAAACTCATTTACAAAAGAAAGCTCGTTCAAATACGAAAATAGTAAAGAAGGTTGGGGAATTACTTATGATGGAAAACACCTGATCAAATCGGACGGATCAAACAAATTATTCTTTTTAGACGCAGTTACGGGTAAAGAATTGAATGCTATTGGTGTTTATGACGAGAATGGACCGGTGGATGAACTGAATGAGTTGGAATATATTGACGGAAAAGTTTATGCAAACGTATACCAGAAAGATGTTATTGTAATCATCAATCCGGAGACAGGTGCAGTAGAGGAGCGTATTAACCTCGTCGGTATCTATGAGCATACTGCGGCCTATGATAATGAGCTCAACGGCATAGCTTATGACCATGCCAATAAACGCTTGTTTGTAACAGGTAAGCTGTGGAATACCTTATACGAAATTAAAGCCATTGAAAAATAGCCTATCAGGGCATAATATATGTAAATAAAAGCCATGTCCCCGGATGTGGCTTTTTATTTTGCCGCTACCCCCCTATGATACCCGACGTTGTCGAAGGAGCTTTATTTGAAGCTGCAGCGATGATCCGCTGCGCAGCGCATTCGACTGAAGGTAACCTTGCGGTAGTCATGAAGATTTCTATTGGATTCCTAACGTACGTGACTAGAAGTGAAATTGATTCTGATATCAGTTTGAGCCTTCGAAATACAGCATAAAAAAAGGGATGAAACTCTTAAGTTTCATCCCTTTTTCTTAGATTTTATGATTAATAAATCGGAGTAAACACCCAAGTGTCGTCAAAACGAGTTGACCCGTTCAGACCAGTAGTTACATAGCCGTTGCCACCTACTGCGAAACCAATAGCATCCTGACGTGCAGAACCTGCAAAGTTTCCATTGTCATTTGTCCAATAATCGCCGCCGACATTGTATTTCCATACACTGTTGATCACTGCGTTTTTGTATCCACCTACAACAAATGGAGTGCCATTGATGGCAAATGCTGCAGCGCTAGAACGCGTTAAATCATAAGTGTATGTGTCGTCAGCTCTGTTTAAGTCATTCAATTTAGTCCATTTGCTGCCATCAAATTTGTAGAAATCTTTTGGATAAGAACCATTTGAAATACCACCACCAACATAAGCTACATTACTTACAACAAAAGAGAAAGCAGATTTTCTTTTTGCAGAAAAAGGTGCATCATTGATCGCTTGCCATGTGTTTGCTGTAGGGTCGTATTTATAGAATTCATTTGTGTTGGTTGTTCCACCGTTCACGACAGTTTCACCTGTGCCCACATAAGCTGCTCCGTTCAATGTAAAAGCAACAGCATTGGATAAAGGGATCGGTAGGGGAGCAATAGGAGACCATGCACCTTTTCCATTATCAGCCGTAGGGTCAAATTTGTAGAAATCTTTTAAGTTGTTGGTCCCGTCATTTCCACCACCAATATAACCGATATTACCGATTGAAAAACCAATAGCACCGTTTCTCGCTACACCAGTAAAAGGAGCTTTCTCTGCCCACGTGTTGGATGCAGCATCGTATGCATAAGTATCTTGAACACGGAAAGGTTTACCTCCAGCATTACTTGCCAAACCTGTTGAAACATATGCTATATTGTTTATCAAAAAGCTTGCAGCAGATGAAGTTTGTGGCCCTTTAAATGCAGCTTTTTCAAACCATTCGTCTGATTTATCAGAATCGTTATCGTCGTCACTTTTTTTACAAGAAGAGAAAGTTGTAACTGTAAATACAAAAGCTAATAAAACGAGTAGCCAATTTTTCTTGTTCATAAATTATTAAAATTTAGTATAAAGGATGTTTAATTTAATTTTTGGATCATTCTCATTATCTCTTGCCAAAATTAATCTGTTTCCTGTAGAAAACAACCCCGATGTCGGTAAAGATAGATATAATGAAGTGTTTTTATATGCTGTAGTTTTAATTTTTGTCAAATATTCAATTAAATTGAAGGTATATTTCCCATTCGAACCGAAATCATCACCTCGTTGTAAAGGTGCTTGTTGAGTTTCAGTCCCATAGGGTGTGGTTACCAGATTGATGGGATTCCCATTATTACTGGCCACCATTAAGATGAGGCTACTAGGCTGTGCGAAATTTGTCGCTGCAGCATTTTCCACTTCGATGACCAGTTCAGCCTTATTTATTGACACCGAAGGATTATTTACTAGTTCTAATAACGTAGGAAATTCCAACTTTGCTACAACACCCGTAGATCCCTCTAAAAATGTATAGCCATCCGTCTGCTGACTTGAAAGTTGTGGATTTGCCAGTGTCAACGGCGCAAATTTGGTCTGTGAACGGTCTGTCTCAATCTGATTATATTGGAAGGCTTTATTGTCAATTGAAAAGTACTGTTTCCCACTGGACTTTGTCCCTTCATTGTTTAAAAAAGAATAGTGGACTTGTAAATAGACCGTGTCTTTAAAGCCAATAAGTGTGCTATTGTTATTATCAGGCACAAGTGCCAAACCTTTGAAATATTCTTGAAAGCTTGTGTTATTCTGAATTCTGTTGTCGTTGTTTTTGATCATTGTAAACAGTTCATTGCCGATCGTATTGTTAAATCTAAAATGTAAAGAGTCAATAGATTTAACACGGGGTTTGAATGAAAGTTCCGCCAAAGCAGCGTTGTCAAAAGCAAATTTTTGTTTACTAAATATCGCTGCTGAAGTGACAAATACAGGACGTTCGTCAGCAGGTTTTGTCAGGTCTATCTGTGTTTGAGTAATGTCTTCAGTCACGCGATGGACCGAAATTTTTTGAATTTGGGTCGTATCACCGTAATAGTATTTGTTTAGAGGAACAACTAAGCTTACCGAATCCAACACTGCGTCATCAGGTATACTTGCACTGTTCACGGTGCCAATCCCCAGACGTAGATAAGATGTTGACTTTACACTTCCAGAGATCGCGTTGCTATTTTTCCCTACCAGCATCGTTCCTGTTGCAGATGTCGGAATATTATCCAATTGATAGGTAGAAACTTTGGCTGAAACCGTATCAATCGGTACTACGCCAATCGTTTCATCTCTCGAATTATCCAAAGAAAGTGAAATGTCTTTATTACAACCGACAGCAACTGCCAGCGCAAAAAGTGGAAGTAAAAATTGTATACTACGTCTCTTAAAGTTTTTGATCATATTAATTTTTGAATAGTGCAAAAGTAATCAATGCTTACTGTTAATCAGTGTTATATTTTGTTAAATATGGTTAATTACCACAGCGATTGCAAATCTAGTAATTTAAATTTGTTTTCATTATGGGTAGTAGATTTAAATTACTGATCAGCTTGATCGTTTTAATAGGTACGGGTATTACCATTGTACTGGGGATCTGGCTTTATGGAAGTTATACTAACCGCCGTGATCTTTTTCTGTCCACTGCCGAACGTTCACTCTTCAACGCTGTACAGGAAGTGTATCAGGCGGAAAATGGAAATCAGCGGCTTGACGGCCCTGACAACGAACGAAATCGCCTGCTCAACGATGTGAAAAGTGAATTGCTACCCTTCATATCCGAAGCACAACTTGATCAGGCGCTACAAAAAATACGCAGCCGTCAGCCAAGAAAAGAACATACTTTTCGTAATGATCCGGATCGGAAGGTAAAGATGTATGCCAAAGATCGGGATAACCAGAATGCTATTATTCCCCCCTTTTTGTTCCGTGATTTTGAGATGAACAAATCCAATCTGGACCTGATAGACAACAAATTCAGGGAATCGCTAAGCAATAAGGGCATTTCAGTACCCTACGAATTGAGCATCGTCACTATCCCGCGCGAACAAGTAAAGGATGTACGTCGTGAATACCGGGAAAAAAACTTGGCCTGGACGAGACCGATGATGGTCAATCCCCTAAAGAGTGAATTCCTCGTGATCAAATTTCAGGAAGATTGGAAATACCTGCTCTATAGCCTAAGCTGGCAACTGTTGATTTCTTTGCTGCTGATCGGGCTTTTGTTGGGTACCTTTTTTTACCTGATGAAAACCATCCTTAACCAGAATAAAATGGCCGAGCTGCGAAAAAACTTTGTGGACAATATGACTCATGAACTGAAAACCCCGGTATCGACGGTGATGGCAGCAGTTGAAGCGATACAGCTATATGGTGTGCGTGAGGATAAGGAGAAGATGGACCGCTACCTAGATATTTCAAAAAGGGAACTTGAGCATCTTTCCGGTATGATTGAAAAAGTACTGCAGATGGACATCGATGCATCAAGAGGGATTGTCTTGCAACGGTCTGAGTTTGATCTTGTCGCGATGGTAGAAAGTGTTATTGAAGTGGCACAGCTTAATAAAACCAAAGCGGTCGAAGTAGAACTGTTTACCGATCCGAAGTCAATCGTGATCCGGGGGGATGAGTCTCATCTGAAAAATGTCATCAATAATTTATTGGAAAATGCCATTAAATATGCCGGACAACAGGTAAAAGTCAAGGTGGACATCAAAGGTACTAAGGAACATGTACAGCTCCGTATTACGGATAATGGTAAGGGCATAGCGCCCGAATACCATCAGCAGATTTTCGATATGTTTTTCAGGGTGCCTGCAGGTAATTTACATGACGTGAAAGGCTTTGGTTTGGGACTTGCTTACGTCAAACAGGTTGTGAAGCGTCACGAAGGTAAGATCAGTGTTGAAAGTGAATTGGGTAAGGGAAGCACTTTTACGATCCGATTACCATATTAGCGTAAACTATGCTATCTTCGATAGGACGATAGCGTAGCAAAAAAATTATTGAACGATAGCATTATGATTGATATTTTATACGTAGAAGATGAGCCGAGCCTGGCCATGATTGTGGCGGACAGTTTGGAAGCGAATGGTTTCCGTGTCGTACATTGTAGTAACGGCGATGAGGCTTTAGCTTCTTTTAATAATGCTAGACCAGATATTATGGTGGTCGATGTAATGATGCCTGTCATGGATGGCTTTACCTTGGCCACAAGAATCCGGGAGATGGACACTTTGCTTCCCATTATCTTCTTGACAGCCAAGGTACAGACCGAAGATGTGGTACGGGGATTTCGTCTCGGGGGCGATGACTATGTCAAAAAACCTTTTAAAATTGAGGAGTTGATCGTCCGAATAGAATCGTTGTTAAAGAATAGTCCGAAGATGCTGTTTGGACAAAAACTAATGATCGGGGATTATACGCTGGACAGCCTGAAGCACCAGCTGATCTATCAGGGAGAAGCGCTAAAACTATCTTTTCGTGAAAGTGAACTCCTCCGTAAACTGTACGAACAAAAAGATAAGGTGATTCCCAGAGAAGAGATTATGCGGGCTTATTGGAGCCATGATAAGTACTTCACGGGGCGTAGCCTGGACGTGTTTATTAGCCGTATCCGAAAATATTTAAGCCAGGATCCAAGAATCAAAATTACCAATGTCCGTGGTGTCGGATATATGCTGACAGTAGATTAAAAATAGTGTTCCACGTGGAGATTTTTAATCCTTTCGCTGCCGGTTTGCCTTTCCGCCCATACCCCTTATATGATACGTAAAGCTTAAGATTGCATAACGGGTAATGGCATTGGACTCTGATACGCGTACCCAAAGGTCATTGACCTGTTGATTGATGTTTTTATTATCGTTGAAAATATCGAAAACAGTCAGATTGATCTCGGCATTTCTCCTTTTGAATAATTTCTTGCCAACAGAAACATTCCACAGCAAACTTGTCGTGCTCGGTGCGTTGAGGATGCTGCCGTTGTATAGGTAATTGAAAGTCGAATTTAAGGTCCAGCTTTCCAACAATGTCAATGCAATGGAATTGCCGACGGTGTGTTTATAAACGGAATAGTTGGATTTTTCCGTTGCAGAGTTTTTTGAATAGGATAAATTTCCGTTGTAATCCAGTCCAATGACGACATCTTTGCTGAAAGCCGTATTCACCCCGACACGTTGATTTATACCGTATGTTTTTGCATTTACCTTCTGCAGATTTAACAATGTATAATTCTGATTGAAATATACATTGTTATTGAGGTTGATATTCAGTTTTAATGGTTCAATACGATAGCCGAAACTATTATGCCACCTCAGGTTGTATACCCCGTCAAAGTTTTCAGGTCTGATATACTGGCCTCCCGGTCCGAGTATGACATCCTCAGCGATGGCAAATGCGGAATCTGTCGTAAAGATGGTCGTTGAAATCTTATTCTGAATAAAATCTGCCGTAAAATCTGATGTAAAGCTTCTACCCGAAGCTTTGTTGACAGACCTAAACTGCATGACCAGGTTATGGTCATATTCCTGCTTCAGGTTAGGGTTGCCCGAACTGATACGCAATGGATTTTGGTTATCAATAAAATCTTGCAGCTGTTCAATAGCCGGTGTATTGGTTTTGGCATTATAGCGTACCTCTATACGGGTTTCTTTGTTGAAATTATACTGGAAATTTAAGTTGGGCAACAGGCTGTTAAAATGGCTCTTTGTTTTCAATATGTTCGGAAATAGTTTGTCGTTTACTTGATTTGCTGTCTGATAGTCCAGCCCAATTTGAAAACGTATGCTATCTTTTTTATTGAATAAATAAGAAAGCCCGGCGCTGTGGTATACAAAGTCATTACGGAATTCATTTGACAGGCGATTTTTTAATTCCCCTAACTGTTCGGTTTCCGCAAGGAATTCGTAGGTTTTTCGGTCAGAATACCGTGCTGTATTACGGAAAGTATAGTTTCCCTGCACACGGGCGTATTTGCTTAACATTTCGGTATAGGCAATTTTTGTGCGAAAGCCGTTGTTGTCACCATTTGAATAATTTCGGTTGTCTACGGTATCAATACGTTGAGGCAGGCCATCCCGATAATAAGAGTTGAGGGCATAATTGGCCGCATGGCTTTTGTTTGTGCTGAAAGATCCATTGAAATTGACGCTGACTGTTCGGCCGGGTTTGTTCAGCCTACGCATATAAGTCAGGTCACCGCCCCAGTTAAAGTTCTCACCGAAGCTTTTATTGTTGCGATTTGATCTATTGAGCGTGTCCAGCAAATTTAACAGTGTATTGCCGATGGAACCACCAAGCCTATCGTTGCTCTGGTAGGAGAAATTAGGCTGTATATCCAACTTTTGGATAGAATCTATTTTCCAGTTTGCGCGCAGGGAAAGGGCATGATTGTTTGTGTAGGTACTGCCGAACTGCTGCTGATTGTTAATTTGATTGGCCCTGTTGCCTGCGGTATATTCTGTTTTGCTTTGGCTGACCGTATTATTGTCCGTATAGTTGTAGGTGTAATTGGCATTGAAATCCATCCGGTCATCCAAAAAGCGGTCGAGATAATTAAATCCGGCATTGAACCGTGTTGTAACTCCCTGCCCGGTACGGCCGCGCGTATTGCCACGGGGCGCAAAACCATTGGGTTGGTTGACGTTGTTGGTGTTGATGTCTATGGAGTATTGACGCTTTGGATTCATTTTGGTCACTTGGGTATTCACCGCGTATTTGTTGTCCGGACCGGCTCCGCCGCTGATCTTGCCAAAGTAGGATTTCCTTTTGTCCGGCTTGGTCACAATATTGATCACTTTCATCCGTTTGCCGTCGTCAAATCCGCTGAATTTCGCCTGCTCGGTCTTGTCATCAATGAGCTGAACTTTGGCAATGACGTCGGCCGGTAAGTTTTTTAGCGCAACTTTTGGATCAGTGCTGAAGAATTCACGGCCATCAATAATAATCTTACTTACGGCTTCTCCCTGCGCCTTGACATTACCGTCTTCATCAATTTCTACACCCGGTATCTGTTTTACCAGCTCGTCGGCATCCGCAAAATCAGGAGTAACATATTTTTTGGCATCAAACTCCAGGGTATCGCCCCGCACCTGTATGCTCGTCGGCGAGATGCTGATTTCGTCCAGTACAATTTCCGAACCATTGAGCTTAAATTTAATGTCCACGGTTTTGCCCGTTAATTTAATTTTTCGGATGTCTGCCGTATAGCCCATTGGCTGTACCGACACAAGATAATCCCCATCGGGAAGAGCCGTGCTGATAAACTTGCCCAAAATATCGGTAGGTGTCTGTAGTTTGCTGGAATCCTTTAGTGCGATGATGGTAACGCTGGCACCTGAAATAGGTTTGGAATTGTTGTTGTCCGTGAGTTTACCGGATATATACTGCTGGGCAAGCACATTCGTCTTTAATAGCAGTAAGCTAAGCGAAAGGATAACAATGGTCCAGGTCTTGATTTTCATTGGTTGAGGATGTCTGCGTCTTTTAATGCGCTGTTATTGGTCGTAAATTTTTATTTGTCAAATTTATGCGACTATTTGATACGAATTACTATCATTTTAGTTACAATAATCCGAACTGAACGGAAAGATTAGATATATTTGCAGTAGAATTAAAAATCAACTGAACGACATAGGATATGAAAGAGAGTGTTTTGAGTAGAAAAGAGCGTATTATGAAAGAAGCGTTGTTGCTTTTTTCAGAACAAGGCTATACCAATACCTCTACCAAAATAATAGCGCAGAACGCTGGGGTTTCTGAGGCTTTGATATTCAAACATTTTGGTAATAAAGACGCGCTGTTGGTTTATTTGATTAAATCAGGTTACCGTAAAGTCCTCACGCATCACCGTGGGATGATGACTTACCGTGAACCAAAAGAGTTTCTTCGGACGATGATCAATCTACCCAACAAATTGGTTACCGCCGAACCCCTGTTCTGGAAGTTACAGGAGCGCCTGTCGCACCATCCCTTTTCCAAACAGCAGCACGAACAGTTCATGAAACCCGTGCAACCTATTATTCATCGTGCATTTCAAGATCTGAACTATGAAAATCCAGACCTTGAAACTCAATTTCTATTGTTGATTATCGACAAGCTGTGGAAAAAGGAAGCAATCGGTGAATTGGAAAATGTGATGGAACTGACGCTTTTTCTGGAGAAAAAGTATAATTTGATTTAGTATCCAGTATTGAGTAATTGAAACCCAGCATCACATCTCACTTGGTTAGCACATTATTATTCCATTGTTGCCTGTAAAATGCGTCTTTATGCGTTTTTATATATAATTGTTGCAAAAACAATTTCATATTATCCAAAATAATAGCGTTATTAGTGATCTATTTAAGACATTATACAAACTAATTTATGTTCAAAAAATTCAGTCTGGGCCTATTGGCATTGGCCGGTGCGCTCTCCATTGCGAAAGCACAGGACAAGAAAGATTTTGTAAAATACATCAATTCCCAGCACGATTGGGTGGATGCCGTATTTAATACACTGACGCCAAAGGAGAAAGTAGCGCAGTTGTTCCTCGTGCGGGCACATACCAATCTTGGTCAGAAATATATTGATTCCGTGGCACAGGTTGTTCAGGATGAGCAACTGGGGGGGCTTGTTGTTTTTCAGGGCGGTCCCGTGCGCCACGTGGACATGTTCAATCGTTACCAATCCCTTTCTAAAGTGCCCTTGTTGGTCACATTTGATGGCGAATGGGGGCTGGGTATGCGGATGCCGGATTCTACCTTATCTTTCCCTTACCAGATGACGCTTGGTGCCGTGCAGGACAATCAATTGATCTACCGCATGGGGCGTGAGGTTGCACAGGACTTTCATCGCATCGGTATGCATTTTAATTTTGCTCCGGATGTGGACATCAATAACAACCCTAAAAATCCGGTCATCGGGATTCGCTCTTTCGGCGATAATAAATATAATGTCACCCAAAAAGCAAAAGCGTATATGGACGGTATGGTGGATGGTGGTATATTGGCCTCCATCAAACACTTCCCGGGACATGGTGATACCGATGTAGATTCACACTACGACCTCCCTCAGCTCCCTTTTGATAAAAAGAGACTGGATACACTTGAAATGTATCCCTTCAAAGAGCTTATTAAAGCAGGTGCTCCGGCCGTTATGGTTGCGCATATGAATATCCCGATCCTGGATGATACACCAAATATGCCATCTTCCATCTCTAAAAAAGTCGTCACCGACCTATTGCGGAACGAACTAGGCTTTAAAGGCTTGACCGTCACTGATGCCATGGATATGAAAGGTGTCAAAAAGTTCTTTCCGAACGGTGAGGCTGATGTACAGGCCATCATTGCCGGACATGACCTTCTTGAGGTTTCCGAAAATAGTAAACGGGCCATTGATCTTATTCTTAAGGCGATCGAAGAAGGCCGTATCTCGCAGGCGGATATTGATGCACGCGTGAAAAGGGTGTTGGCAGCCAAACTATGGTTGGGATTGGACAAATATCAGGCTACCCCGCAGCAGAATCTGTATGCCGATTTACACCGCGCATCTGCAGTACAGTTGATCGACGAACTGTCCAGGGCTGCCATTACGGCGCTCAACTCGACAGAGAAATTGAAATCCTTTAAAAAAGAACTACCTACAGCAATTATCAATATCGGTATTTCTACCAATCAAACCTTCCAAGATCAACTTGCAGCTGCGCTGACCAACGAAACGCAATATTTTGTGCCGGACAGCTTGAGTAAAGATGACAAGAAACGTCTTATAAAAGAGATCAAGAAAAACAAACAATTCATTATTGCAGTACACGATACGCGACTACGTCCCCGCCCAACCATGCAGCTGAATGACAATGTGCAGGACCTGATGAAGAAGTTTTCGAAAAAATCCATTTTGACGCTATTTACAAACGTTTATACCTTGGATGGTGTCGAAGCATCGAAGAAAGCGAAGACAATTTTATTGGCTTACCAAAATGATGCTTTTATGCAGAAGGCTGCTGCCGAAACACTGTTGGGACAGAATACCCCAAAAGGAAAGCTGCCCGTTACCATCAACAAAAAATTCAAATACGGACAGGGCAAATAGCATTGCTTTAAAATCATACTAAAATAAAAGAACCCTCCTGAATCGCTGAGCCAACAACAGCTGCGCAATTCGGGAGGGTTCCTTTTTACTCCTCTTCTGTTCAGTACCTATCACTCTACCTGTCCCTAAGTATCTTCGTTTGCCTCCCTGCTATCCGAAGGACGGCTTTCATTTTTCATCCGGTCTATCGCTGTGACAACATACTTATACTGTTGATGTTGTTTGATGTCGTCATCTGTGTACTGCAGTTTATCGGCATCATAGGTGATAAAAATGATTTTTCCGGGATCCTTGATATTGATGCGTTCATCTACCGCAAAGCGATAAACAACATAACCATAGGCAGATTCACCATCACTTGCCGCATCCGGTTTCTGCCAAAAAAGCGTATTCATTTTCCCGTTACCGGATGGTTTTACCAGTAAGCCGAAAGGAGCATTGGGTGGAATGCTATCCAACCAGGGCATTGTTGGGGGAAGAGCAGGTGTACGGTAGAGGTCATTACGCATAGAGTCTTGCAGTCCGACCAGATTGTCGGTGAGGGATTTGGAACTGAAATATATACTTCCCTCGACATCATGTTCTTCGCGCAGGTGACGTACCTGTCGGGGAATCTGGCTTTTGTCAGTCCACCCGATCTTATTTTCAGTTACCCTGTAAGCACCGTGCCCGACATAAAAATGTCGCCCATAGGTATGCCGTTGCCACCAGGATACCAATATTTCATAAGCCGCGGCACGATTTTTAAAAGGAAAGTAGATCTGCGGATTGATGTAGTCGATCCAGCCTTCCTGCATCCATTTTACTCCATCTGCATACAGCTCCCGGTAAGCACTTAGTCCGCGAGTTTCCGAACCCATGCTATTGTTGTCCTTATTGTCCCATACGCCACATGGACTGATGCCATATTTGACATAAGGCTTTATTCTTTTGATCGCGATACCAAGGTCGCGCACAAGCATGTTCACATTATTGCGTCGCCAGTCTTCAATATTTTTAATCCCATTATTGTATTGGGCAAAGGTCAGCTGATCCGGTACGGATGTATTGCGACTGTCCGGATAAGGATAAAAATAGTCGTCAAAATGGATGCCGTCAACATCATAATTTTTAACAACGTCCATGATGACATCAATAATATATTTGCGGACATCCGGTAGTCCCGGGTTGAAAAGCTTTTTCCCGGCATATGTAAAGAACCATTCGGGACGACGTTTGGTAATATGGTCATCAGCGAAATGTGCAGGATTCAATGTTGTTGAAGCACGGTAAGGATTGAACCAGGCATGTAATTCCATTCCTCTTTTGTGTGCTTCCTCAATTGCAAATTGTAAAGGGTCATAGAACGGGGTGGGCGGCTGCCCTTGTTTTCCGGTTAAATATCGGCTCCAGGGCTCCCTGCTTTTTGCATAGAAGGCGTCTGCCGCGGGCCGTACCTGGAGGATGATGGCATTTAAGCCAGCGCTTCGGTGCTGGTCCAGCAGGTCGATAAATTCCTGCTTTTGCAATGCTACATTGTTACTCGCTTTGACAGAAGGCCAGTCTATGTTACCGATGGTAGCTACCCATACACCGCGAAACTCCCGTTTAGGTAGCTGTTGGGAATATGTTCTGATCGAAAATAAACAGATAAAAAAGGCAAAAAAAGAATATAAATATGTTTTTCCCGTCATGCTATAAATTGTAGCCAACAAAGATAGGGAAGCATTTCTTACTTTTTCGCTAAAAAATGTAAGATGTTTGTTGGATACTTGTTAAAAGAATGTCAGCTTGGTTTTCAAAATGATAATAATGCAAATACAGGTAACATTGTACGGTTATTTGTGCTAATTTAGATGCGGTTTTCACAAAAGCTATGAAAAATGAGCTAACCGCAACAATTGAGATTATGAGCAAAGAACAAATATCCGTTTTTGATATGTTTAAGATTGGTATCGGACCATCCAGTTCGCATACCTTGGGGCCTTGGCGTGCCGCCCAACAATTTACCCATGTCCTGCAGGCAAAAGGTGTATTGAATGAGGTGGAGCAGGTCAAGATTTTGCTTTATGGATCTTTGGCCAAAACCGGTGCTGGCCACGGTACGGATATTGCTGTTCTGCTAGGCTTGAGTGGAGACGACCCCGTTACCTTCGATGTTGACCGTGTGACACCAAAGGTGGCCCATATCAAAAGCGTAGGCCAGCTGGAAGTTGCCGGTAAACGTACCGTTCCGTTCTCCTATCAGGAGGATCTTCTTTTCCTGTACACCGAGAGTTTGCCCTTCCATCCAAATGCCGTTACATTTCAGGCCTTTCTGTCAAGTGGTAAGGCCATTACCGAGACCTATTATTCCATAGGGGGCGGTTTTGTCGTGCAGGAAAATGATACCGAGAGTGTTCTGTCCGAAGTAGATCTTCCCTTTCCGGTAGATACCGCGCAGGAACTGCTGCACTGGACGATGAAAACAGGGCTTAAAATATCGGAACTTGTTTTGGAAAATGAATGCGCTTGGCGTGAGGAAAATGAAACAGTCGCTGGTGTACTGAATATTTATAAGACGATCTATGAATGTATCTACCGGGGCTGTCACACTGGAGGGACGCTACCGGGAGGCTTGAACGTAGAGCGCCGGGCGGCGAAACTAAATAAAAAATTGATGCAGGGCCGGAGCTATCAGGATTATGAATCATGGGTGATGGCGATTCGTGAAGGCGGACAGAATTTTCAATATATCCTGGATTGGGTGAGTTGTTTTGCCCTTGCCGTCAATGAAGAAAATGCCTCTTTCGGCCGTGTGGTTACAGCTCCTACCAATGGTGCTTCAGGTGTTATACCGGCTGTTTTGCAGTATTTTATTACCTTCCATGATGGCATGCGGGAAAATAAAATCGTTCAGTTTATTCTAACGGCTTCGGAGATCGGATCCATCTTTAAAAAGAATGCGACAATTTCGGCGGCCATGGGTGGCTGTCAAGCAGAGATTGGCGTATCCTCAGCCATGGCTGCCGGTGCTTTAACCGAGGTATTGGGTGGATCACAACGTCAGGTACTGATGGCGGCAGAAATTGCGATGGAGCACCACCTCGGATTGACCTGTGATCCGATCGGCGGGCTGGTACAGATCCCCTGTATCGAGCGGAATACCATGGGAGCGATAAAAGCTATTACTGCGGCTCAGCTGGCGCTGCAATCTAATCCTGATAAGGCCAAAGTAAGCTTGGATACTGTTGTTAAAACCATGTGGGAAACAGCTTTGGATATGAATGCCAAATACAAAGAAACAGCAGACGGGGGGCTGGCGGTAAATATTCCATTGAGTTTGCCAGAATGTTAAGGTCTTACTGCGTGTTTTTGTTTTTCGTATCTTTGACGCAGTTGAACAAAAATACGCTCATAAATTAGTATACGCGAATGAAATACTGTGCGATAGCCTCCGGTAGTAATGGAAACTGTTATTATATAGCCAAGGATGATTCGGCCATCTTGATCGATGCCGGTATCAACAGCAAGCATATTCACCTCCGGATGTATAATCTGGGTATTATTCCTACCCAGGTCAAAGCAATTTTCATCACACACGAGCATTCAGATCATATTCGCGGATTATCTGTTTTCGCCAAAAAGTACAATTTACCCGTATATATCACCAGAGGGAGCTATGACGGATCCCGCCTGCATTTACCTTCCCACCTGGTTCATATCATCGCGCCAAATGAGGAAGTTGAAATCGGTGGACTTAAGATTTATGGAATTCCCAAATACCATGATGCAAAAGAACCCTGTAGTTTCCTTGTTTCGGATGGTGTTCATAATATTGGTGTATTGACGGATATTGGAAGACCCTGCGAAAACGTACAGCAAGTGATTCAGCATTCAGATATCCTCCTGTTGGAATCCAATTATGATGAGGATATGCTACGTACCGGGCGATATTCCTATTTTCTGAAAAATAGGATCAGCAGCGGATGGGGGCACCTCTCCAATCGCGTTGCCGTCGAACTGTTTAAGCAATATAGGACAGATCGCCTCAAACATTTAATTTTAACACACCTCTCCGGTGAAAATAATACGGTCGACCTTGTTCATGCAACATTCGAGCCCCATTGTGAGCATATCAAGCTTCATGTGGCTACGCGCTATCAGGAAACAGAATTATTTGATATTGCCCATATCAACAGTGCAGAGGCCGCCCTTTCTTAACCTCCCTAATGCCGGGCATTAGACAAAACCCCCGCTACTCTTCTCACAATACCGATTTGTATAAATGGACTTGCCATCTGTCTGTATGGCTGAATGACAAGCGCAGGACAGGATGTATTGCTTTTTTGTGGTTTTAGTGGGCCAGGTCGGCGATACCTCGGAGGGAAAATCCAATACGATCTGCGAAAAATGTAAAATATCCTTGATATCCAAAGAATTCCTTTTATATTTGCTCTGTTTTTAATCAGTCTAAATAGTTTTAGAGCTATGATCAGGTTGATTACGGGGCAAATACCATGTAATAGACGGCAATCTATTACATGGCAAAAATCTACAGGCAGCGGCAACTGTCTGTAGGTGGCCGGAGCAGTTAACTGCTTCAGTTGCTTCCGATAAAGGACAAGGAAGGACTTGAAAGATAGCGAATTTTAATGATTTTATTCGTTTGACGCTCGTTTTTGACGAGTAGAAACCTTCCTGATAAGTTGCAGAACTATACGCATCAATCAACATATTATGAAAATTTTAGTTTCGCTTTTTACATTTCTTGCAGTATTGTTTTACTGTAACAGCAGCTATGCGCACGCACTTTGGATAGAATCAGCGCCCTATGGTGCAGTTAACCAATCGCATGAGATCAAGGTCTATTATGGTGAATATGTAACCAATGAAAGAGATCCCATTGAAAAATGGTATTCGGACGTGAAGGATTTTACCCTGTTGTTGCATGCGCCCGGAAAGGCGCCTGTGCAGGTACAACTGACCAATAAAGGAGATCATTTTAGCGGTTCATTCCAACCGGCTGAACAGGGAACCTACTTTTTATCTGTCGTAAAAGCCCCCAAAGACTTGGGTGGGCAGACGAAATATGAGTTTTCATCATTAGTACCCGTCATTGTTGGCAAATCAGGCAAATTGGACTATAGCGCGATAAAAAATCCGCTTCAGGTTGAGCTACAGAATTCAGCCAATGCCAAAAAAGGTGCCAGTCTGCAGGCGAAGATTACCAGTGAAGGAAAAGTCGTTCCCAATGCCAAAGTATCTGTTTTTTCATCCACAGGTTGGGGAAAAGAATTTGTAGCCGATAGCAATGGTGTGGTTACATTCGATGCACTATGGTCAGGAGCCTATGTGCTTGAAGCAAGTACTTTTGTTGAAAAAGCAGGTGAGCACGGCGGGAAGCCTTACGCTTCGTCCTGGCAGGGAAGCACAACATTTTTTGAAGTAAAATAAATCGTTGATACCTACAACTCGGATGGATTCATGCTAAATCCCAAATTTAAATGAATCCATCCTTTATTACATATCTACTATTGAAACACTAATGAACAAAACTTTATCTTTTTTGGCGGTCCCGATGATCAGTTCAATTTTTTCGATGGCTCAGGCCCAGAGCAAATTGAAGATTGAAGGGATCCTTGTAAATGAAAAATCCGAACCTATTTCTGGCGCAACAATCAAATTATCAAATACAGGTGTGACCACGAGCACCGACAGTGACGGACACTTTGTATTTTATAAACTTGCTCCGAATACCTATTCGATTGAAATCAAAGCATTTGGTTACAGCAAGCATAATTTTAAAGCAATTTTAACAGATCAGAACAATCATCTGGGCGAGATCAAGCTCAGTGACCAATCGGAGTCCATAGATGAAGTGGCCGTTTACGGGAAGTACTATCAAAACTATAAATTTGACAGCATATCTGGATCATTGCGTCTCAAAACGCCGATTTTGGAACTGCCACAAAATATTCAGGTCATCTCTTCGGATCTGATGGCGGATCAACAGGTTTTTGACATTGTTGACGGAATTACACGTAATATCAGTGGGGCAACACGTCAGGGGCACTGGGATAATCAGTATGCCAATATCCGTATGCGCGGATCCAAGATCCCAGCCTTCCGTAATGGTATGAACATCGAAGCATCCTGGGGTCCTACAGCGGAGGATGCATCCATGATCGAGCGTATCGAGTTTGTCAAAGGGCCGGCTGGCTTTATGCTGGCCAGTGGCGAACCGGGAGGTTTCTACAATGTGGTAACGAAAAAGCCAACAGGCCATACCAAAGGTTCGGTGACACTCAATACCGGAAGTTTTGATTTGTACCGTGGAGCCGTGGATTTGGATGGAAAGATCACCAAAAATAATAAGTTGCTTTATCGCCTGAACGTTGCGGGCCAGAAAAAGAAGTTCTTTACCAAATACAATAATAGCAATCGTCTTGTCGTCGCGCCAGTATTAACTTATAATATCGATTCACTGACTTCAATAACGGCAGAATATACCTTTCAGGGATCTTCATACCTAAGTAACGGAAACTATACGTTCTCGCCCAAGGGATTTGCTGATCCGGATATTGCCAACGACTTTTTCTATGGTGATCCGGGAATGGCACCCGGCAAGCTGAGGGATCATAGTGCCTATCTCTATTTTGATCGAAAACTTAACCAAAAGTGGAAATTCCATGCCCAGGCTGCATATTTTAATTTCGATATGAAAGCAACCAGTACCTGGTTGAACTATATGACAGCCAATGGGGATATGCCGCGATACTATAGTACAGCTGATGAGCATGGTGAAAATAAATTTGGACAGCTCTCCCTTAATGGTGAAGAGCGGACAGGAAGTATTAGACACCGGATTTTAGCCGGTGTGGATTATGGTAATAAAAAATTCTGGGGAGATTTTAGCTCCATATTAGATTCGATCCCTGCGGATCCACTTAATGTTTACAATCCGGTGTATGGTATTCCTGAATCCGTTTTTCCAAAAGTAGACCGTAGCCTGAGCGTTAAGGAACGCGCCAAAGGCCAAAATTATATTACCACTTCATCCTATACGTCCTTTTATGTGCATGATGAGATGGCATTCCTTGAGGATCGTCTAAAATTATCGTTGGGGTTGCGCTTTACTACATCCAGTGTGGTTTCAAAAACAGGTGCAGATCCGGTAAAGGACAAGGTCTGGAGCCCAAGGGTGGGGGTAAACTATTTGATTACTCCTTCAACAAGTGCCTATGCATTGTTTGATCAGTCCTTTGTACCTGTAGCGGGAACCGACTGGGAAGGAAATGTTTTCAAGCCTATACGGGGTAACAGCTTGGAGGCTGGTGTGAAAAAGGAATGGGGCGGCGGAAAGTGGATTTCCACACTGAGTGCTTACGAAATCAAACGAAAAAATGCGACAGTTCCCGATCCGGATCCTTCACATGTTGTGGGTGGTACTACATTTCAAATACAATTGGGTGAGACAAAAACAAGAGGAATAGAGTTTGATATTACCGGCGAAATTGTGAAAGGATTAAATGTCAATGCAAACTATGCATTGACGGATTCGAAAATCTCCAAGGATACAAGAGCAGAGAGCGTAGGAAATATAACCCCCAATACAGCAAAACATACCGCGAATGCCTGGGTGACCTATCGTTTGCAGCAAGGGCCACTGAAAGGTGTTGGCTTCATCGGTAGTGTTCAGGGCATGTTTGACCGTGCTATTGGCACCACGAAAGAATCTAATTTTAAGAACTACTTACGTACGGATGGCGGTATTAGCTACCAACGTAGCCGTTATAATATTTCGCTTATGGTTAATAATTTACTGGACAATCGGAAGTTAATGACTGCGGGGTCTATTACCAGAACGAGTGAAGCAATGAAGAAGGTGGGTAAAGTAGATTATTACTCCTACATCGTTGAGGCAAGACGCAATTTCCGTTTAGGTATAACATACAAATTTTAATTAAGCGATTCTATAAATCATTTATCCGATGTATAGCACACTTTTAGTAATCGTACTTATTGGAGCTTACCTCTTTTACAACAGCAGTAAAAAAGTGAAGTTTCAGCATAGACCGGAGTGGCTGAAAAAGCTTTGCGCACAGACTCAGTCTGTGCGTATCTTGAGTATCGGGTTGCTCCTTTTACCATTTATGGTAATCCTTTATGTACAGGGATTTGGCGCTGGATTCTTTGCTTTTTTTGCCTATGTCATGTGCATGATGAGCCTATTGGTCTTATTGAATCCGTATCGTTATTTAACAGCCTACCATGTCCTCGGACTGTATGCTGCCAGTCTTTGTGTCGAATTTTTGATATCATAATTGATTCTTTATGCCAGCAAATAAAAAATACCTGAGTTCGCCCTTTCAACGGTTTCTGAAAATAACGGCCGGATTTATCGGCGGGTATATTGTTATGCTTTCTTTCCATGTATTGCTGACAGCTATTTTTGAGAAAAAGGATGTTGTTATGACTGCCGGAATCACGGGTTATCTCCTTTGGGCAGTATTGATGCTCCTTGCCTTTCTTTCCAAAAGCGGATGGAAAATATGGGGAATTTATCTACTCTTGGCTTCGGTTTTTTCGTTGCCTTATTTGTTAAAGATGTAATCAGTCATGAACAACAGAAATTATAACATCTATTTTAATACCCATACCATCAGTGGTATTATCATCTGTGCACTGCTGTATGTAATATTTTTTGCAGGTTCATTTGCATTTTTTAGAAATGAGATCGCAGCCTGGCAAAATAATGTCTCGTACAAGACATATCAGGAAAACCATCAAAGCTTTGACAAGCTTCTGGATTCGCTAAAAGGGGAAACCAACCTCCATGGACGTGATATCAACTTCTATATGCATCGGGAGGGGACTTCTGCCTATATTGGTTACACGGCGTCAAACGATACAGTCCTAAACAAGGAAAATTTGTCGAAGATAACACCTGAACAGAAAGCGGAAAAGAAGAAAGGCCGGAGACGTAGAGGGGGCGATGACGATTCGAAGAATTTCATGTACAATTTTGCTAATAAAACAGCAGGTGACTATACGCAGAATTATGATATGGGCGAGTTTTTATTCCGCCTGCACTTTTTGGCGCAGCTCAATCAAGTGCCTATCAGTGTGGGTATTGCGCCTTTTGGATATCTCGTTGCCGGTATTACAGCTTTTATCTTCTTGTTTGCATTGATAACAGGTTTGTTGTTGCACTGGGATAAGCTGGTTTCGAACTTTTTTGTTTTTAGACCATTTAGTAAGTGGAAGACCGTGTGGACGGATATGCACACTGCCCTAGGAGTGATTGGGTTTCCTTTCCAGTTTATTTTTGCCGTTACAGGAACATTTCTAATTGTCAACGCTGTTTTGGTTCTCCCTTTCAGCAAATTACTTTACAATGGAGAACAGCAAAAAATGTATCAGGATATCGGCGTAACTGCTCATGATAATTATCCGTATAGCTATAAACCCTCTCCGGCGGATGTGAAAATTGCGCCTTTCTTAGATCTAGCAAAGAAAAAATGGCCAGAAAGCGAGTTTAAACGTATTGTCGTAAAAAACTATGCGGATTCGAATATGCATGTTATCATGGAACTCGAACCACATTTTAACCGCAGCTTTGCAGGATCCGGTATATTGACGGTGAAGGTTACAGATAATAAAATTGTTGAAGAGAAATCACCGTTAACGGATACAAGCTATGGAGACTATGTCAGAAGTATAATCTATCGCCTGCATTATGGTGATTATGGTGGATACCCACTCAAAATGATTTACTTTATCCTGGGCGTAATGGGATGCCTGGTTATTATTTCGGGAATTCTGATCTGGCTCGTGGCACGGAATAAAAACAATGTTATACCAAGAAAACGTAAATTCAACTTTTGGGCGGCTAACATCTTTACGGCGATTTGTCTGACGATGCTCCCGGTTACGGCAATTACATTTATTGCGATCAAGATCAGTCCCAAAGTAGACCAGGATTTTATCTATCGGGTCTATTTTTATGCTTGGTTAGTTCTTTCGCTATATTATATCGTTCGTCGAAGTATAAGAAGAACAAATCGCGAAACACTTTTGGTTGGCAGTATTCTCGCATTTATTGTTCCACTCGCCAATGGTTTGGTAACACATAATTGGCTTTGGAAAACATTTGTTGATGGTCAACGTGATTTATTTATTGTCGATTTTCTATGGTTGATGATCGGTATCATCGGGCTGTTAGCTTTTTATAAGACAAAAAAATTCTTTCAGAAAATTCAGTAATTAGAATCCGTTATGCTCATCCGATGGGTAGGCGGAATGCACATTTCGTAAGATAAAATATATGCCTAAAGGCTGCTTTGTTCAAGCAGCCTTTAGGCATATATAGGGTACGGTTGAAGCACTTGTAAAGTACTTTTCGCTTTGTACAATCTGCGAGGAAATGCAGTACTGGACAGGTAAGGCGCTTGCGCTGGTTTGCTGTCTCTTGTTCGATAGCTATTCGGACCTTGTTCGGTGATCCTTCGGGATTCCATTGCTATTGCTTCGGGACAGCGTTGGGATTGGTCTGACTGTTCTTCGACTCTTGTTTGCCTTGTTGCCGATGAATTATCGAAGCAGCCCCGACCAAATGTCGAAGCAATCCCGAAGCAGTCCCGAAGTTGGTGCGAAGCAGGTGCGGAACGTACCCGAGTGTTGTTGGCATTTGAACGGACTTGAGGGGACTTTAAGGCAGTTGAAGGGGCTTTATTGCGCTAAGTTATATTGGTCTTATGTGTTGTTAAAGGAGCTGTTGTTTAATTCATACGATTATTGTAGTTTTAAAGTATACCAATTTAACTTAGTAGTATGAAGAAATCTTCCGGCACGGGTAAAAAAGAACGCAAGCGAGGGGATGCTTATGATCTGAGTGAAAACAGCAAGTTAACGGGGCGCGATTTTACGTACAACAGTAATCTGGCAAGTCGTTTGTATCAGATTTTAAAACCTATGCTACGAGCCGCCTGTGAACGTACGACCTACCTCAGGTTACAGAATGCACTTTATGCGGCTGTACGCAACGACCGTGAGCACGAACTCGGAAGCTTACGGCTTGGATATGGATCAGTACTCCCCTTGAAGGGTTTCCGGTACTCCAAACGGGTCAGCTGGAGCAACTTCTTTATGAATCACCCAGTTGCACATTTTGATGAAGCTCAGCAACGAATTCGGGTTCAGCTCCCTTTGGCAGGTCTCCGTAAATTTGATTTAATTCATGAAAGGCTAGCTAAAATAGACATAAAAATATATTGTGTGGTGATTCAACTAGATGATCGCCATACTATATTTTACCATGTTAGCAAAACCTTGGAGCTAAGAAAAGAAGATCACAAAGTGGACCGTGGCATTACTTTCACATTGGAGGACTGTAAAGATGCCGTTATTTTATGTCTGGGCACAGTAAGGTGCTGGCTGACGAGCCCTGATGGGTGTGACGAATTTATGTCCAATAATAGTACCCTGATGACCGGTGAAGTTTTCGATGCATTCCTGATCCGTGAGGGTAAGGAAACCATATTTCCTGACGAAAAATCCGATAAATTGCCGCCGCCTATTTTACCGGGCGATGATGATGAGGTAGACTGGGATTAATAGCTTAGATAACGGCTTTAAAGAAACGTCCCAATCGTATCAGGTCATGTGCTGTTTTATCATTCCAGTCAACAGCATAGTTCAGCCGGATACAGTTTTTAAACTGATCATGCTGGGTAAACATTCGGCCGGGGGCAAAGCTCAATTTCTGTTTCAGCGCATAATCATAGAGTACCGTTGAATCAATTTTTGGATCCATTTCCAGCCAGAGAACAAAGCCACCTTCGGGTTGCGACATCTTTGTATTATCAGGAAAATGGGTCTCGATACTGTTTCTGAAGTTGATATAATTGCTATACAGCTTCTTTCTAAAGGTATTGAGGTGATGGTCATACCTTCCGATCTGCAGAAATTTGGCCACCGCTTCCTGATAGATCGCGGGCTGCGAGATGGTCTGGACCAGTCGTTGTTTGAGAATCCTGTCTTTGTACTGTCCGGGTTCGACCCATCCGATCCGGAAACTTGGCGCCAATACCTTGGTAACAGATCCACACCACATGACCAAGCCTTCCTCATCAAAGTATTTACAGGGCTTAGGTCTGGAGGTTCCAAAATAAATATTCCCATAAAGGTCATCTTCGATCAAGGGGATATGATGGAAAGCCAGGAGTTTGACAAGCTCTTTTTTATGTTCATCCGGCATCAGCGCCCCCAGGGGGTTGCTGAAATTGGAAACAAAACAGCATACATCGATTTTATGGATCACTTTTTTCAGGGCGTCCAGTTCAATGCCCGTAATGGGGTGAGTTGGGATCTCAATGGTTTTTAACCCTAGTACCTGAAAAGCTTGTATAAAGCCAAAATAGAGGGGGCTTTCCACAGCAATGGTATCTCCGGGTTTGGTGACTGCGCGTAGGCAGCTATAAATCGCATTCATGGCACCCGAAGTGATAATCAGGTCTTCGTCGCTTATTTTTCCCTCCAGTACGAGCGACCATTTGGCAATCTCTTTGCGCAAAGTCGGACTACCCTGCACTTGACCGTACTGATCGCCATAATCGTGTAGTTCATGCACCGTTTCCAGGATACATTTATTGAGTTTCTGAATGGGAAGCAAGGAGGGGCTTGGCAATCCAAGAGAGAATCGTGTAATTTCCTTATCCTCCAGGGAGTGGAATACCTTGTCGATCAATGCGGCAGGATCCTGCTTATTCTCATCAATTTTAAACGTTGAGATAGAAGGGATGGACATCCGGCGCTGTCCGGCCAGGCTGACAAAAAAGCCAGATTTAGGTCGGGATTCGATCAGAGACCGGCTCTCGAGCTCCATATACGCACTCTTTGCCGTATTTAAGCTCACATTATAAAGTTTCTGCGCACTACGAACGGAGGGGAGACGGTCGCCGTAGGCCAGAGAGCCGTTTTTGATCTGGTTCTCTACGATGTTCGCAATTTTCTTATATAATTGTTGCTGCTCCATGCTTATGCTAATTTACTGTTTACGTTTGGATTTACCCAATAGTGGAAATGACGGATTCCCCTTTTTAACGATTCTTCACTACCAAACATGGTCAATAGCTGTTGTTCAAAATAAGTCTGCGCTCTGTGCTTAAATACGTTTGACAGCTCTTCTGGAACGTCGGTACCGTAGCAAATTTCAACAGTAAGATTATTGTCTTCGGAGACGGTAGCCAAGGAAAAGGCAGCTATTGACTCATTTTGAGCTAGCAGTAGAAAAGGCATGTGCAACAGGCTTTTGTTTTTCACAGTATGCTGTACCTTTTTTAGTAAGGATAGATCAGAGAGGTCGACCTCTCTGATGGAATACGGTTGAAGTGTTGTAGTCGACATGGCAATAAATCTTTTTGCTAATTTAGGAAGGGTACAGGCTGTATTTAAGGTACAGAATCATATAGAAATTAGGGTACAGATGAAAAAGTAAAAAATATGACCGGGAGTAGGCGGTTTTTAATTTCCATTTAAGATCTTTACAAGAGTTAATAATATGTCTCAAGACCAGTAAATTATGACAACCTATGCATAACTTGTTTCCGCTATTTATTGCCATGATCACGGCCATCGTATTGCTAGAGATGCTGGCTACGAAACTTCGGGTAGCCTATCCCATTCTATTGGTTTTGGCGGGTCTGATCGTTAGCTTTATTCCAACCTTGCCCGTTGTCAGGATCGATCCAGATGTTATTTTTCTGATTTTCCTCCCGCCTTTGTTGTGTGAGGCTGCTTGGTCGATTTCGTACAAGGAGATGAAAAAATGGTGGCGTATTATTGGAAGTTTTGCCTTTTTGGTGGTTTTCTTTACGGCACTTTCCGTTGCGGTGGTTGCCAATCATTATATTCCGGGTTTCACGCTCGCGATGGGTTTTCTGCTGGGCGGAATTGTTTCTCCCCCGGATGCTGTCAGTACCGGGGCCATTATGAAGTTTGTGAAAGTTCCAAAATCTACTTCTGCGATCCTTGAGGGAGAGAGTCTGCTGAATGATGCTTCTTCCTTAATTATTGTCCGTTTTGCCCTGATTGCTGTGGGGATGGGGCAGTTTGTATGGCAGGAGGCAGCAGTGTCGTTTATCTGGATGTTGGTCGGTGGAGTAGGTATCGGTGTTCTGTTGGGCTGGTTTTTTATTCAGGCGCATAAACGTTTACCCACAGATGCGCCATCGGATATAGCGCTTACCTTGATCGAGCCCTACTTTATGTATTGGATTGCCGAGCAGTTTCACAGTTCGGGGGTATTGGCGGTCGTTGCGGGAAGTCTCCTGATGTCCAATCAGCGACTTAAATTTCTGAACAGTACCAGTCGGGTGCGGGGACTGAGTGTATGGGAGAGCTTTGTGTTTATTTTGAATGGCATTGTATTTTTTATTATCGGTCTGGATCTTCCCGAAATTGTGGCCGGTTTGCGTGCGAACGGGACCTCACTGCGGGAGGCGATCGGTTATGGTCTGTTGGTGACAGCAGTCCTTATCCTTGCCCGCGTGATCAGCGCCTATGCTGCGATGATCGCGACACTTATCTTCCGTCCAAGTGTGGCACCTAGGGCGCGGTCTCCGAGACAGCGTTTCTTTATGCCACTTTTATTGGGCTGGACAGGGATGCGGGGAGTAGTTTCCCTGGCGGCGGCGCTTTCCATTCCTTTGGTCATGAATGGTACCGTGATTCCACAGCGGCATCTGATTCTATTTATCACCTTTGTCGTCATTCTTTCTACCCTTTTGGTTCAGGGACTCACATTACCCTATTTGATCAAGCGAACGAAGCTTTTTGATGCCGTGCTTGCTGAGACACCCGAAGAGGTTGCCAAACAGCAGATGAAGCAAGGTTTAAAACAACATGTTTATCAGTTCCTCAGAGATAAATATGAGAAAGAAGAACATAATCGGGAGGCAATGGAAAGGATTTTGAAACATTGGGAGGAAAAGGTCAATGCTGCGGATGATTCGTGGATGAGCGAACGTACGAAAGTGATTTTCATTGAGCTTTTGGATGTACAGCGCGAATACCTTGAAAAATTGAATAGTGAATCGACGATCGATGAGGATATTGTCCGTGCGCAGCTCTATCAGATTGACCTGGAGGAAGAGCGCTTGCGCATGATATAATGCCATGGTATCCCATTGATCGGGATAAATAATAATAGTTGTAGCCCTCGGGGCTTGGTACATAAGCTGAATTGCGATGAAAGTTATAATAACAGGGACCACAGGGATGGTCGGAGAAGGTGTTTTAATGGAATGTCTTCAAAATGATAAGGTAGAGGCGGTATTGAGTATATCACGTCGTACTGCTGACATACAACATCCAAAGTTAAAAGAACTTTTGGTTAAAGATTTCATGGATCTGTCCGAAGTTGAGACGGATATCAAGGGATATGATGCCTGTTTTTATTGCGCAGGTGTCAGTTCAGTTGGCATGAAAGAAGATAAGTACCGCTATATTACCTATGATACGACATTGGCTTTTGCAAAATCGCTGTTGAAGATCAATCCCGAAATCAGCTTTATCTATGTGTCCGGAGCGAGTACAGATAGTACAGAACAGGGACGGATGATGTGGGCAAGGGTGAAGGGCAAGACGGAAAATGATCTTGCGAAATTGCCGTTTAAGAAGGAATACAATTTCCGGCCGGGCGGTATGACGACCATCGCGGGACAGAAGCATGCCAATCCATTTTCATTTGTTGCCAAGATTATAAAGTTCTTTGCCCCTTCAGTGGTGTTGTCCCTACATGAATTGGGGCGGGCAATGATTCATGCCGTGGAGCGGGACAATGTAAAAAATATATTGGAAATCAAGGATATCAGAGCTTTGGCTTAGTTTACGGATGGATATAAGGTCTTTCGACCGTTATTTCCATTTCCAGTCCAGCTCCTCCTGATAGGCGATATGAAGGCGTTGGCTGAGCTCTGTCAGGAAAGCTTTAAATTCGGCGGTATCTTTGATCTGCTGTTTTGGGAAAAACAGTTGATCGGCCATTTTTAGTTTGATAAAAAATGCGAAGTCCGTTTCGGTCATATATTCAAACTGATCGTATTGATATTTGGACTCCATTTGTGTGCTTTTGATCTGAAGATAATTATCTTCAAAAGTGATGGTATGAGGGATGCCGATACGGTTTTGAAAT
Source organism: Sphingobacterium sp. UBA7625 (assembly GCF_002484085.1). Taxonomy (NCBI): domain Bacteria; kingdom Pseudomonadati; phylum Bacteroidota; class Sphingobacteriia; order Sphingobacteriales; family Sphingobacteriaceae; genus Sphingobacterium; species Sphingobacterium sp. UBA7625. The sequence goes on from NZ_DLJD01000051.1 coordinate 198,584, forward strand.
TCTGGGCTTTTGACATATTTGCTAAAATAGCGTTTATAGTATATTCCGAGATATTTGGGAAAGAACAAAAAGGCGACCACGCTGACTACGATGATCAAGATTGCCAATAGGGGCTCATAATAGAAAAACGGGATGGCGAGTATCAGCATGAGCAGCATAAACATGAATCGTGATTTTTTGCGTGCTTTAATTATTTGGGGTGATTTGGACATGCTAAACAGCAATGCATTCAGTTGATCTTGCTCGGAAAGGGTTAGTTGAAGTTCTTTCATAACGTAAATGTATTAAATTGGTGAGATAATCGGAATATTTCCGACTATCTGCAAATTATTTGACATATCTTTTTAACAGATTACTGTTTTTTCAAAGTAATCTTCCATCTCTTCGTTGCATCTTTCGATAAACAACTTTGTAAGTTCCTGTAATCTTATAATAGCGGATGGGTCTCCTTTATAATCGGCAGAGACTCATTAAAAAAACGGCATCCCTATAGAATGAGGTTTGTATACGTAAAAGTCGTATTGTGCTCGCAAATAGATTTTGGAAATTTAATCGTATATTTGAGTTAAGTGTTTAATTTTTATACGAATGACTACTATTACTGCTGAAATATCGAATAAGAAGGATGTCAAGGTGCTAAGGGAGATTCTTGATCGTTTTGGTATTAAATATCAAATTAATGAGGAGTCTGGGACAAATACTTTTTCTGCTGAACAAATTGCATCTTTTGAAGAATCCCAAAAGGAATTTTTAGATGGAAAATCTTCTGCAAGAGATTGGAAAGATATAAAAAAAATCTAGACGGCCTCTACGCTTAAACTTTATTCTATTTTCTCGACCAGAATAGCGCTCGAGATTTTCTCAAAGTAATCTTCCATCTCTTTGTTACATCTTTCGATAAACAGCTTTGTAAGTTCCTGTAATCTGATAATAGCGGATGGATCCCCTTTATAGTTAGCGTTATATCTAAATTCCTGTTGGGCTTTGACAATTTCTTTAAAGAGTTTAATATGATCAGTATTGTTCAGACAAAAGGTCGCATGCGCTTCGGGAACAATTAATCGGCAGAGGTTCATTAAAAACGGAAGACCTACAGATTGAGGTTTGTATTGAAGAATTGTATTGATAACGCCGAGACAGGTTTGTTCTAAAACTTGTGATAGTGAATGATATCCTGCCTCAACGCTAAAAGTCCAATTATCCTCAAAAGCATAGTAGATGCAACGGGCATTATTATAGCGATTGTGCCATTGCTTGCGTGCATACTCTAAGTCAAGTTGAGGAACTGCGATGCTGTCTAGTGCTAAGTTTTCAACTATTGCATTTTGATACCAGATATCACCGACTTTTACGAGGGAAAGAAAGAAAGGATGCCCCTTGGAGAGTTTTTTGATGAAGTGTGTTGTTTCTTCCGTCACTAAGGTCAGCGAAACATTTTTCGGCAGCAGATCCATTGTCTTTTGTTGTAGGTTGGCAAGGTCCGTCTTTAGGTTGTCAAACGCAATAAAGAGGTAGTAAACATGCGTTATCTGGTCTTCTTTATTGTTTTGGAGTAAACTATTATATTGATGTCGATCAGAATGATAACCGAAGCATGCAACTAAGGAAGGGCTGCAGTGTTGCTCTAGAATATTTAAGATTAAGTCGCGATAATTGCTGTTGTATTGATTTTTATTGTAAATAGCAACGTTATTTTTGAATTTTTCAATTTCCCCGTGTTCGATCTGTTTTGGAGTAAGTTGTTCCCTGATTTCTTCGAATAAAAGATTGGAATAATCGTAGATCCAGTTTAACGCGTTTATAGCAATTTGATAAGCTGTTTCTAATAAGCTTTCGTCGATCGTATAATCTTGATTGTAGCGATAACCAATATAAGCGTCGTCAATCTTTTCGAGTGCTTTTTTTTCATCTTCGCTGTCAATTAGTTTGGCCAATTTAGAATCAAAAGTTTTGAGATATCCTATTGTGCCTCTAAGCGAATGTGATTTCCTGTCATCGTTTAAGAGAAGCTTTTCTGCGGTTCTTAGAGATAGTTCGATGGCCTGATGGAGCATAAAGGCTGCGTGTGCATGGTTCTTACTATCCAGATAGAAAAAGTGGCCATCTATAAACGATCTGATTTTACTTTTCTCTTGGTCGATATATGATCTGGTTTTTTCGATAATCTCAGCTGGAGTATATTGAGGTAATAGGAGTGGAATTTCCTGCGCCGGATTTTGATAAATGCGATTTTCTGATTGATAAATAAGATAGGTACGGACCAATCCTTGGTCGAGTTTTTTTTGTACCTCATGGGTGAAATGTATTTTGACGTATAGGTCTGGGTGATTCTTGATGATTTTGTTAATCGCACCAAGAGGATCTATGCATCGAATTGCTGTATTTGACAGTCGGTTAATCTGCAGCATTTGATATTTCTTACCATCGCAGGTATAAGTCCATTGGTAGATTTCATCGACAGCAATAGCACGAAGGATGGCTTCGATGATTGGAGTAAGTTCGGTGCTCATAATTGATCGGTTTGGTATTGTAGTTATTTGTCTGTTATTTCTCCATTTAGATTTATAGCTCTTAAAGCAATTGGGAGATCGGAGAGTGTCTCTTGAAATGGAATAATATACTCTTATTTTTTCTATGTCGTTTCTAGCTCGCTATTTTCGTTTTTAGGAATTTCTGGCGTCTCCAAGCTTTGGTTTTCATCTATTTCACTGCTATTTTCCTGTGCTTCTTTTTCGGCATATTTTTTATCAATACTGTCCTCTATTAACTGCCGGAATTTATTTTTCTTTTCAGTGGACTGATGCGGCTCTTTATTTACAGCTTTTACATAGGAAGGGACGGTGAGAGAGAGCCCTTCATTCTCATAGATATAGCTTAGAGCGAATGCGAGTCGAATAAGCATTTCTCGTATCACAATGATTTGATCTCCAAAATATTCGTAGTTGCCTGAATCTGGCACGGTAAGATAGTGCATGATATCATCCATCGTTTCATACCATTTTTGTAGCGATTGATAGGAGAAAAACTTGCTGATCGTGTCCGCAGGAGCTAATTTTCCGTTGACAGTATGCTCCATGCGAAATAGGTAGTTGTGGTAATCTTCTTTTGTGGAAAAGAAATTTAAAGGTGCATCCTGTATCGGAAGTTGGCATTGGTGAAAAATTACATAAGCTGCTTCAATTTGTTTGATCATCTGTTTACAGTGGTATCCGTTTTCAGCGAAATTGCGATCTGCCATTTCGGGAACAGTTGCAGCGTTGACAAAAAGCTGAATATGATTCATCCAGTAAATAATATTCGTTTCATAGCGGTAGAAATCCCTAATGTAGATCATCGGATTTTTTACCACATCCTTGCTTAAATAGCGAAAATGTTTCGCTTTTAGTTTCTTTTGCGTATTTTTCATGCTAGGAATGTTTTTTGGTTAAATACTGTGTTTATAATTATCAATGACAAAGCTAATTTAAACACTAATTTTCGATAAAACAAATTATATATTGATAATTATTGATTATGAGTTCTTTTTTAACGAGAATTAAGGTTATTGCTGATAGAGAGGGATTAAGTGTAACAGCGTTTGAATCGGCTATTGGAGCCAGTAGAGGCGTATTTACACGTGCCTTGGCGAATAATACAGATGTTCAGGCTAAATGGCTGATTAGTATCGTCGAAAAATATCCCGAATATTCGTCGGAGTGGTTATTGAAGGGGGAAGGGGAAATGCTTAAGCCTGTTTTAGCTAAGGAGGACGAAGAGACGTATTTAACACCTGATTTGGAAAGAATCACAAATGGGGAGATTAATGCATTAAAGCAATTAATTTCGTCACAAAATATCACTATTAAATCTCAAGAAAAGACAATTATATCTTTGGAGCGATTATTATTGTCGTTGGAGCGTGAGATTGAATCGCTGCGGAACAAATAGTTTCTAACTGGACATTTGTTTTTTTCGAAGTTGGAAGGTTGATTCTTATTTCCATGGGAATAAGTTATTCAATTGCTTGGAATCAATAGAAACCACCAAGCCGTCTTTTGCGGAGATAAACTCTAATACTATCAAGAAATTTGGTTTGCGGTTTGATTTAAAATGTTAGTGTCTTAAAGTAGAATAATTGTGAACGTGAAAGAACGTGTATTGCTGATCGCTGAAAGAAAGGGCATCAGTAAAACTGAATTTTTTAAAGATGTGGGGCTTTCCTATGCCAATTTTAAGGGAAGTCAGAAAAATACAGCGCTGAGTTCGGATGCAATGATTGCAATATTGACCCGCCATCCGGATATTAGTCCTGCCTGGCTATTGATGGGAGAAGGTAAAATGATGCGTAGCGCGGGAACCGTTAGTCCCGAACCGCAGATTGCTGCTGTCGGTTCCGAAAGTTCGTCAGTTTCCAAACAATTGGTCGCCGCGCTTGAACAGACGATCAAAGCGCAGGAAAAGACAATTTCCGCTTTAGAGGGGCAGGTGGTACTGCTGAATCGGAAGTAAAACTCGTCGCCCTGTAGGTAAACCTCGTTTGATTTTTCAGCTGTTAGCTTTAAAAGCTTTTCTCAAGGAAGTTCGCTAAACTATCTTTCAGTAGTACCGTCGCTGGATGCTTGAAATTGGAGCAAGAAGTATGTTGTCTTAATGTCTTAATGATTTGGCTGAAAGAGTTCTGTTACTAGTGCCTTATGCAGGGAATTGGCATTTTATTACTTGTCGTCGTAATGGCCAATAAAACTTATTACTAATACCAAAACTTTATGATCAATGATTTCATAGACGACCCTATCTTTTTGATTTAGTCTTCTACTCCAAACGTCAGAATTACCTTGGTTTCGTAATGGCTTCGGGAGGCCAATTCCTTCTTTAGGGTGATTTTCTAGTTCTTCGAGGAGTTTTACGATCTTATTCATATCGATTTTACTTCCTCTTTTTTTGATCTGGGCAAGATCTTTTTGTGCCTTCACAGAAAGTTCTATTTGATACTGTCCCATACATTTTTGGAAGTTACCGTGATTGTCTTTCCTTCTGTTAGATCCTTTCTTCCCTCTTCAATCAACTGTGTTAGTTCCGATGGGAGTTCTTTTTCTTCAACGGAGACATTCTTTACCCCAAGAGCTTTTAAAACAGCAATTATTTTTTTTCTTTCCGAAGAACTAGAAGCGTGCTCAAATGAAAATACTGTTGTTGTCATAATGTTTTACTTGTTTAAAATAGTGATTGTGAAACTTATGCCTTGATGCAAAGATACGAAAACTATTTTTCATAAGTAAAGCCACTTAGTTATTGAAATTGGAACAGGTCTGCTCTTCGTTTGCGAAATAGCTGATTATAGCGATTTCATTGGCCTCCTTTTTGCCTATTTTTGTTAAGTATCAGAGATGCTATTGTTATGCTAAAAATGTTGAGTTGTACTGCTCGTAGCGATGGTTTTCAATAGGTTTAGCGGACTTTTATAGATGTCTACATTGCTATTTAAAGAAATAAAGCTATATGTTTAGAAAAGTATTACTCCTGTGCTGTATCCTATACAGTTGTTTTGTGAACCGAAGCATGGCGCAGCCAGCGGGTGAACGGCCTGTTTATACATCCAAGTGGGGCTATCTCTACCGTGAAGCGGAAAATAAAAAGGACCGTCTGGGGGTATTTGCCACCGAGGCGGCTGTTTACCTAATCGATTCGACTCAAACCCAATATAAAGTACAGGTCAATAACGGTGATATCGGCTTTATCGACCGGCAGCCGCTGAAGAAATTCATGGACGGAAAAAAATCAGCAGATGAACCTGCGCAGTATTTTTATCGGGGTAGCGAGGGTTATCAATGCCCGCATTATTATGTACGTGTCGCTGAACTGCGTGTCCGTAAAGCACCGACCACAACAAGCCTTGCTGTTCGTCGCGCATCGCTCAATGAGCTGTTATGCATTGATTATGTTCCTTTATATACCGACGGTTGGGTGTATATCGGCGATCATTTTCATGAAAATCCTGAATATGTGCAATTGAAGTTCTTAGGCTCTGAACTGACCTACGATAAAGTGCTGAAAGATTATTTGGCGGTAAAGGGCAAGGATCAGGAAGAAGAACTGGTGCAGGTGGGAAGATTGCGCGAGCTGGCCTGGAGGAGGGAGGAAAACCTGAAACAAGCCCTGTCCTATTGGAAGGAATCTTATGCCGCTTATGGGATCGAAAATTCGAAAGTCGATATTGATTTTGAATTGTTATTGGCAAGTAAATTGGATAAGAAGCCAGATTTTGAAGCGTATGAAAGGAAAATGAAGACGCTGAACTTGCATTTTGTCTGGAAAGGGATATCCCTCGTCGACGGGGAAATCAAGGATGCGCAGATGAACCAGTTGAAGATGCAACGTGTAGCGGATATACCGGATATGCCTGAATGTGGCTGGGAACCGCGTTATTTTTATAAAACCCCGAACATGATCGTGGCTTTTGAGGAGAACTACAAAAAGAAGATCGTCGGTACAGTCTATAAACTATATTTTACGGACGGTGAGATCTTAGCACTAGGGGATCAACGTATGGATGCCAACTACGATGAAAGGGATTTTATCAATCATTTTGGTGATATGATTTCTACGAATATGGTCGAAGAACCTCATGTGTACCGTTTTCAAAATGGCGATGCAGGCCAACTGATCATCACGTTTAAAGATGGTAAACTGTTTCGTTATGACTGCATGTATTATTGTTAACCGACCAGAACAAAATACTCAATAAAGCGATGTGCCTTAGAAGGATTTCCTATTCTTAAGCGTATTGTAAATAGAAAAGGACCTGTGTTGAGCAGGTCCTTGTTCGTTTCTATTATTTCTATTGCTAGATTACTTCCATTTCAAAAAGTCTGGCAATGTGTCCGCGCAGTTTTTCCTTCACTTCTTCCATATCAACTTCTTGGCCAAGTTCACGTTTCAGTGAAGTGACGTCCTTGTCGTCGATACCACAGGGAATGATATTGCTAAAATAGTCAAGATCTGTATTGACGTTAAAGGCAAAGCCATGCATGGTGACCCAGCGTGAGGCACGCACGCCCATCGCACAGATCTTGCGGGCTGTGGGCTTATCCGGTTCAATCCAGACTCCGGTAAACCCGGGGTATCTGCCAGCCGGAACGCCATAATCGGCACAGGTCAGGATGATCGCTTCTTCCAATGTCCTTAAATAAAGGTGGATATCGGTAAAGAAATTGTCGAGATCCAGAATCGGATATCCTACAATCTGACCCGGCCCATGGTAGGTGATATCACCGCCCCGGTTGATCTTATAGAACTTCGCTTCTTTTTCTTCCAGGCCTTTCTCATCCAGGAGCAGGTATTCTTCGTGCCCGCTTTTTCCTAAGGTATAGACATGGGGGTGAGCTGTGAAGATCAGGTAGTTTGGTGTGTCTGTCGTTGTCGCATTGACCCGATTTTCGTGTTTGACGTCTAATACGCCCTTGAAGATGGATTCCTGTCTGTCCCAGGCTTCCTGATAGTCTACAAGTCCCCAGTCCTGGAACTGCACCACTTTATTCATTGCTTATTTTTTTAAGACGACGGATCGTCAGTAACGATCCGTCGTCATGTTAGTCAAATTAATACAACAGGTTGTTGTACGGATAACGTTCATTGTGCATCTTCACGATGATATCATAAAGTGTTTGTTTGAACTCTTCGATATTTGTTTTGTTTGTTGCAGACAGGAAGATCGCCGGATCGGAGTTTTTCGCCATCCATGAATTGCGGAAATCGTCCAATGTAACTTTTACCTCCTCACCATCGTGTCCTTCTTCAACGGCTGGTTTGTACAGGTCAATCTTGTTGAATACCGTAATAACGGGCTTATCTAAAGCTTTCAGATCTTTCAATGTTTCATTTACTGCCTGAATATGGTCCTCAAAGTTGGGGTGTGAGATATCCACTACATGGATCAGCACATCTGCTTCTCTGACTTCGTCCAGTGTAGATTTGAAACACTCCACCAAGTGATGCGGTAATTTGCGGATAAAACCGACCGTATCAGACAGCAGGAACGGTAGGTTGTCGATAACGACTTTACGTACTGTCGTGTCCAATGTTGCGAAGAGTTTGTTTTCGATCAACACATCGGATTTAGAGATCATGTTCATGATCGTTGATTTGCCGACATTCGTATAGCCCACCAGAGCTACGCGGATCATTTCGCCACGGTTTTTGCGCTGGGTTTCATTTTGCTTGTCGATCGCCTTCAATCTTTCCTTGAACAGGGAAATTTTATCGAGGATAATCCGTCTATCCGTTTCGATCTGCGACTCACCGGGACCACGCATACCGATACCCCCACGTTGGCGCTCCAAGTGAGTCCACAAGCGGGTCAATCGTGGTAATAGGTATTGTAATTGCGCCAATTCTACCTGGGTTTTTGCCTGTGCAGTTTTTGCATGTCGAGCGAAGATATCCAGGATCAGATTGGAACGGTCCAAGATTTTGCGTTTGAGCTCTTTTTCGATATTACGCAATTGGGATGGGGATAACTCATCGTCAAAGACAACAATGTCGATCTCTTCCGCTTCAACATAAGCTTTGATCTCTTCAAGTTTTCCGCTACCGACAAATGTTGCTCTATCGGGAAAAGCTAATTTCTGTGTAAACATTCCTTTGGTCTCACCACCGGCAGTCTGCACGAGAAATTCGAGTTCCTCCAGATATTCCTTCGCTTTTGCTTCCGTTACGCCCTGAGTGATCACACTCACCAAGACGGCTGTTTCGGGTTTTATTGCTGTATCGTGTATTTTAATTCTGGCCATTTTGTACTATTAAGTATATTGTAGCGTATGGAGCGCGTCCGGCTATTCATTCATAGCGACCGTCTGTCTCTTATCATACTTCCACTTTTAATTGTTGTTTTGAAAAGGTGAATTTAAGAAAATCCAATAAGTTTTTTGTGATTTTTGCTTACCAGGGCAACTCAAATAAGTAAGCGGTCAGTCGCCATCTTTTGCCTAGTAAAAGAAGGGGATATTTTCTATATCATGTTCATAATGATACAAAAATAAATAATTTTGATTTTATATACAAATGAATTGAGCGCTGTTCGCCTATAAGTTATTTATGACGGTTTGTTTACTTTATTGATCATCGGGTCTCAGGGGAATGGAACTCTAAAAGGTTGTATGTTACTTGGACGATGGTAGAGAATACCTTTGGTAGGTTCCTTGGATCTATTGAGGGCTGGACCACGTCAAATAGCTTATTGGATATTGATCTGAGTGGTTAATGGCATTGTCAGATGGATTGTGCTGAAGAATTATCGTTCTAATTTTGAATTTGAGCGGGTCAATGCTGCCTCGATGGTGATCAGGATATTTTGTCCCAGGCAATACCATCTGATTTCCGTGCCAAAAAGCTTCGGAGCAGGTAGTTTTTTTCGCTTTGAAGCATGGGGTCTTCTTTGAATATGGCTATCACGGTATTTCTGCAATCGGTCAATAAGGCCTGATCCGTGGCTAGGTTGGCCATCTTGAGGTCAAGTACGCCCGATTGCTGTGTACCAGAGATATCACCCGGGCCCCGTAGCTGCAGGTCAACTTCGGCGATTTCAAAGCCATCGTTGGTACGTACCATGGTATCAAGCCGGAGACGGCCTTCTTTGCTGAGCTTATTGCCCGACATCAGGATACAAAAGGATTGTTCGGCCCCACGCCCCACACGTCCCCGTAATTGATGGAGTTGGGAGAGACCAAATCGTTCGGAGTTTTCGATGACCATGACCGATGCATTGGGTACATTGACGCCAACTTCAATCACCGTTGTTGCCACCATGATCTGTGTTTCATGCTTCACAAAGCGCTGCATCTCAAAATCCTTATCTTTAACGGGCATCTTGCCGTGGACAATGCTGATCTTATATTGCGGAAGGGGAAATTCGCGCTGTAAATTCTCCAGCCCCGCTTCTAAATAAATCAAGTCCAGTTTTTCACTTTCTTTGATCAGTGGATAGACGAGATACACCTGTCTGCCTTTGGCGATTTCCTCACGCATAAAGCCAAACATGCGTAGGCGGGAGCTTTCAAAGAAGTGCACCGTCTTAATAGGCTTACGTCCTGCCGGGAGTTCGTCGATTACCGAAATATCAAGGTCGCCATACATGGTCATGGCCAGTGTCCGTGGAATGGGGGTGGCTGTCATGACGAGCATATGCGGTGGAATAACATTTTTGCGCCAGAGTTTGGCCCGTTGCTCCACACCAAAACGGTGCTGTTCGTCAATAACGACGAAGCCAAGGTTTTTGAATTGTACTTTGTCTTCAATCAGTGCATGGGTACCGATCAGGATGTCGAGCGAGCCATCTTCGAGCGCTTGATGGATCAGGCGACGTTCTTTGGTGCCTGTTGATCCCGTGAGCAGCTTGATGCTGACGAGATCATCACCGACAAGCTGTTTGAGTCCGTGGTAATGCTGTGTGGCCAAGATCTCTGTCGGTGCCATCATACAGGCCTGAAAGCCGTTGTCCACTGCGAGCAGCATGCTCATCAGGGCAACGACTGTTTTGCCGGAGCCCACATCGCCCTGCACCAGACGGTTCATCTGCGCGCCGGTATTGGTATCGATACGGATTTCTTTGATAACACGTTTCTGCGCCCCCGTCAACGGGAATGGAAGCCGCTCATTGAAAAAAGTGTTGAACCTTTCGCCCACTTTATTGAAGCGCTGTCCCCTGAATTTCTGCGTGTTCAGTTGTTTGTTGTTGAGCAGTTTGAGCTGGATGAAAAACAGTTCTTCAAATTTGATCCTTTTGATCGCCTGGTTCAATTCCTTTTGGTTGCTCGGGAAGTGAATGGAGGCTAAAGCCTGTTGGCGGGAAATTAACTGATGTTTTGCTAGTATTTCCTGGGGAATGCTTTCTTCGATGCTCCGAAATACGGTCTCCAAGGCCGTCTGTTGCAAGCGTTGGATGCCCTTGGTGTCCAGATTGAATTTTTTGAGTTTCTCGGTGGAGGAATAGACGGGTTGTAAGCTCATATTGCCCGCCTGCTTGACCTGTGGATTGTACAGGTCCATTTCGGGATGGGTAATGGACAGCTGTCCATTAAATTCGCTGGGCTTGCCATAGATAATATAGGCCGAACCTACTTTCAATGACTTTTGGAGCCAAGGAATGGACTGGAACCAGACGAGTTCCATGGAGCCGGTTTCATCCTTGAATGAGCCGACAAGGCGCTTGGTCCTTTTTTCGCCCACGAGCTGTAAGGAAACCAGCCGCCCCAAGACCTGTGCTGCCATCATATCGGGGTGCAGCTTCCGTATCTTGTGGAATTCTGTACGGTCGATATAGCGGAAGGGGTATTGGGTCAACAGATCACCAATGGTAAATACCTGTAACTCTTTTTTGAGCACATCTGCCTTTTGGGGACCTACACCTTTGAGGTATTCTATTGGGGTAATTAAACTTAATTCAGCCATTCTTCTCGAATGGCTAAAATACGAAAAATTTAATTTTTTAGGATTTATATACTTCTACAAATGGCTTGCCATCCCTGCATTGAACTGATTTTTTCCGCTTTGTGCCGCGGGTCTGGTATGTTGTTTTTTACGCTCAATGCATTTAGATTCATAAAGTTTTCTGTTTTGAATCAGTTTATTCGTACTTAATCGTGGCTTTTCCTTCCTTACAGATGACATCAAGCGGTTTTCGATAGGGAATGCAATTGATCCTTGGAGCCATCATAGGCTGGTATATTTCCATCAGCTTATTATAATCATTGATCATGTTCTGTAAGGTCGTTTTATCAACGGAACGGTGGTAGGGGATATGATTGGTGCCACATACGGTCTGGATGTCTATTATTTTCCAATCGTCTGGATCAGTACATTCTTTTGGATTGGCCAGCGCAATAATCTTATTGTATTTTTCATTTGAGAGTACCTCCAGTTCTTTTTCAGTTTTTTCTTTATAGGGATTTTCCAGATGAGATTCGGATTTACAGACCACAAATAGCATGCTGCATGCGAGCAAAGAGGTGAAACCTAAGATTGACAAATTTTTCATAATTGCGTGTTTGGTTTAGTCAGATAACGGACAATTTTAAGCGATTGCTACATCATTATTTTGAAATTTCTCTATGGTGAGATTTTAAGTAATATGGCTGATTTGATGAAAGAATAGTGATTTCTTTCAATATAACAAGTTAAAAACCACAAAAAAAGCGGCTTAACGTTGTCGTTAAGCCGCCTTAATATAGCGAAAAAATCAGTTTTAGAAATTTCCTTTTGCGACGTCCCACCAAAGTCTGGTGCCGCCATTGTCAGGACCACCTAACAGAGAAATTGCGGTTTGCACTTCGGCTGCGTTTGTATTATATTCATTCTGAGGGAACGGTAAACGACGTATCTGTATTTTGGTGTCAATCAGTCCACCGCTGTTGTTGACAACAACTGGGAATAGACGTGGATATCCTGTGCGGCGGAATTCACTCCAGGCCTCTTGTCCTTCAGGGAATATTGCCAACCATTTTTGTGTGATAATACGTTCTAATTTTTCTTCGTTAGATGCACTTTCATTCCATTTGATCGTCAAGGAACTCGGTGAATCAGCATTGTTTTCTGCATTGAAAGGATCCTCGTAAGCTGCTGCTTTACTTGTGTTGTCATTGAGGTAAGTGCTTAGACCCGATGTTACACCCCATTGAGTGAAAGATGTCTCTACACCTTTTTCATACAGGGATTGCGCTGTTCCACCCGCGTTGTTCCAACCTCTCAATGCTGCTTCCGCACGAAGGAAGTAAACCTCAGCTGCAGTCATTAATATCGGTGCCGTTGTCGCTACGAAAGTCGGTGTTGTACCTTCGGTATTCAAAGCCGATAGCTTTTGGTATTTATCCTTTTCGATACCTTCAGCACCTGTACGAATTCCGATGTATTTACCAGCGAAAGCTGTTGTTGTCGCATCTTTAGCCACGGGAGCCATATATTTGGAAATACGCGGGTCCTTTAACCCAACCATATACGACGAAAGTGTTGCATTGATACGCGTATCAGCCCAGTTTTTGGAAATAAACCAAAGCGGGTTGCTATAGGTTCCGTCTGCTGGAACTGTGATCTTGAAGTTGTCGCTATTACTCTCCATTACACCTCCGTTTGCAGGATCCAACGCTTTTTCAGCTTGTGTTTTTGCTAATGCTGCATCAACTTTTACCAAGCGCATTGCCAAACGTAGACGCAATGAATTGGCAATTTTTAACCAATTTTTAAAACGGACCTGATTATCGGAATTAGGAAATACAAGATCGATCTGGTCGATTTTAGCCGCCATTGGACTATCCGCTTTGTACGATTTCAAGGCCGTTACAGCCTCATCGAGCTCTTTGAAGAAAGCTGCATATACATCGGATTGATTGTCGTATGGTACAGTGTTGGAGGTACCTACTTTACTATAAGGAATAGGGCCATAGATATCTGTAACACGGCTGGCAGCTGCTACTTTGATGACCAATGTCGAACCCCATAATGCTGGATATGTTTCTGCAAGTCCATTGCCTTTTAACTTTTCAATGGATTTGATAACGTTAAGATAAAGCACTTTAAATGGTTCACCATTCCAGCCGTTCACCATGGCATAATTCAGGTTGTTCTGACCGCTATTAAACGGCGTGGGAGACATGAAATAGCCCGAAAAAACGTCTGCATTCAGATTTTGTTGTACTTGATAAGAATTAGGGTCTCCCGCACCGGAGAAATTGTAAATAGACATTTGTGCATTTTTTAAAAAGAGCACAAGATCTTGTCCGTCCCCCTTTAAATCTTCATCCGTAAGCCCAATATTGTTTTTGTTGTAATCCTCAAAATTCTTTGTACAGCTGGTCATCGTTCCTCCAAGAAGTAACATGGCCAGGGAGAATTTGTATATATATTTGCTATTAAATTTCATTGTTGATCGTTTAGAAAGTTGCATTTAGTGTAAGTCCGTAATTGCGGGTGGCAGGCATCATAAAGATATCTACACCACTCAGCGAATTGCCTGTTGACATCGTTACTTCAGGGTCAAATGGAGCCTTTTTAGAAATGTAGAATAGGTTTCTTCCTACAGCATTGACGCGCAATTTTTTGAAGAAACTGTCTTTAATATTGAAGTCATAGCCGAAAGTCAATTCACGCAGTCTCACGACCGTTCCATCGTAAATGTATTGGCTACTGACAGGACCTATACCTCCTGTTGATGTGTACCATTTCTCTGCATCGACGACAGCAACAGGAGTTCCATTCGGTGTAACACCGTTTACGGCAACGCCACCATTTGCACGAGCAGCTCCACTTGCTTCTGATACGCCATAACCATCCATGACAGACTGAGTAATAGACATAACATCGTAATTAAATTTGCCGTCAATCAAGAAACTTAAATTGAAGTTTTTATAATTGAAACTGTTATTCCAGCCCATTTGCCAAATTGGATTCGAATTTCCTAGCTTTGTATAAGCGTTGGTTTTTTGAGGAATACCATCTTCTGAAATAATAATCCTTCCTTCAGCATCCCGTACAAAATCCTGTCCATAGATATCGCCAAAAGAACCGCCTACCTCAAGTTTGGAAGCAAAGTTGTTTTGATTTTCACCAGTTAAACTAAACTCAGGAACAGCATCAGCTAGTTTTTTTATCTTGTTTTTATTGTAGGTGAAGTTGATACTTGTTGTCCATTTGAAATCATCATTTCTAATTGCATCTAATGATACCAATGCTTCAACTCCTTGGTTTTGGATGTCACCGGCATTAATCGCATATTGTTGATTTAACGAAGCTTGGCTCGCAGCGACTTTGAAGAACTGGTTCGTTGTGTTTGTTTTGTAGTACGTAACATCTACATTCAAACGATTGTTCCACATGCGCCATTCCGTTCCAATTTCAAAAGATTTCGTTTTTTCGGGCTTTAATGTTTTCAAGAACGCAATGTCATTTACTGTCAATACAGCGTATGGATTCACCGTGTTTGTTAATAAACTCGTGTAAGGAGGCAAATCATTGCCCACTACTGCATACGAACCACGAATCTTGGCCATATTGACAAACTCAGGTAAGTTTAATTTGTCATTCAATACAATACCCAAGCCTGCAGATGGGTAGAAGAAAGACTTTGTACCTGTGAAAGCTAATGTACTGGACCAGTCATTCCTCGCCGTCAGATCCAAATAAATCCAGTTGTCGTAGGCCAAGTTTGCTGATGCAAATACCGATTGTAATTGTCTACGATTAGCCGATAATGTAGATGTGACAGGCGTTGTTGTATTTTGGATAAAGAATTGATTTGGGATTTTTAACCCGTCAATACCTGTATTAAAATCTACACCTTCGGTTTTCCAGTCGGTGATGCTTGTTCCGACCAATCCTGTGATCTGAAACTTATCGCTGACATTAAAATTCATGTTGGCAACAACATCACCGTATTGTTGTGTAATGGTGGTATTTGTATAATTGTAATTACCATTTAATTTTCCTAGGGGATTTGGTGTGCTCGCATAGACTTTACGGTCCCAAACCTCTGAGGTGCGATCGACGCTTCCCCTAGCCTGAATACTGATCCATGGCGCTACTTTATATTTTGCACTACCATTTAAAAGCAAACGGTTGCGGGTAGAGCTTGTTGGATTCCTGTTGACGATCCACCATGGATTTTGTTGTGTTGTGGGACTATCACTTAGGCTGAACCAGTTTTGTTCATTAAGGTTGCGGCTTGTATTGAACGTTTCGTAATTTTTGTAATCTGCGATATTTAGGCTACGAGGTAATAGATAGGTTCCAACCAATGGATTGTAATAAAAACCTGAAGAAGGTGCATTATCCAATTTTTGGGTAATGTAGTTGGCGCTACCTTCAACGGTCAACTTATCATCGAAGAATGTAGCACTTTCTTTAAGATTGAAGTTGTGACGCATCAGGTCATTTTCTGGAAGTATACCTTTAGCAAGGGTATTTGCATAAGAGAAGTACGTTTGATTTTTTTCGTTACCTCCGGATAATGTCAATGAATTGGTGAAGTTGCTACCTGTGCGGAAAAATTCACCTACATTGTCGTAGTTGGCACCATTGGTTTTGTCTCCCCAGCTAAATACACTGGTATTACTGTTCTTACCACCTGAACCTTGACCGTATTGGCTTTGGAATTTAGGCGTGGATACCGCTTGTTCTATCTGCGCACTTGACGAGAAGTTGATCGTTGTGCGGCCTTGCTTGCCTGATTTTGTTGTTACCAAGATAACACCGTTGGCAGCTTGGCTACCGTATAGTGCCGCTGCAGATGCTCCTTTTAATACAGAGATGTTTTCGATATCTTCTGGGTTGATCAATGAAATAGGGTCGCCACCATCACGCTGTCCACCGAAGACATTGTCTGGCTGGCTCGCTAAAGTCTGGTTGTTGATCGGGACACCGTCGACAACATATAATACCTGGTTGTCGCCGGAAGCCGATTTATTACCACGTAAAATGACTTTCGCGGAACCACCTGGTCCTGATGAGCTGGAAGCGATATTGACCCCTGCTACCTTACCGTTCAGGTTGTTGGCTAAATTGGTACTTTTTACCTTGTTCAGTTCATCCCCGTTGACCTGTTGGGTAGAGTAAGTCAATGATTTCTGTGCACGGCTGATACCAAGAGCGGTGACAACAACACTTTCTAACTGTTGCGTCTGCTCATCCATGCTTACTGTAATTGTGGTTTCGCCCGGTCCGAGTGTAACGGTTTTATTTTCGTAACCGATGGTGCTGATATTCAGAACACGATTTTTATCGTCTACATTGATCTGGAATGCACCTTTGCTGTCTGTAGAACTAGCTGTTGATGTGCCTAGTACTTTGATCGTAGCACCCACAAGTGGAGCTTTTGATTTCGCGTCAACAACCGTCCCTTTCACTTGGCTGCTTTGCGCATGAAGTAAAGATGCCGAAAAGAGCATTGTCGGAACAATACTCAACATCCTTAGTGTAGTGTATAATTTGTTATTCATATAGTATATGTGTTATATTCAGTTTTATATACATATTTTTCATAACAGTAGATTTTTTACCACGGTAATGGGCTAATTCCATTTAGCATGTCGGTTAGGAAAATGTATTGAATATGAATGGAAAGCAAAATCAGTGATTATTGTCTGCTATTCAATACTGAAGTGATGGAGCAAAAGGGGGTGTGATTCCCCTTAAATTGAGCACTAATTTACTACTGTTGATGAAAAATCAAAAATTTTGGTAAACAAAGTTGATACAAATGCGAAGAGGTGTTTTGTAAGTTATTGTGTGTGAGGTTAATGTGTTTTGTCATTTTTTGTTCCTTGCTGGAAATGTATCTTCCTTTCAAAGGAAAAGTGAATAATCTGGCTTATTACCTTTGCAGTTAATGGTGATAAGCCAGATTATTTATAAAGATTTAATTCCACCAGGTGTAGTTGACCTTTGGTTACAATGACTTTAATTTTTCCTGGTCTGGCGGAAATTGATACTATTGAAAAGGACGATTGCCATCAATATAATTCCATAAGCCAGATATTTGATGAAGGGAACAGGCTCCTGAAAATAGGTCGCTGCCAAGGTGAAAGCGATGATTGGATTGATGTATAGCAATACACCTGTGGTGGTAGAGGAAATACCAATCAAGGCGTACATACTCAGAAATAGTGGAATAATGGTAAATATAACTGCAATCAGTATGATTGTACCCCAAAAGACAGGATCTGTGGGGATCTCATGATGATTGTAGACCAGTCTGGGAATTACAAATAACGCGCAGATGCTCAATTGGATAGCCAACTGATTGAGTTTGTTGAAACCAGTAGACACGCGCTGTACAATAAGATAGAAGGCATAACAGGTGGCGATGGTCGCTGCCCATAGCACATCATGCAGCGATCCTTTGGCTAATAGACATACACTGCCAAAGGCAATGAGGAGAGCCACCTTCTGAATTGGACGCAGTTCTTCTTTTAAGATGAAATAGGCTGCCGCCGCTGTAATCAGCGGGCAAGTTAGATAGGCCAGAGCTGCGGACTGGATACTGATGTGGTTGACGGCATAAATATAGGTGAACCAGTTGCCGAAGATCAGCAGGGAAGCAAGGACAGTAAGGCTGGTCTGCCGAATTCTTCTTTTTTTTGAAAGCTCCCTGAACTTCTGAATATCCAAGCGTAACGTCTTCCGTTGGAAAAGCAGGAGATAGAGCCAAAGTGCGGCCAAGGCCGTTACGATCCTAAAATATAGAATGTCCTCGGCAGGATATTCCCGTATCCACCGAACGGGAATGGACATGAATCCCCAAATGAAGGGAGCCAAAAAAGCCGCGAAAAGATATTTTCCGCGGCTTACAGTTTCGTTGTTATTTTCCACGGATTAATCTTTCCAGGCAATTACCGAAATCTCGACATTGACATTCTTCGGTAATGTCTTCACTGCCACGCACTCACGTGCAGGTTGGGCTTCCTTGAAATATTCTGCATAAACGTCATTAACAAGGCTAAAGTTGCCCATGTCGCTTAAAAAGATGGAGGCCTTGACGACATCCTGAAATGTATAACCAGCATGTGTTAAAATGGCTTCGACATTTTTCAATACCTGATGCGCTTCATCTTTTACGCCCGATGAGATCAGCTCCATTGTTTCAGGAACAAGTGGAATCTGTCCGGAAACATAAAGGGTATTACCTGCCTTAATCGCTTGATTGTAGGGGCCTATTGCTGCAGGAGCTTTGTCTGTATTGAAGATCTCTTTTTTTGACATGGTTGCTAGTTTAGGATGAAAAAAATATTTTATAGATCAACCCCAATAAAAAGACAATAATGGCCGTTGCATTAATGATATGCATGGCTTTAATGCTGCCATTTGTGGGGCGATCGGCATTGCGCTTTCTGAAAAAGTACATGGAACTAAGTTACGACAGTAAATTAAAAAGTTAAAATTAAAAAAGTAAAAATTTTGGGATAGCGCAAAGACAAATCCTAACTTTAACTGGAGAAGGGTAAAGGCAAATTTTTACCAGGAAGAATTGCAGGGCGTGAAGGTCTGTATGGCGTATGAATATATGCTATGGTGCCAGCGCTAGGATCTAAACGCTAAAAGCGGATAACATGTAACAATTATTTTAATGAAAAAAATGGCATTGACTGGCGGTAAGATCTATACCGGCACAGAAATTATAGAGCACAGAGCATTGCTCCTGGATGAAGGAAAAATTGTAGGCATCGTCAATGAGCAGGATCTCCCAGAAGGATATCAACTGCTTGATGTCAAAGGAACCAATATTTGCGCGGGCTTGGTCGACCTGCAATTGTATGGTGATGGTTCGGATTTGTATTCTGCCGAACTTACCTTGGACTCTTTGGAACGGATCTCCAACGGGCTGATTGATAAAGGGACGACTTCCTATATGATGACTTTGGCAACAAATACAATTGCGGTATTCAAAGAGGCTATTCGCGTTGCGGAGGATTATCATCATGATGCCTTTTTAGGTCTGCATTTGGAAGGGCCCTTTCTGAATGCAAAAAAAAGGGGAGCTCATCCCGAAGAACTGATTATAACGCCAACAAAGGAAAGGATCGAAGAGCTGCTACAGGGAAATAATGTTGTCAGGATGATGACGATTGCACCTGAATGTTTTTCGGACGAAGTGCTGACGTATTTGCAAGGTTATCAGCTGCTGCTCAGCGCTGGGCATAGCAATGCTACTTTCGAGGAAGGAACACATGGTTACGATTCGGGAATTCCGACAAGCACACATCTGTTCAACGCCATGTCACCATTGCACCATCGCGAGGTGGGTTTGGTCGGTGCTATTTTTAACCATCACAAAGCCTGTGCGAGTATTATTGTCGATGGACATCATGTCAGCTTTGAAGCTGTAAAAATCGCCAAACGGCAAATGGGCGAGCGTTTATTTATGATTACGGATGCCGTGGCGGCATGCAGTAAGGGGATTTATCAGCACGTATTGAACGATGGCTATTACGCCTTGCCGGACGGAACAATTTCGGGTGCGGCAATTTCCCTGTTTGAAGGAATCAGAAACTGTGTGGAACAGGTTGGAATTCCCCTGGATGAGGCGATCCGGATGGCTACGACTTATCCGGCTAAGCTATTGCAGCGAAGGGATATCGGGAATTTAAATGCTGGTAGCATGGCCAATGTCATCGTATTTACGGATGACCTCAGGCTGGAACATGTTATCTTTAAAGGAGAACTACGTTATTGATCTCCGGATTGCAAGAGTTTTCAGCTAGCATGAGTTTATAAATTGAATTAGATTGCTTCATAACTGATAATGAAGTATATGCTGTTTCTTTTCATCCGATAGAAATATCTTTTTAAAGCGGATGGGTGACTGCTAAATTTCTTTTCTATTGAAATTTAGCTTAGTTTTGGGGGTTAGTTTGAAAAAAAACATAATATTCTATAGCTTGATGAAACGTTCCTTATTATTTTTAACTACGGCACTCTTTCTTTTGTCTTCTTGTTCTTCCAAGAAAAATAAAAAGCAAGAACCTGTAAACACAAATACCAATGTTGAAATTGTAAAAAAAGATCCCCCTTCAGTTCCGAAGCGAGAGCGGATGAAAAATACGATAGAGACAAAAGAACAGCCTGCGGTTGAAAAAAAGAAGGATATCGTTGTTGATCTTCCACTTGTGCCCCGTGAGTTTCGTGCGGCCTGGGTTGCTTCTGTAGCCAACATCAACTGGCCGAGCAAAAATAATCTCAGTACTGCCGAACAGCAGCAAGAAGCGATTGGTATCCTCGACTTTTTGAAGACTAATAATTTCAATGCAGTTATCTTTCAGGTGCGTCCTTCTGCAGATGCTTTTTATAAGAGCGATCTCGAGCCATGGTCGTATTTTTTGACGGGAACGGAGGGGCAAGCACCGTCACCCTATTATGATCCACTTGAATTTTGGGTTGAACAGGCGCACAAAAGGGGAATTGAACTTCATGTTTGGTTGAACCCCTACCGTGCACACCATACTGCAGGAGGAGCGGTGACTTCGGCTTCGATGGCGCGTAAAATGCCAGAGTCTGTGGTAAAGCTAAAACAGGGTTATTACTGGTTTGATCCATCCAAACAATCGACGCAAGAACATGCGGCACGTGTTGTGATGGATATCGTTAAGCGTTATGATATTGACGGGGTGCATTTCGACGATTATTTTTATCCCTATGCCGAATATAATGGTGGACAAGATTTTCCGGATTCGGACAGCTATAATGAGTTTAAACGCAACGGTGGAACCTTGTCACGTGGTGATTTTAGAAGAAACAGTGTAAACACGTTTATTGAGCGGATCTACAAGGATATAAAAAGGGAAAAAAACTTCGTGAAATTCGGTATTAGCCCTTTTGGGATCTGGAAGCCGGGATATCCTGCCGGAATTCAGGGATCGAGTCAATACGATATGTTATATGCAGATGCTAAATTGTGGTTGAATAAAGGCTGGATAGATTATTTCGCGCCACAGCTTTATTGGCCTATCCAACCGGCAAAGCAGAGCTATACGGCTTTATTAAAATGGTGGGAAAGTGAGAATACAATGGGGCGGCATCTTTGGCCGGGTATTAATACAGTCGGAAGACGTGGCCCTGAATATGTGCAGGAGATTGTGAATCAGGTTGCCGCAGCACGTAATATTTTGCCGGATAACCGCAATGGCGTCATCCATTGGAGTTTGGCCGGACTGATCAAAAATCCAGCAATGACGCAGGCGCTGGTGGAAGGGCCTTATCAATCTAAAGCTTTGGTTCCGCCAAGTCCATGGCTCAATGCAAACCCTTTGTTGAAGCCGACGTTGCTACTGACGCCACAAGGAAATAATATGTTCTTAAAATGGCAACATCAGCAAATTGACCAAGTTGCGAAATGGGTATTATACCTGAATTATGGCGGCGAATGGAAATATGAGATCTTGGAACCTGGAGTAACGACGAAAGATGTACCAACGGCATTGAATAATAAAAAATTGCAGTATGTTGCGGTAAAGGCTATTGATCGGTTGAGCAATGAAAGCCCTTATATCGCTGAAAAAATTAAATAAAGAGTTTTTGTACTATTTGGAAAAGGGGTATCTGAGATTTCGGATATCCCTTTTGCTTTTTTTATATCTTATCGGATCATCTTATTGGTCTGACATGTGCTTCTATACCGAATGACAGAACGTATTTGTCTTTTTTAGATCACAAATGTTGGTATTTGTTGAAACACAGTGATTTTGTTTTGATTTTTGGCCTGTCCAAAGTAAATTTAGGGATATGGAAGAGATTTATAAAACCGTTAGTGAGTCGGTGATTCGAATTTCACAGTTGATGTTGCCGTCCAACGCTAATTTCGGCGGAAAGATTCATGGCGGATATATTTTGTCGTTGATGGATCAAATAGCCTTTGCGGTAGCGTCTAAGTTTTCGGCACATTATTGCGTCACAGCCTCTGTTGGCAAGGTTGATTTTTTGAAACCGATAGAGGTAGGAGAGCTGGTCACGTTAATTGCATCCGTTAATTACGTTGGCAATTCATCGATGGAAGTGGGAATCCGTGTGGAGGCCATGAATATTCAAACGGGTGAAACGAAGCATTGTAACTCCTCTTATTTTACCATGGTCGCTAAAGATGAAACGGGTAAACCTGCCCGTGTGCCCCGCTTGATCCTGGAGACGGAAAAGGATGTGTTTCGATTTTATCGCTGTGTAGTCAAGATGGAAGTGGACAAAGAGCGTGATCGTGCGATTCATGACCTCGAAACGGATTCAGCCGAGCAACAAGCTTATATTAAAAAACATTATGATGTGAAGATCCTATTAAAAACGTAATGGGCCATCTTATTGTGATAGCCCATTATGTTTAGATTGCCGGATCTGCAGGTGTATTCGGATTGCCGATTCTCTCCTGATCCGGATAAGGATAGAAATTTCGGTTTCGTTCTGTTGTATTTTGTGGTGGGGCAGGACGGTCAAATCGTCTGCTATCCTCCAGTCGTAAACCTGACATAAATAATTCCGCGCAGCGTTGTTTATAGACTTCGAGCAGCAGGTCGTTTTTGTTGACGGCTCCAGTGTATGCGGGTAATCCGGCATTGACGTTGAACAGGTCGCCGGCCGTTTGTGTACGTACTTCGTTGATCAGATCGCGTGCCTCTGTCAATGAACCGTTGTTCCGTAATAAGGCTTCGGCTTTGATCAGTTTCATTTCGTCAGGTAAGTAAACGGGAACTTCTCCGTTTTGTGTTTCGGAAAAACCTTTAAGCTGGAGTGTTGTGCCATTAAGTTTAGTGTAGAAGTCAAGACGTTTATCGCCAGTTTCAAATAGACCTGTCGGGAGGCCTAAGTTTTCCCTAACGACGTAATATTTCAAAATACTGGTTTGATTCCAAAGCGGGTTAACACTTATTGCTGTGTAGGTGAATGTACTTTTCTTCGTTAAATCAACAAGGTTAGCTTCGTTGTAGGCCTGTTGGTAATTTCCGGCCATGAGATTGAAGCGGGCATTGAAAGCGTGTAGGCAATTCAGCAAGTTAATGGTTGAGCCGGTTACCGTCGATGTAAATTCCGATGATATGGGCGTTTGTTGCACCAGGGCAATTGCTGTGTTCAAGGATTTGATTGCTTCCGCAAGAACAGCTTGTCTATCAACGAAGGTCACTTTGCCATCCTTTTGAGTCTGTGTATTAGCTTTCTCAAAACTTGTTGCCAGTGCGCCAAGTGCTATTGCTCTGTATAAGTGGGCATTTGCCAATATGCCAGATAGTGTTCCGCCAGTTAAGGTGCTGATGGATGAAGCATTGTTCAGTACACTTTCACTCATACCAAGTAGTTTTTGCATACTGGACCACAATGTCAGAATATTTCCGTTTGCTGTGGGTAATTCGGTGCCACCGGCTTCAAGTTCTAACGTATTGGTAAATGTGGCAACGCCTTTGAGCTCACGTGCTGTGACCGCGGGGTAAAAATAAGTTGCGGCTATCCCATTTGTCGAATAGTACATCTGTAAACCCGCGCTAATGGCAATGATCCCTTCCCGAGTTGTTGGGACAGCACTTCCACTTGGTTGATTTATATTGGGGACATCCATTTTACAGCTATTAAGACTCATGGCCAGTGCTGCAAATAGTAATAATTTATAGTTGAAAATCTTTTTCATTGAAATATTTTTTAAGGATGATAAGACAGCAGCGAATGAATTTTATGTATTCAACGATCTGTGGGTGTCTAAACATCATGGTTATCCTATAGTTGTTACGTTAAAATGTTAGGTTAACGCCTGCAATGACCTGCCTTGGGAGTGGGACTTCGACAAAATCGAATCCACGGACGGCATTGCTCTGGCCTGCAGCATTAACTTCAGGATCCCAGCCGCTATAATTGTCGAAAGAGAATAAATTGCGGCCAGCTAGAGAAAAACGGATATTTTTAATCTTTGAGTTTGGACGTGCCCAATTGTAAGATGCTGACACTTCTCTTACTTTGACGAAGGATCCTTTTTCAATCCAGTTTTCCATAATGGAGAATAATGCTGCTGAAGTACCTTTAGGAACCTCACCTCTCAATTCTGGTTCATAGCCTGCAAGGCCACCATATAGGTCACGGTCACCGACACGTCTGGTAAAATTAAATACGTCCTGACCTACTACCGCATCAAGCTGGGCCCGGAAGGTCCATCTTGATCCAATATTGATTTCGTTGATCAAGGATCCAGTCCAGTCCGGATTAGGGTCGCCAATGACTTTTTTAAGTGTGGCGCCTGTAGGGACACCATTGTTGTCTTTTCCAACTTTGGCTGTTGTCGGAAGGCCAGCCGCATTGTGATAAATGGATCCATCCTCATTTCGAGCAAAGTAAGTCGCGTAGAAGGCTCCTAAGGGGGATCCGTTGACCGCAGCCACTTGTCCGAATCCGGCAGTGTACATTAATATTCCTCCTGGGACATTATTGACGACGTTTTTGTTATGGGAGTAAACAGCTGTAATATTCCATTTGAAGTTCTCTTTTAATACAGGAACCCCACGCAATAGAAATTCCATCCCCCGGTTGGTCATTGTTCCAATGTTTGCGTATTGGGACATATAACCTGTGGAAGGTGTCAAGTTGATGTTCATAAGGAGGTCTTTGACATTTTTTCGATAATAGGAAAACTCTAGCCCTAAACGATCATGGAACATGCTGAGGTCTGTCCCTACTTCGAACTCTTCCTGACGTTCGGGTTTTACTCCTTCATTGCCCATGAGGTCCGTGGGAATGATTCCATTAATGCCGCCAGTGTTCAGCGGCGAATAGTTGGTGTATCTACTGAAGGGGCTCAATGCGGTAAGGTTTCCCGATTGACCATAAGAGGCCCGGATCTTAAAACTTGAGAGAACATTGTTGATGGCCGAATTCTGCCAGAATTGTTCATTGGATAAGACATAGCTTCCGCTTACCTTTGGATATAATTGGCTACGATTCTCGCTTCCAAAAACAGAGGACATATCATAGCGAATAGCACCTGTTAAATATAGTTTCTCTTTGATCCCGAATGTCTGTTGGAAGAAGGCCCCGAAAATATTCATATCAGAGCGGAGTTCCGTTGGTACAACGACGCCATTATTGACTGTTTCACCGCCATATCCCATTTGTGTGGCCTTCATGTTGGTCGACATGTTTTTTTCAGTTTGAAAAGTTAGACCCGCACCGGAAGTCGACTCCAGCCATTCACCGATCTTTGTCTGGTAAGAGGCATTAAAATCGTTGTTTAGCATGAAGGTGCTGATGTCTGCACGCTGTGCGTAGCCCTGCTCGTAGGATGGGGTTGTGTTCCCTGGTGGGATGTAGGCTGTCCCGAGAGAATTGGCGTTGTCAAATCCCAAGATGTAATTCAATGTTAAGCCCTCTAGCGGTTTGGCCTGTAAGGATAGATTTCCAATAAAGCGGCTTGTACGTTGAGCGAATTTAAAATTATTGATCGCTTCCAATGGATTTGTCCGTTTAACAACATTGACAGGTGTTGTGGAAGGGTATTTCCCGTTTGGGTCTCGTTCGGGATTAATAAAATTATTGCTGAAGATAAACCCAGTCAATGCACCATAGGCTTCATTCATGCCGCCATTGGGCATTTCATTGGAATGACTATATACGTAATTCATTCCGGCACCGAGTTTTAGCCAGGAATTTAGGTCTTGGTCTAAACGTGCGCGGAGTCCGCCACGGGTAAAATCCGTATTCTTAATAATTCCCTGATTATTGAGGTAATTGCCACTGATATAGTATTTTGTACCTGCCGTACCCCCGGACATAGAAATGTTATTATCGGTGCCGATACCGGTCTGAAAAATTTTGTCCTGGTAGTCGTATCTTGTGACATCAGTTTGCGTCAGATCGGTAGCGGTTGTATTGACAAATGTTTTGTTATAGGTGTTGTACGGAAGTTTTTTTCGTAAAGAAGAGGTTTTCAGGCTTGAGCTAAAGGTAAAAGTAGGTTTTCCTTCTTTTCCCTTTTTTGTTGTAATCAGCACGACACCATTGCTGGCCCGGGAACCATAGATGGCCGCCGCTGCGGCACCTTTGATAATCTCAAAGTTTTCAATGTCAGCGGGATTGATGTCGACCAATCTGTTCTGACTATAGCCACCTAGGTCCAATAGCTCCGCAGAAGAGTTGTTGACAATAACACCATCCACGATATAGAGTGGACTGCCACTCCCAACGATGGAACTAGGGCCACGCAACTGTACGCTGATACCGCCGGCAGGGTTCCCGGAGTTTTGAGAGATTAGTGCGCCGGCGACTTTTCCGGTTAAGGCCTGGTCAATGGAGGTTGCATTACTATTGGCAATATCTTTTGCGTTGACGGTCGATACTGCGTTTCCCAAGACTTTACGGCTTGTTCCAACTGTGTTGCCGATGACAATTACCTCATTCATCCGCACTAAGTCTTCCTGCAGACTCGGAGCGAGGATAAGGGTTGTCTGGTTGCCCAGTTCGATACTGGTGGTGGTCGGCGCATAGCCAACATTGGACAACAGGAGATCATACTTTCCGGGATTGACAGACGTGGTCAAGGTAAACTCGCCGTTTGCATTGGTGCTGACGGTCTGGTTTGTCCCTTTGAGTTTGATGGTTGTTCCAGGGACGGATTGTCCGGTGCGGGAATCGGTGACTTTGCCTTTTATCGTGTAATTCTTTTGCTGTGCGAATGCCATGGAGCTTGCTCCAAGCATCATTAATAGCGCATAATAACGATAAGGCACTTTGCTGGTTAGTAAGTGTTTTATCATAAAAGTGGGGTTTTAGTTCAATAGGTCGCCTATTGTGGTTTTATTTGATATAAATATAGAGTTTTAAATGATCTCTCGGTATGGTTTTGTATTTTTTTTGCTACAATTTGCGGTTTTATGTGTTTTTGGTGCTTCTTTATCGGTTTTTTGGTTGTCGATGTATGCGATAGTTCGTTTATTTTTATTTCTTTTCCAAATACTTATGCATAAACTTGCATAACTACGTCACTTTTTATAGTATTGTAATATAATTGGTAAAAACCTCGGGCTGGAATCTCCCGTTATGATCAGTTATGAACAACTAACTAAATACCATGAATAAAAAATTACTCTTAATCTGCTCAGGAGTGATGCTATCTACCAGTTTATGGGCACAGACCAAAACAGTTACTGGTAAAGTGACGAATGCCTCAGATGGTGGATCGATGGCAAATGTTACGGTAAGCATCAAAGGTAAACCTGTCAGTACACAAACTAATCCAGATGGAAGTTTCACAATTAAAGCCGAGCCCGGAGATATTCTAATTTTTAGGGCCGTTGGTTCTAAAGAAAAACAGCAGCTTGTGGGTGCAGATGGTACTGTCAACATTGCTCTTTCGGGGAGCGAAGAAGCCTTGGAAGAGGTGGTTGTAACGGCGATGGGGATTAAAAAAGAGAAGAAAGCGCTAGGTTATGCTGTTCAGGATATCAAGTCTGATGAATTGATGAAGAATAAGAATCCTAATGTAATCAATTCGTTGAATGGAAAGATCGCTGGTGTTAACGTGACCAATTCTGGTGGTGCTCCAGGTGCTTCAGCTAATATCGTAATTCGTGGGGGGACGTCACTTGAGCGTGATAATCAACCTCTTTTTGTGATTGATGGCATTCCAATGGATAATTCTACTGGCCAAGGAGATAATTCGGCCTTTGATGGTAATCAAAGTATTTCCACAACTAATGGGAATAGAGCATTAGATATCAATCCCGAGGATATTGAATCGATGTCCGTTTTGAAGGGGCCAGCGGCGGCGGCGTTGTATGGCTTGCGCGCAGCGGCGGGAGCTATTGTGATTACAACTAAAAAGGGGCAAGAAGGAACAACAACAGTTGGTATCAATTCAAGATTTGGATTAAATTGGGTGAACAAGTTGCCTGAGCAACAATCAAAATTTAAAAAGGGGTCTTATTATAATGGGTCTTTTATAGATGAAACGATCGAATCTTGGGGTGATCCTTTTGCTGGTGAAAATGTATATAACAATATGAAGGATTTTTATCAAACAGCACATATGTTTGATAACTCCTTCAATGTCTCAGGAGGAAATGCTAAAGGGAATTTTTATTTATCTGGCTCAAATCTATATCAATCAGGAGTCGTGCCGACGACCGATTTTAAAAGATCTACTATTCGGTTTAATGGAGAGCAGAAGCTAGGGATTTTTACTTTCGGAGCAAATGCTTCATATTCAAATAGTAATACCAGAAAAACATTGACCGGTTCTGGTCTTTGGGGGGCAGGTGGTGCAGGTTATATGGAGGGTGTTTTAATATGGCCTAGAAATTACGATATGCATGACTATCTGAATACGGATGGAACAAACAAGTATCTTCTACCTAATTTGGAGCCAGAAAATAACACGGATAATCCATATTGGACTATTAACAAAAACCCGCAATCTGATAAAACCGACCGGTTGTTGGGAAGTGTTTATACCAATGTTAAGGTAACAGATTGGTTTGATATTACCTACAGGCTTGGTATAGATAATTATACCAGTCAATTTAACTCCATGTTATATCCTGGTTCGAGTGTTAAAATTGCTTGGCAAAATGGTATGATGTCTAATACCGATAAGAAATACCAATATCTAAATAGCAATTTGATGTTGAATTTTAAAAAACAGATCAATGATTGGGATTTTAATTTATTGTTAGGGCAGACCGCTGAAGATTGGAAGACAAAATCTACTTCATTGCGTGCTGAAAACTTTGTTTTGAAGGGGTTTGAAAGTTTGAACAATGCAGATCATGCGGATCAGTATTTTAACCAAAATTTCATGAACAGACGGTTAATGGGAATTTATGGTGATCTTAGAGTTGGTTACAAAGGTATAGCTTATATTAGTGTAACGGGACGTAATGACTGGGCATCAACATTACCAAAAAATAATCGTTCATTTTTCTACCCTTCAGTTTCAGGAAGCTTAATTTTTACTGAATTATTTGAGAAAAACGATATCTTAAGTTATGGTAAAATTCGGTCTTCATGGGCGTCGGTAGGTAAAGATACCAATCCTTATGTGACCAATACGTATCTATTTGGGCCTGAACTTACCATTGGCGGTGGATTCAGAAATAATTGGACCAGAGGTAATGATCAACTGATTCCAGAAAAAACAAACTCATTTGAGGTCGGTACCGATTTGAAGTTTTTGAAAAACCGTATAGGCTTGGAGTTTACTTATTATAATACCTTGTCCAAAAATCAGATCCTTCAGCCGCGTGTTTCCAACGCAACTGGCTATATCCTTAGTTACTATAACATAGGTGAATTGGAGAATAAGGGTTTTGAATTGTCGTTGTCTGGTTCTCCCGTAAAAAATGAGAATTTTGAATGGTCTACGATGTTAAATCTGTCTCATAATAATGGAAGGGTGAAAGATCTATTACAGGGGTTGGATATTTTATACGTAACCGATGTGCAGGTAGGCACTGGTAAAGCAGCTTCGTATAATAACGGAGATTTTATGGCAATAAGTGGTTCCAAGTGGCAAACAGATGAGCATGGAAACTTGTTGCTCGATTACAATACTGGGATGCCTTTGACCTCTACTTCGACAACAACTTATATCGGGAATAGGGAGCCAGACTTTATTGGGGGTTTTAATAATAGTTTTAAATATAAAAATTGGGATCTGAATTTTCTTTTTGATTTTAGAAAAGGTGGTGATGTTTACAATGCTAGCGAGTATTTAATGACTGTGAATGGTATGAGTAAAGTGACTGAAAATAGGGGAGAAACTATTCATTTTTCTGGTATGTCATTAAATCCGAATACAAAACAATATGAGCATATAGAAAGGGATGTCGTTGCATCTGAAGTGTACTATAAAGATGTATACTCAAAGCATACTCCAAATTTTGTGCAAAATGTAAATTGGTTCCGTTTACGCTCTGCCTCGTTGACTTATTCACTTCCAAAGGATATTCTCACGAAATCTAAATACATTAGAGGCGCTTCTTTTACGTTGACTGGGACTAATTTATGGCTGTTGACAAATTATAAAGGGGTTGATCCTGAAACGAGTGCTGCAGGGGCGGGAGTTACTGGTTCGGGGTCGGTTGGAATCGACTATGCAGGTGTTCCTTCCACAGCGGGATTTACATTTGGTGTTAATCTAAAATTCTAAAGAGATGAAAAAAATTGTATATATAATTTCTGTAGGTGCATTGATATTATCATCATGTAACAAATGGCTGGATATTAATGATAATCCAAATACGGCTAACTCAACAGTGCCAGCTGCAGATCAGCGGTTGCCCTCTATTTTAGCTCAATTTGCAGATGCTTATGAAAGCGGGGGGACAAGAGCGGCACATATTACACAGCAACTAGCCAACGTATATAGTGGTTCGGCTAGAAATTATAATTTGTCGCGTTGGTTTTCTGATGCGTCTGCTGCGAATTGGCCCTGGCAAGCTTGGTATGTTAATACAGCTGTTAACTTAGAACCAATGGCGCTTGCAGCGGAGAAAGTCGGGGCTTACCATTATATTGGTGTAGGAAAAATTATGAAAGCTTGGGGTTTTGGATATATTGCAGACTTTTATGGTCTGGCGCCCTATAAAGATTTTGACAAAGCGGATAATATTACACCTAGTTTTGATGATGCGGAGTATATTTATAGTCAAATTATACCGTTGCTGGATGAGGCCGTCAGTGATTTAAATAAAACACAAGGACCAGCTGCTCCGCCTCTGTCAAAAGGAGATACTTATAATGCTGGGGATGTAAATAAATGGATTAAGTTAGCCTATGGTTTAAAGGCTAGATTTTTGTCGCACTTAAATAAAAAATCTACTTATAATCCTGATGCTATTTTGGAGGCTTTAGAAAAAGCAGCAAAAACTGCCGCTGAATCCACGGTTTATCAATATGTGGATGACCCAAATGTATCATCAGATAATACTGATAAAGCAGCCTTGCAATATGTGAATACTTCTGCATCAACACGGGTTACGCAGCTTTATATTGATTATATCACCAATAATTATACAGGAGCGCCAAGTGGAAATAATAATATGTTGGATCCTCGTTATTCTTTGCTGATCCCTCAATCTCAGGAAAAAGATGGTAGTTTTAGATTTACTAAAGGAGTAGATATGAGTTCGAATATAGTGTTATCCGGGCCAGCTTCATATACTTATACAGAAAAGACCAATTCCTTCACAAATAAAGATTCTATTTATATCGCCCTGAGGGAGAGTAAGGCGGCTAACGGACGTGTTTTGTCAACTGGAACTTGGTACAATCACAAAGGATCAAAGGGATTATTTGTGACTGGTGCAGAAATGAAATTTATTGAGGCGGAAATTCGGTTGAGAAAGGGGCAGAAGGACTTGGCCTTATTGGCTTATAAAGAGGGTGTAAAGATTCATATGGAATTAATGGGTATTGGAGTATCGGAAATTACTAAATTTTTAAATAGTTCTTCTGTCGTGCAGGATGCTAATAAGTTAACGATGAGTCATGTGATGATTCAGAAGTATATTGCATTATCTTATTCTCCTGAACAATGGGTGGATCTGCGCAGGATGGATTATTGTACTGATGGAAATGGAAATTACAATGAACAATTGGGTGTCTACAAAGGGTTTAAACGAGTGCCCCATGTGTATACTCAATCTTATCCAAATCCAACAG
Organism: Sphingobacterium sp. UBA7625; assembly: GCF_002484085.1. Classification (NCBI taxonomy): domain Bacteria; kingdom Pseudomonadati; phylum Bacteroidota; class Sphingobacteriia; order Sphingobacteriales; family Sphingobacteriaceae; genus Sphingobacterium; species Sphingobacterium sp. UBA7625. Next base: position 230,717 of record NZ_DLJD01000051.1, read on the forward strand.
ATTGGCCGCGCCGTTTCGCTATGGCTAGTTATGAACTGAATTTTAATAAAGCTCAGTTGATAAAAGCTGCGCCTACTGCTGAACTTCCTACTTATTTGAACGAACCTATTTGGTGGGACAAAAAGTAACAAAATTTAGATCTTTTTAAAGGCTTGAAGGTTTTCTTCAAGCCTTTTTACTGGTGTTGTGGTTGTCCGCTTAAATTTTAAAATTATTAGATTTGTATGATGAGATCATTTTTGTTATTCTTTTACTGTCTGTTTGCGACAGTTTTGTTTGCTCAATCGCCCAAAATAGTTCAAAAGCCGATCACTTGGAATCAGGAGCGTATACAATTATCCCTGGATTATTTGAAAAATAGGCATGGTTTAAACCAGTCTGCACCGACAATACAGCCAAAAATGGTTGTCGTTCACTGGACTGCAAACAATAGTGTGAAAGCAACATTCAACACGTTCAATCCGGTGAAACTGCCGGGAAGACCCGAACTGACAAAAGCCAGTGCCCTAAATGTCTCTTCCCAATATGTCATTGACCGTGATGGAACGATCTATCAATTTTTGCCCGACACAATTTTTGCCCGACATACTATTGGACTCAACTACTGTGCGATCGGTATCGAGAATATAGGTAGCCGTCAGAATCCCTTGACTGATGCCCAATTAAAAGCAAATGAAGAACTTATTCGTTACCTCAGTAAGATGTATCCCATTGAATATGTGATCGGTCATCATGAGTACCAGCGTTTTAAAAAGACTTCCTGGTGGAAAGAAACTGATCCAAAATATATCACTGGAAAAGATGATCCGGGGGATAAGTTTATGCAGCGATTGAGAAAACATCTTGCTAACCTGAAATTAAACCCTCTGCCTTAATTTGACTTTCTCTTATAAAATCGGATTTTATAAGCTGTTTGCTTTTTTTTGCGCAAACAGTGAGGGCATGTGCTTAATGTGACAGCCTTATTATATACTTTGCAGGTTTGCCGTGTCATGCTGTATTGTTAAAGAGTTGTTAAATATAAATCTTGCTATTTTTTTCTGTTGTTTTATATATAGATAATTAAATAATGTATTGCTTTTAATTATCTGTATATAAGGCTTATGTGTCTTTAAGATTGATTTTTTTTTGCTTTCCAAGTTGCGGATTTAACACTCCTTTTTTTTATTATTTGTAAGTGTTCACTTACTTTCTTTTGCGTTTTTATAAGGAATTTTGTTTTAAAAACGAAAACTTCTACTTACTTTTATTCTGATTTTCAATTATTCATGCATAAAACTGCATTTATGTATGAGCAAATAGTCTATTTATGATGAAATATACCTTACTAATGTTAACCTGTGTGGTCTCTCTTCTTTCTCTAGCCTCTTGTGGTCAAACACGAAGATCTGTTCAGGTGGGCGATAAGAATGCGATTGGCACTGTGAACGATATTGCTGGTGTTGCTGTTACTCCCGGAGCTGATCAATTATCGTCTTATTTACCGCAGCTAAAAGGTAAGAAAGTTGGTATTATGGGGAATCAAACTTCCATCGTGGGGGTGGATAAAAGGCACTTAGTGGATATTCTGCTTGAAAATAAAGTGGATCTGAAGTTTGCCTTTGCTCCAGAGCATGGTTTTCGTGGTAATGTTGAACGTGGAGAGAAATTTGGTAATGATGTGGATCAAAAAACTGGATTGCCTTTGTTTACCCTGTATGGAGGAAATAAAAAACAAGATTCAATTGTCAATTCCATTGATGTGATGATTTTTGATTTACAAGACGTCGGTGCACGTTTCTATACGTATATTACTTCCTTGCACCGTGTTATGGAGTTGTGCGCAAAGCACAATAAGAAGTTGATTGTGCTGGATCGTCCCAATCCAAACGGTGATCAGGTAGATGGTCCTGTGCGGCACGACGATAAATTTAAGTCTGACGTTTCCTGGCATAAAATTGCTATGATCCACGGTTTGACCATTGGTGAACTCGCGCAGATGATCAATGGGGAAAAATGGTTGGAGAATGGGCGTCAGGCTGACCTAGAGATCATAAAAGTTCAAAACTGGGACCATAAGAAGATGTATGACTTGCCTGTAATTCCATCTCCGAGTTTACCTAATCAGCTTTCCGTGCGTCTGTATCTGTCTTTATGCTTGTTTGAAGGTACGGATATCTCTGTAGGCCGTGGTACGGACTGGCCCTTCCAAGTGCTGGGCTATACAAATCCAGTCTATGGGTCTTTCACTTTTACTCCAGGAGAGCGACATGGTATGTCGAAGCATGTGGAAGGAAAAGGCGCGACAAACTACGGTATAGATCTGCGTGATCTGAATCCTGATAATCAAAAATTTACACTAAAATATCTTTTAGACTTCTATCAGAAAACACCAGACAAGTCCACTTTTTTTGCGAGACCTGAGTTTTTTGACAAGCTGGCTGGCACAGATCAACTGCGCAAGCAAATTATTGCGGGGGAGTCCGAGGTGCAGATCCGGGATTCTTGGGCTACTGACTTGAAGGTTTACAAAGAAATGCGTAAAAAGTACTTGCTGTACAACGATTTTGAATAACGAATAACTAACAATATTAACTAAAATCATTTATTTTAAAACTCTATAATCAATGAGAAAATTTGTACTATTTTCTGTTGCTCTTGGATTGAGTTTTCCTTCTGAATCCTATTCTTTCGTAAAGAAAGAAGGCGCTTTGAGTAGCTCTAACTTATCGAGCGCTCTTCTTCGCTCTTCATCGAAGACTACGGTTCAAAATACAGTGCAAGGTACTGTAACGGATGGAAAAGGCCCAGTCTCAGAAGTAAGCGTTTCTGTCATTGGCGGAAGTGCGTCTACTAAAACCGATGCGCAGGGGCATTTCAAGATTACGGCTGCTGTGGGGAGTAAATTGCGTTTTTCATCCGTAGGGTATATTTCACAGGATGTCACTGTGACTTCGACTACGCTTAATGTGACCTTGCTTGATGACAATCAATCCTTGGAAGAGGTCGTTGTTGTTGGTTATGGTACACAAAAGAAAGGTAATCTGACCGGAGCTGTATCTACAATTAGTGTGAAAGATAATCTTCAAGGCCGTGCTATTGCGGATGTTGGGCGTGGTATTCAAGGTACAACACCCGGGTTGACTGTGGTGGTGCCAAGTGGAGAAGTCGGTTCCGATCCGGTAATGAAAATTCGTGGTCAAATGGGATCTATTGCAGGTGGGTCTAGTCCTCTTATTTTGCTTGACAATGTAGAGATCCCTAGTATTCAGCTTGTTAACCCTGCTGATGTAGAGTCTATTTCAGTTTTAAAGGATGCTGCTGCAGCATCTATTTATGGTGCTAAGGCCGCGTTTGGTGTTGTGTTGATTACAACGAAGAAAGGAGCCCAAGGTGGAGATACGTTTAATATCAACTATTCTAATAATTTTTCCTTCCAGAATTCGGCGGTGGATTATAATATGGGGGATGTTAATGCTTTAAAATATTCTTTGGAGGCTGCGGAGCGTGTTGGAGAATCTGAAACGGGTGCTTTTTATAAAATTAATCGCGAAAGCTACCAGCGTGCTTTAGATTGGAAACAAAAATATGGCGGATCCATCGGGGCAAATGATCCGACCGTTTATGGTCGTGACTGGTATGTAAATCCTGCCGAGCCTACGAAAAAATATGGTGTGCGTACATATAATGTAGAAGATTATATGATTCGCAAAGCTGCTCCTACCTCGCAGCACGACTTGAGTATTTCGGGAACATCTGGAAAGACCCAGTATAATCTGAGTATGGGTTTGTTGAGTCAGTCCGGTATGATGAAAACAACAGATCATGATAAATTCAATCGGACTAATGCGGCATTGCGTTTATCTTCTGAGATCAATAAATATTTGACAGTCCGCGGTGGTGCTATGGTGTCGCGTCGTAAAAAAGAATACCCTTATACGACCAATTCAACTACTGCAGATCCGTGGTTGTATCTTTACCGCTGGAGTTCTTTATATCCAATGGGTTATGATGAAAATGGTCGAATGATTCGTAGTCCATGGAGTGAGACTTCGTCTGCAAATACGGCAAGTTTTCAAAATAATTATATCAATTTGAATTTGGGGGCTACAGTAAACATCATGAAAAACTGGAAAGTGGATTTTGATTATACCTTCTCTAATCAGGAGGAAATCACGACGCAGCCAGGTACACGTTTTACTGCCGCGGATTCTTGGGTCGCTGGTGTAGCAAGAAAAGATGCTTCGGGGAACCCGATTTACGTAAATTCAGATGGTCAGTTGGTTGCAGCGGGGGTGAATGGAGCGATGCCCGCTTATGATTTGAATTATTATACTTATACAGCTAATGGAGCAAATCCGGATCATTATTTAAGGGCATCTGGTGCTCGTCGTAATAATACGATCAATGCATTTACAACATATAATCTAAATTTGGATGATGATCATGAATTCAAATTTATAGGTGGTATTAACCGTGTGACTTTGGATTATAACATGAACTCTTCGCAGACATTTAATCTATTGGATATTCAAAACCCTCAATTAGGTTTCGGGGTTAATACGTCTGCACAATTGGCTAAGGGTGATGCTGCTTGGGAGGCTCAATTGGGTTATTTTGGCCGTGTGAATTATGCTTATAAAAACAAGTATTTGGTTGAAGCAAATATTCGTTACGATGGGTCGTCTAAATTTCCGAAGGATTTGAAATGGCAATGGTTTCCGTCTTTCTCCGCAGGTTGGGTAGCATCGGAGGAAAATTTTATGGAATGGGCAAAGCCTGCACTGAATCAGTTGAAATTTAGGGGGTCATGGGGTTCAATTGGTGATCAGACGGTATTGCCAAGCTTATATACTTCAACTATGATTCCGGGAGATATAGCCTGGTTGGGGGCAGATGGTAGCCGTTATTATAGTATTGGGACACCTTCTGCTGTAAGAAGCTCGTTGAGGTGGCAGCGTATTGAGACCACGGACGTGGGGGTAGATATGCGCATGTTCAAAAATAAATTTGGTTTGGTTTTCGACTGGTATAGACGTGATACCAAAAATATGATCGTTCCAAGTGGGGATGTGAGTGCTACGTTTGGTGCGCCGGCTCCACAAAGTAACTTTGGCGCATTGCGTACGCAGGGATGGGAATTGGCGTTGGATTTTAATCACCGTTTTGAAAATGGGCTTGGTTTTAATCTAAGAGGAACATTGTCGGATGCAAAAACAAGTATTTTGCAATATACAAACACAAGGGTCATCTCTGGATATTATAACGGTAAAGATGTTGGTGAAATTTGGGGCTATCGTACAGATAGATTGTACCAGGCATCAGATTTCGTATATGGTTCCGATGGTAAGCTCGTTACGACTGACGTTTCCGGAAAAATAATGAATAAGCTTTCTGATCCAAATGGAGCATATAATACGTTTCCTACAAGTAGCAACTTTAAGTTTGGTCCGGGTGATGTGAAATTTGTTGATCTGAATGGTGATCGACAAATCAATTCCGGGGCAGGAACAGTTGAAGATCACGGTGACATGGAGATTATCGGTAATGAAACTCCGCGCTATGAGTATGGTTTCCGCCTAGGCTTAGATTTTAAGGGCTTTGACTTTTCAGCATTCATGCAGGGGGTTGGTAAGCGCCAGATCTGGGGCAATGGTTTCTTGACAATTCCTGGTTATAATGCGTCGGATGGTGCTATGCCTTCTGCGATTGCGGATAACTTCTGGTCAGCCGATAATATAAATGCATTTTATCCTCGTGCTTATAATAATGCGGCTAGTAATGATGCAAATAATATGGTGAAACAATCGCGTTATTTGTTGGATATGTCGTACTTGCGTGTTAAAAACATTACGCTGGGCTATACATTGCCAGCTTCATTGACAAGAAAAGCATTTATCAAAACGGCGCGCGTATATACATCGTTGGAGAACTTCTTTACGTTTGATAAGTTAAATGGTCTTCCGGTGGACCCAGAGGCCATCAATGGTTTTTCAATCTTCAATGAAACCAATTATAACTCGGGGCGAACTGGTGTAGGTACGCCTATGTTTAAGTCGGTGTCATTTGGTGTTCAAGTTAATTTTTAAAATTTACAACAATGAAATTTACAAAGAAAATAGCATTTCTGGCGCTTGGAGCTGCTTTGGTGTTATCATCCTGTAATAAAGATGTCCTTAATCGTGATCAGCAAACAAGTTTGGAGGACGAAAAAGGTTGGGGGAATGAGTTGGCGTTAAGGTTGTACGCAAATGGATTTTATCCCAACTATTTTACAGGTTATAATACGGGTTTTGCTACAGCTTATGCCCCAGTGACGGGTTATAATTTCGCGGATGATTTAACCAAGAAAAATATTCAAGATAATTTTGAGAATACGGTGCCTACTTCAAGGAGAGCAACCGGGTCAACTATTGCAGCTTTAGAACTGCCTGATATGTTGCGTCAGTATTCTGGTCCAACGTGGAATTTTGCATACGTGCGAAAAGCAAATATTTTTATTGATCGGATCGAAAGTAAAACCAAGCCCAATATTAATGATGAAACTTATCGTCATTGGATGGCTGTGGCTCGTTTCTTTAGAGGGTTTGAATATAGTCGCCTAGTTGAAGTGTTTGGTGATGTGCCTTACTATGACAAGGAGTTAAAAGATACCGAATTAGATCTGATGTATAAAGATCGTGATAGCCGGACCGTGGTGATGGATCATGTGTATGATGATTTTCAATACGTATTGGATAATATGCGTACAAACGACGGTAAGCAATATCTTAATAAATATATTGCCGCTTCTTTTATCTCTCGTCTGATGTTGTTTGAAGGGTCGTTTCTGTATTATCATAATCTGGATAAGGATCGGGCGAAGAAATATCTGGAAATGGCACAGAAGGCTGCTGAGGTTGTTATGAATTCTGGAGCGTATAGTTTTACGAGCGATTTTAAGAGTTTATTTGCGTCAGATGATCTGAGTGCTAATAAGGAAGTTATTATGTATCGCGCTTATGATGCAACCAAAAGTACCACACATAGTGTGGGTTCGTATAGTAATGGTACAGAGGGGCAAGGAAATGCGGCGAATTTGGTTCTGATAAAATCTTTTATATGTAATGATGGTAAGCCTTGGCAGGCGTCTTCAACTGCGAATGCCAGTAGTTTTACAATTAAAGACCTTGCTGTGAGCCGTGACCCGCGCTTCGAAGCAACGTTTTACGAAAAGCCATTGACTTCTTCAGCAACGCTATTCTATGCGTTTAAGTTTGCTTCTCGCGAAGCGTTGACTTATCTCGGCAAAACATATCCTGCTGCCTGGGGGTCGAATACAAATACTTCGGACGCTCCTGTGATTCGTTTGGCGGAAGTGGCTTTGAACTGGGTAGAGGCAAAGCAAATTCTAGCAGAGGGTTTTGGGGGTGCTGCGGTAACTCAGGCAGATATTGATAAGTCTATTAATGCCATTCGCAATCGCCCATTAGATGCAGCTGCTTTAGCAAAAGGGGTATCAAAAACGGCTCCTTTACAGGTTGGTTCAATTGCTAACGATGTTGCCAGAGATGCGGATGTCTCACCGCTAATGTGGGAAATACGACGTGAGCGTCGTATGGAGTTTGTGTTTGAAGGCTTACGTTTATTGGATATTAAACGGTGGAAAAAATTGAACTACATGGATTTTAGTAAAAATGGCGATTATTTCTTGGGACCGTGGATTAATGTGAAGCAGGATATGCCTGCTTTATTGGTCGATAGTAAAAAGGGATTATTGAAAGTTGTGGATATTCATGGTGATGTCATTGCTTATGATGGTACAAATGGCGATAAGCTAGTTGGTTACTATCGTGTTGAAGATGTGCAAAATCGGGAGCCGTTTACTGAGCGTTCTTATATTTCACCAGTGGGTTTGGAGCAGGTGAACGAGTATTCAGCTAAAGGATATAAATTGACCCAAACGAAGGGTTGGTAATTTGATTCCAAATAATAAAAAGCCTTGTCNNGACAAGGCTTTTTATTATTTGGTTCAATAGATAATCATTTTTTGTATCAAAATTATCATGCATAAAAATGCGTTAATATTTTTATTTTATGCATAAAAACGCTATTTTTAAGAAAACTTAATCCATGAAACCGAAGTTTACTGCTGTTATTATTGCATTATTATGCATTTTCAACTTCTCCTTTGCGCAATCCTTTAAATTTGCCCATGTGACGGATACCCACGTCGGTGGTGCAACAGGAGCGGAAGATCTGCGACGTACTGTAAAGGATCTTAATACATTGAAAGACATTGATTTTGTTATTCTCTCCGGAGATATCACCGAATTTGGTGCTGATCAAGAACTTAAACTAGCAAAACGGATTTTGGATAGTTTGCAGCTGCCCTGGTATGTAATCCCGGGCAATCATGATGGAAACTGGTCCGAAAATGGCGCCAATACCTTTCGTACGGTCTTTGGTGGGGAGACTTTTTTCTTCAAACACAAAGGCTATGAATTTATTGGGACTAATTCGGGGCCAAATATGCGGATGAGTCCCGGTCAGATCCCGCGTGAAAATCTAGTATGGATGGATTCTATCTTTGCCGCGAACCCGGACCGACAAACACCATTAATTTATATTAACCATTATCCACAGGATTCCTCGCTGAACAATTGGTTTGATGCATTAAAACGTGTCAAGACACGAAATGTTCAATTGGCGTTCTGTGGGCATGGGCATTCGAATAAGGCTTACGACTGGGAGGGTATTCCTGGCGTGATGGGAAGATCAAATCTACGGGCAAATAAACCTGTCGGCGGCTATAATATTGTTACTATAGGTGATGGTAAGGCTATTTATCAGGAGCGTAATCCAGGTGTAGGGACGCAAGAAAAACCTTGGCTGGAGGTACCTTTATTCGATCATCATTATGATAAAGAAACGGCTGTTTATCCACGGCCAAGTTATGCTGTCAATGAAAAATATGCGGGTGCTGTTCGTGTAAACTGGACGTTCGAAGATGCAAGCGACATAGGTGCTGGACTGACCATTGATAAAAACAAAGTAATTACTTCAAATACTGCTGGGGATATTTTTGCGCTGGATCTTAGATCTGGTAAAAAACTTTGGTCTTACAGGACTGGAGGGAAAGTTTACTCCACACCAGCAGTTTGGAAGGGTATTGTTGTAGCCGGTTCTTCGGATCACTTTATATATGCTGTCAATGCGGAAAATGGAAAACTCCTCTGGAAGGTGCAAACAGATAAAGCTGTCTTGGGGTCACCCTTAATTCAGGATGGTGTTGCTTTTATCGGAGGCTCAGATGGTAAATTTAGGGCCTTGGATGTAAAGACTGGGGAGTTAAAATGGAGTTTTGATGAGGTCAAGGGTTTTGTGTCTACTTTGCCAACGTATTATTTGGGTAATGTGATCTTTGGCTCCTGGGGGAATGGGTTTTATGCATTGAATGCAAAAACTGGAACATTATCCTGGGAATGGAATAACGGACACGCGAATCGGATGTTTTCAGCTGCTGCCTGTAATCCTGTCGGGGTGAATAACCGTGTTTTTGTCGTTGCGCCTGATCGCTTTATGACTGCTTTGGATGCAAAGAATGGTGCTGTTATCTGGCGCGAAAAGAAAGATACCATCCGTGTGCGGGAGTCTATGGGATTAGCGGTGAATAAAAAGCAGGTGTACGTAAAGACAATGGACGGCGATCTGTTGGGGATTTCTTCTTCAGATGATAAAATGGACGTAATTTGGAAAGCAAAACTAAAATTGCCTTATGAATTGACGCCTTCGGCAATTAAAACAAACCGTAAATTGGTGTTTGTGCCGAGTCATTCGGGTTTGCTTTCGGCTGTAGATGCAAAAACAGGCGCGGTTACCTGGCAGTATAAAATTTCCAATGGTATGGTCAATCCTGTTGCCATACATGGTAATAATGAGGTTGTTGCGAGTACGATGGATGGGAAAATAGTTTCTTTGCGATTCTAAACAACCGTTTGAGTTGATTTTATTAAAAATAAATGCCTTATTATGATAAAAGAATGTCTAAACTTCTTAAATTTACGTCAAGCTTTTTTGCTTGTTTTTGCATGTTTTGTTTGTAACTTTGCGGAAGCACAGCAAAATGCTTGGATTCGAATAAACCAATTAGGCTATACTCCGACAGGAAAAAAGGTCGCGGTATGGGGCGGGAAATCAATCAGGCAGCTTCGTTCTTTTGAAGTTAAAAATGCACAGACAGGTAAAACGGTATATATTCATCCAGTAGGGAAGGATTTTGGTGCCTATGGCCCTTTTGTTCAGAGTTTTCGATTTGATTTCTCGGCCATGCAGGATACCGGACGCTTTTTCATCCAGGTCGGGGAGGTTAAATCTCCTGACTTTAGAGTTGCGCCTGATATTTATAGGGGGGCGGCAGATTTTGTGTTGCGCTACATGCGTCAACAACGGACATTGTTCAATCCTTTTTTGAAGGATAGCTGTCATACGCACGATGGTTTTACGCTGTATGCTGGTAAGGTGGGGATTGCGGATAGTTCACGTATTGATGCTGGTGGAGGATGGCATGACGCTTCCGACTATTTGCAGTATGCAACCACCTCGGCAAATGCGACGTTTCATCTACTGGCGGCCTATCGGGACTTTCCACAGGTATTTGCGGATCAAAAGCAGGCCAATGGCTTAGATGGAAAGAACGGTCGTGCTGATGTGTTGGATGAGGCTAAATGGGGACTGGACTGGTTGTTGAAAATGCATCCAAAGGCGAATCAGATGTACAATCAGATCGCGGATGACAGGGATCATGCCAGTATGCGTATGCCTAAAGAAGATCCGTATTATGGCCGTGGATTTGAACGCCCGGTGTATTTTATAGATGGCGAACCGCAACAAAGGGGCAAGTTTATGAATAACACCACAGGGACAAGTTCTACAGCTGGGAAGTTTAGCAGTGCTTTCCGTTTGGGATCTGTGCTTTTTGGGAAAGAGGATAAAAAATATGCAAAATTGCTGTCACAGAAAGCGGAGACAGCTTATGCATATGCAAATATAAAACCTGGGGTGACACAGACGGTTTCGGTCAAATCACCCTATATCTATGCGGAAGACAATTGGGTGGATGATATACAGCTGGCGGCAGCAATGGGATTTTCGGCAACAAAGAAAAACAAGTTTGCCGAGGAGGCCATGCAGTATGCCAGGCAGGAAAAAATAACACCCTGGATGATAACAGATACAGCTGCACATTATCAGTGGTATCCTTTTATCAACTTGGGACATTATGAATTAGCAAAAAAATTAAAAGGACAGGATCGCGAGGAGATTGTTTCATATTATAGGCAAGGTATTGAAGAGGTTAATAAACGTGCGGAGCAAAATGCATTTTTGAGAGGGGTTCCTTTTATCTGGTGCAGTAACAATCTAACTGTTTCGTTCGCCATGCAATGCCTTTGGTATAAAGAGCTGACAGGAGATAATCAGTTTGATGAACTGGAACAGGCAAACTTTGACTGGCTCTTTGGTGCGAATCCATGGGGGACAAGCATGGTATACGGACTTCCCTCCCGGGGTGATACTCCGGTTGATCCGCATTCTGCTTTTACCTATCTGGGTAAGCACCCGATTGACGGTGGACTGGTGGATGGCCCGATCATGGCATCTACTTATCGGAACCTGATCGGTATAAAGCTGAATAATCCCGATAGTTATGCTGAATTTCAGAGTGACCTTGCCGTCTATCATGACGATTATGGTGACTACAGCACCAATGAGCCTACTATGGATGGAACGGCTTCATTGATCTACTTGCTAGCGGCTAAAGAAGGGAAGGCATTGGAGGAGCCTGTGGGAAAAAAGTAAACAGGGATGTATTCGGGGCTATTGTCCGCGGCGATTCTACAGTGAAAAAAGTGGCCCTACTTTTTACGGGGCACGATTTATCGGAGGGGACGGATGCGGTTTTGAATAGTTTAAAGCGGCATCATGTGAAAGGGAACTTTTTCCTTACGGGGGACTACCTGCGGAATGCAGTTTTCAAGCCTTATGTTCGAAGGATGTTAAAAGATGGGCATGTGGTGTCAGGGCATTCTGATAAGCATCTCCTGATCAGTGATTGGGGGAGTCGGGATGAATTGCTGGTCAGCCGGGATTCGTTTCTGCGGGATTTGAAGACCAATGTGGATGAGCTGGCACTTTCGGGGATTGATACATGTCAACTGCATTATTATATTCCTTCTTATGAATGGTATAATAGCCAGACGGTAGCATGGGCAAAGGAAATAGGGTTATCTTCAATCAATTACACGCCCGGAATACGGACTGCCGCAGATTATAGCTATCCAGAAATGGGTGAACGTTATCTGTCCTCCATTGCGATTTTGGAGGGACTTTGGTCGTATGAAGAGAAGTTCGGCCTGAATGGTTTTATGATTTTGGTCCATATGGGGACGGATGAAAGACGGAAAGATAAATTGTATCATCATTTGGATGATATGATCAATATATTAAAAAAGAGAGGTTATCAAATAGTGGATATACCCGGTTTATTGAATTAAGAAATACAATATATATTAAGAATGGTTAATACAACGGAGAAAGATTCGAATTATCAGGATTTGGACAAGATGTCTGTACATGAATTATTGACTAATATCAATAACGAGGATAAATCTGTGCCGCTAGCTGTTGAAAGGTCTATTCCTCAGATCGAAGCATTGGTTAAGGTTACTGTGGAGAAAATGAAGGCTGGTGGTCGGACTTTTTATATTGGAGCTGGTACAAGTGGTCGACTGGGAGTCTTAGATGCATCTGAATTGCCTCCGACTTATGGTGTGCCATTTGAGTGGATTATCGGGTTAATTGCAGGCGGGGATACTGCGATCCGCAAAGCCGTGGAATTTGCGGAAGATGATCTGGAACAGGCTTGGAAGGATATGGAAGCATATGATATAGACGAAAATGATGTCGTTATCGGTATTGCTGCGTCGGGTACCACACCTTATGTCATCGGTGGTCTGAAGACCGCAAACGAGAGGGGGCTGGTAACAGGATGTATTGTCTGTAACGGTGGTTCTCCGATTGCTGAAATTGCACAGTATCCTGTTGAGGTTATTGTGGGGCCTGAATTTGTGACGGGTTCTACCCGTATGAAATCTGGTACCGCACAAAAGCTTGTATTAAATATGTTTAGCACGGCGGTCATGATTCAGCTTGGGCGTGTGAAGGGAAATAAAATGGTCGATATGCAACTATCAAACCATAAATTGGTCGGTCGTGGCGTGCGGATCATCATGGATCAGACAGGAGCTACAGAAGAAGATGCGGCGGTTTTGCTGGAACAATTTGGCAATGTAAGGCAAGCGATCGAAGCTTATCAGGCGACACATTAAAATCATCAGCTATCAAATCACCTATTAAAAACAAACTATGTCACCAGTTATATTATTATCCTTTATTGTGATCTATTTTGCGGTCTTACTCGCAGTAGCGCACTTCACCTCAAAAGGATCTTCGGATAATTCCACCTTTTTTGTTGCCAACCGAAATTCGAAATGGTATATGGTGGCTTTTGGGATGATCGGTACCGCACTCTCCGGTGTGACCTTTATCTCAGTGCCGGGTGCCGTGGGGGCATCTGAATTCAGCTATTTTCAATTTGTTCTTGGAAATGCAGTTGGCTTCGTCATTATCGCTTATGTATTGCTTCCGTTGTACTATAGAATGAACCTGACCTCCATCTACACCTATCTGGAAGAACGTTTTGGACATACGACTTATAAAACCGGTGCGGCGATCTTCTTGGTTTCCCGTACCATCGGTTCGGCCTTTCGCTTATACCTGGTCGCAATTGTCTTGCAACACTTTATTTTTGATGCCTGGAATGTGCCTTTCGCAGTTACTGTAATAATCTGTCTGGTGCTTATTTGGCTATATACCAATAAAGGAGGCTTAAAGACGATTATTGTCACAGATACCCTACAGACGACCTTTTTAGTGACTGCCGTTATTCTTTCGATCTATTTTATGGCCAAAGGATTGGATTTTGGAATTGTGGATACGTTCGAAGCAGTCAAAGAAAGCAGCTATTCCAAAATCTTCTTCTGGGATGATTTTGTGGGCAGTAAGGCCAATTTTTGGAAGCAATTCCTGGGCGGAATTTTTGTTACCATTGCCATGACAGGGCTTGATCAGGATCTGATGCAAAAGAATCTGTCAATGGGAACGATCAAAGAAGCGCAGAAGAATATGATTACATTCACAAGTGTATTTGTGGTGATCAATATTTTCTTTTTGGCTGTGGGCGCTTTATTATATATCTACGCCGCAAAAAATGGTATTGATGTCTCGCAATTAGCGACCCGTGATTACCTGTACCCGGAGATTGCGTTGAACCACCTGGCGATTGTTCCGGCGATCATCTTTATGATGGGACTGACAGCGGCAACTTTTGCAACAACCGATAGCGCGCTTACGGCGTTGACAACATCGTTCTGTGTGGATTTTCTGAACTTTAATAAAAAGGAAAATCCAAATGATCCGGCTCTTGTCAAACAGCGTAACTATGTCCACTTTGCTTTTTCGATTGTTATGTTGCTTGTTATTCTCGTATTTAAGCTGATCAATGATGATTCTGTAGTAAATGCAATATTTACTGCGGCAAGCTACACCTATGGGCCACTATTGGGGCTGTTTGTTTTCGGAATCTTCACAAAATCTGCTGTGCGGGATAAGGCGGTGCCTTATATCTGTGTGCTTTCGCCTACGGTATTGTATTTATTGAAAACTTATGTGATTGAAGTATATACACCTTATGTGATCGGGCTCGACTTGATTATCATCAATGGTTTTATCACTTTCTTGATGCTTTTGATCAGCTCTCCAGGTAAAGCGGACGAAAAGGCGCTTTCTCATAACTAAGCTGCTATATTTGATTTGTGCGTACAAAAAAATTAAGTTAAGTTTGAGATACTTAGTTTTTTTGTACGTATGTATCATAGCATAAATGAAACGACGGAGTTTATCCGTAGAAAAATTGGAGATTTTACTCCAGAATTCGGTATCATCCTTGGTACTGGTTTGGGTAAATTGGTTGATGAGATTGAAGTCGAGTATCAGCTGATGTATTCCAATATCCCTAACTTTCCCATCTCTACAGTCGAATTTCACTCCGGTAAATTGATTTTTGGAAAATTGAATGGTAGAAATGTGGTTGCCATGCAAGGAAGACTTCATTATTATGAAGGCTATGATATGCAGCAGATTACTTTCCCCATCCGGATCATGAAAGTGCTGGGTGTCAAAAAGCTCTTTGTGTCAAACGCTGCCGGATCGCTGAATCCGGAGGTCAGAAATGGAGATCTGGGTATTATTGAGGACCATATCAATCTGTTGCCCGATAATCCATTGCGTGGGCAGAACCTAGGTGAATTCGGACCTCGTTTTCCGGATATGAGCGAACCTTATAACCGTGCGATGATTGAACAGGCGCTTGAAATCGCGTCAAATCACGGAATTACCGCACGAAAGGTTGTGTATGTCTCCTCGCAGGGACCAAATCTGGAAACAAAAGCTGAATACCGTTTCATGCGAATTATTGGGGGGGATGTAGTCGGTATGAGTACAGTACCAGAGGTAATTGTTGCCAATCATATGGCTCTTCCGGTGTTCGCGATTTCTGTTGTTACGGATGAGGGCTTTCACGATGTGTTAAAACCTGTCTCTTTGCAGGAAATCGTCGCTGTTGCAGAGAAAGCGGAACCTAAGATGACATTAATTTTGAAAGAATTGATAGCTTTGCAGTAAATTTAGACTATATACAATTTTAGATGAAGTTGATCGTACGCGTATTAGCCGCACTGTGTGTCTTACTTGTTTGTTCCATGGATGTTATTGCGCAAAGCAAGGAGGAGTGGAGCAGCGCATTGGATTCGGCGAGAGCCAAAGAAGATGGTAAAAAAGATTCGGTTATCCTGTCAGCAAAGTATATTCGTTATGCGACATTGGATATGCTGAAAAAAGGAACTTATACAAGGCAAATAGATACTTCACACCGTAATTATCAATATTATAATCCCCAAAATACGCCCTGGAATCCCAGTATAAATCTAGGGTCTTATGGTCTTGCCACACGCGACTTATTATTTCAGCCCAAAAAGACAATCGGATTTCAGTCTGGATTCACGGCCTTGGAGCGTTATCTATTGAACCCGGATTCTGTTCAATATTTTAGGGCAAGGGCTCGCTATTCGGAACTGTCGGCTGTGGGATTCTTTTTCAATGATCAGGTCTTTCGGGCCCGGGTGGCGCAAAATATCAATTCGCAATGGAATATGAATGTTGATTTCCATTCAACGAAAACAGATGGATTTTATCTAGGTCAGAGCTATGCTGATTTGAAAGCATCTATTGCCTCTTGGTATGAGTCGAAAAATAACCGGTATAATCTCTTAATTAATGCTGTATTCAATCGTTTGGATGCAATGGAAAATGGGTCTATCATCGAAGACCGGCCATTTGCTCCTGAAAATAGACAGGCTCCGGATCGGTTTATTCCTAAGTTTTATGACGCAGGTAGAACCGGGATACCACGATCAAAATGGTGGGATAATTCGCTGTTTCTGCGGCAGTCGCTCTATGTTGGTCGTATTGATACAGTAGATAAGGGGAAGCCTACCCAGCAGATTTATCCGACAAACAGCATGGCGCACAATACAAGGATCCGGAAGCAGACGTATAACTTCTTTAAAAATATGAATGACCAAAATGCTGCGTTACCTTACAATAATCAGGCATTAAGCTTGAATAATGATAAAACAGGCATTACTAACGTTTCCAATGAGTTTGAGTATAACTTTTTTCTTCGGGGCAAATCGATTTTTAAAAATGAAGCTAAGCTAAATCTGGCTTTCCAGCATGATATGAATTGGGTAGAGCAAAGTCAGGTAGACTCCCTGCGTTACTATACCAATCAGGCCGCTTACCCTGAGCCATTGAAAAAATTGCCGGATAGTACAACATTTGATCGTTTCTATCAGAATGGAATCGTTAAGGGGGAACTGGGCTACAAATTTTCGGATCGACTGGATTTTAGCCTGAAGGCCAATCAAATTGTTTTCGGACATAATATTGGTGATTTTCTCTATGAAGCAAAGGCGGATATTTCCATGGGAGATAAAATCGGAAAGGTGACACTTTCGGCTTATTCACAAAATAAATCACCCGAAATGGTGTTCGAAAACCTGAATTATACCTATGCAAAATGGAATGATCTGGATCTAAAAAAGACTAAAATTCAGAATGTGGCCTTTCAATACCGCAACCCGACATTGGGGTTCAATGGAAAGGTCGAATATTTTCGGATGAATAATTATACTTATTTTGAGGAATTATCGAATCCACAGAATGACCGGAAGAAAGATAAGTGGATCAATCCTGCGCAATTGGATAACGCTAATTTGCTGAAGGTAAGTGTGGGGCAGAAGTTTAAGCTTAATCATTTTACCCTGGACAATCTGGTGGTTTATCAAAAGACGGATCAGCAGAATATACTGGCGGTTCCCGAACTTTATACTTGGCACAGTCTTTACTACAGTAATCTCTTTTATAAAGTGATTGACTATAGTATTGGTATTGATGCTAAATTTAATACGCCTTATGCCAATCCGAATTATTCGATAGGGACGGGACAGTTTTATAACGCTTATCAGCAGATCGAATTTTCGACTTATCCGATTATGGACTTATGGATCACTGCAAATATACAGCGGGTCAATATGTTTTTAAGTTATAATTTCCTAAACCAAAATTTTTATCCGAATGGCTATTATACTGTTAGACGTTATCCGATGAATACAGCAAACTTTAGATTTGGTATTTCGTGGAAGTTTTATGATTAATTTCTGTGAAAATTATATGGGTGTTTCTTAGCTTGTTGCGGTTTTTGATGTAGAAAATCTTCGAAAATAATTTTGAGAATAGAATTTTTAAGCTATATTTGCACACGCAATTAGGGAACGGCGTTCTTTAAAAAAGTATGGAGGCTTAGCTCAGCTGGTTCAGAGCATCTGCCTTACAAGCAGAGGGTCACTGGTTCGAATCCAGTAGCCTCCACCATACAAAGACGGAGAATTAGCTCAGCTGGTTCAGAGCATCTGCCTTACAAGCAGAGGGTCACTGGTTCGAATCCAGTATTCTCCACCAATCCAAAACGGAGGCTTAGCTCAGCTGGTTTAGAGCACTACCTCGACAAGGTAGGGGTCACTGGTTCGAACCCAGTAATCCCCACAATAAAAAAAGCGTTCTTATGAACGCTTTTTTTATGCAATCTAAGGGATATTTACAATGTCCTTTATTTTTTTAACACGTTGTCAGTTTCCTTTAACAACTGTTAATTGCTGGCTGGATTTGCCCGTTTCTTACCCAGCTTAAATCCATACCCTGTTGTCCATTCGATAAAATCTGCTTTACCGCCATGTGCTTTAATGGAAACTCCAGCAAAGAAATCTTTGTACACTTTATAGCGTACACCTGCCCTTAGATAGACAGGTGTGCTTTCACCATTGAATTTATTACGGTGTAAATATACACCGACATTTCCATTGATATATAGCCTGGAATTTAACACATGGTCAATGTAGAACGCAGGGCCATAGGAAAACAATGCTCCAAAGCTCCCTGCTTTGTCACCTGCGATTTTCTCGTCGTTTCCGCTTGCTGAATAAAAAGCATCCATTCCAGCGCCAAGACGCCATTTGTATCCCAAATGCCTGCTATAATAAGCTCCCAAGGTTGATTTAAAATATTGACTGTCATGCTCCCGATCGATCTGTTTGAATCCAAAAGCGTAATTGAAATGTAGTTCTTCTGTTTCTTCCATTTTTGGAACACTAGTTTTCCTGTAGTCGAAAGGCCTGCTTGTTGGTGTATACGAAACAGAAAGACTTAAAGGGAGCAGGTTTATGCCTGTATTCGGCAGTGCTAGGGCGCCATTGCTGAAATGATGGAACGCAATACCTGCACCAACTTGGAATTTTTGACTTAGACGGTAATTGGCCTGAAGTCCTAAGTCAATAAATACATTGTTTTTACTTCCTATTAATAGATTGAAAGGGTTGTCCTCTTCATTATATGGATTGAACCGTCCGGAGAGGCCTAGTGCGATCCGATAGTTGAAGTTCCACTTGCTATTGACTTTCGGTTTTATAGGGATCGCGACAAAGCCATAGAATGCGAAAGGCCGGCCAAGATGTTCCTGGCCAAAAGTACTGCTATAAATTCCTACCCCATAAATGGGGTAATTGTATATCTCGTTGTAAATGCTCTTCAATGAATCTTGGAACTGTGTCTGGAAGCCAACCCGAAAGTTAAGTCCGCTATAGTAAGAATCTGCAAGGGTCTCTTTGGAGCGTTCATTGAATTTGAGTTCACCACCACTTTCATGTTCAAGCTGAAATATTAGTCTAGTTTTTGCCGGTGTACGGCTATTTAATGTGTCTTTCTGATTTTCTATTCTGGGGGTGACCTGCGCATTTGTACGAAAGGAAAGAAGCGCGAAGATCACAAAAACAAGTATGCTTGATCTCATGAATTAAAACGTTAGCGTTTTTTAAAATTTTTGCAAAAGTAAGAATGATAAATCATTGTAGCAATTTTCCTTTAACAGTTGGTTAAATTACGGAGTATAAATTGACGCTTCTCAGCGACAAAGAAACACGTACAACAACAGCGGAGCGTAATAATTGTTTTTAGATGTTCGTGATAATATTGCATATCCACAGCAATTTATCTAAGTTTGAGTTGAAAAGAAAAAGGAAATATGATTAAAAATCTATTTAAAATTACCGCTGTAACGTTTGCTCTTACAACAGCGGGGGGAGCTCTGTTTGCCCAAAATGCCAAATTTGAATGGAAAGAAGCTTCTGAGGGTGGGTACGCCTACAAGTATGTGACCAATGACCCCACTCATTCAAGATTCTATAAACTTAAAAATGGCCTAACCGTTATTCTAAGTCCGACCAAAAAGGAGCCACGTATCCAGACCTACATCGCTACAAAAGCAGGAAGTAAAACCGATCCCAAGGATCATACTGGTTTGGCGCATTATTTGGAGCATATGCTCTTCAAGGGGACAGATAAATTTGGATCCAAAGATTGGGCGAAAGAAAAGCCTTTATTGGATGAGATTGACGCGCTCTATGAAAAGTACAACGGTACGACTGATGAGACACAGCGGAAAGCAATATACAAGGAAATTGACCGCGTGTCCGGTGAAGCTGCAAAGTATGCAATCGCAAATGAGTACGATAAGCTGATGGCATCCATGGGGGCCGAAGGAACAAATGCGTTTACCTCATTTGAACAGACGGTATACCAGGAGCAGATTCCAAGTAATGTAATGAATAAATATCTTGCTGTACAGGCTGAACGTTTTAGAAACCCGATACTGCGTCTGTTCCATACGGAGCTCGAGGCAGTATATGAAGAGAAAAATATCGGATTGGATAAAGATAGCCGAAAGGCTGTTGAGGCTATGTTTGAAGCCGCATTCCCAAATAATAACTACGGAAAGCAGACTACCATCGGTACTGTGGAACATCTGAAAAACCCCTCATTAAAAGCAATCCGTGAATATTTTAATACCTATTATGTGCCCAATAATATGGGGGTGATCATGTCCGGTGATTTTGAGCCTACAGAGGTCGTCAAAAAGGTCGATAAGAGTTTTGCTTTTATGCAGCCAAAAGAAGTACCGCCATATACTTTTGATCCTGAGAAACCTATTTTAAGCCCGATTGTTCGCGAGGTCAAAGGGCCGGATGCGGAATTTATGTTTATGGGATTCCGTTTCCCCGGGGCGGCGACCAAAGATGCACAACTATTAAATCTGATGAGTCAGATTCTGACGAACGGTTCCGCCGGTCTGATCGATCTGGATTTGGTAAAGAACCAGAAATTATTGGGCGCGGGGGCCTTTCCTTATGTATTAAAAGATTATTCCTTATTGATCCTTCAGGGGAATCCAAGTCAGGGACAGCGCCTGGAGGAGGTGCAGCAGTTATTGCTTAAAGAACTGGACAAATTGCGAAAAGGTGAGTTTTCGGATGACCTGATAGGTGCGATTGTCAATAATGCAAAAAAAGATGAGATCAAACAGCATGAAAGTTACGGTGACCGTGCTGAAGCTTTGATGGATGCTTTCACATCAGGTCAGGACTGGGCGTCGGTAGTTAGTTATTCTGACGGACTAAATAAGATTACAAAACAGGATATCGTCGATTTTGCCAATAAATATCTAAACGATAATAATTATGTTGTTGTTTATAAACGCAAAGGGGTAGACAATAATGTCGTTAAGGTTGTGAAGCCGGAAATTACACCAGTCACTGTCAATCGTGACGATCAATCTGATTTTCTGAAGGCAGTGGAAGCAATGCCTGAGGATAAAATCCAGCCGGTATGGGTAGACTATAATAAAGATGTTCAGAAAGCTACCGCAAATGGCCTGCCTGTGCTTGCGGTGAAGAATAATGATAACGAACTATTCTCGCTGTCCTATCGTTTTGATGTAGGTAAATGGAATAATAAATTACTTTCGCTGGCAGCAGGTTACCTGGAGTTTTTGGGTACAAAAGATAAATCCAGTGAGCAATTCAGTAAGGATTTTTATCAATTGGCGTCTGATTTTTCGGTGTCTGCCGGAAACGAGGAGACATTGGTTTCAATTTCGGGTTTAAACTCGAATTTTATCGCTACACAATCTTTAATTCAGGACTTATTGCGCAATTGTGTTTCTGATCAGGAAGCTTTCAAAATGTATATTACGCGTCTTAAGAAGTCCAGAGCCAATGCAAAGGAAAATAAAGGGGCTATCATGGAGGGGTTAAAATCGTATGCAAAATACGGAGCCAAAAATCCGTTCAATAATGTGTTTACAGATGCGGAACTGGATGCGTTGAAGGCGGAAGATTTGGTGAACGCACTGCATGATCTGGCCAATATGAAGCACACCATGCTTTATTTCGGGCCGTTGAGCGCCAGTGAATTTGTGGCAAAGGCAAAACCATTGAAACAGGGCACGGGTGACTACGTGAAGGGTGCAAAAGGTTTGGTGTTTACTGAGCTGCCAACGACTAAAAATCAGGTGCTATTTGCTGATTTTGATATGAAGCAAGCCGAAGTATTCTGGTATAGAACATCCGGCCAGTATTCGAACCCATTAACACCAACAGTGTCGTTGTTCAATAATTATTTTGGAGGTGGCATGGGAAGTATTGTCTTTCAGACCATTCGTGAATCAAAAGCGCTGGCCTATTCTACTTACGCATTCTATGGACAGCCCTATAAAAAAGAAAATCATTATACAGTAGGTGCTTATGTAGGGACACAGGCCGATAAATTCAATGAAGCGATCAAAGGTATGAATGAATTATTGGATGTGCTGCCTGAAAGTGCGAAAGGGCTGGATATTGCTAAAGTGAGTTTACAGAAGTCCATCGCCAGTGAGCGGGTGCTGAACGCATCTATTTTAAGTAGCTATCTGGCGGCTCAACGCTTGGGTAATACAACAGATATCCGTAAAGCTGTCTATGAACAGGCGCCTAAGCTGACTTATGGCGACTTAAGTATGTTCCACAAGAATGAAATGAGCCAAAAACCTTACGTATACTGTATTGTAGCGAAAGAAGATAGCCTTAAATCGGAAGATCTTGCCAAATTGGGCGAAGTAAAAAAACTTGACTTAAAAGAATTGTTTGGGTATTAGTTTTTTTAGCTATTCCTATTTTAGATAGGGGATTTGAAGCCTTCGCTGTGTCGAAGGCTTCTTTTTTTGCGATTCGGTTACCTGTATATTCTTGTCTTGGCAGATGGTCCGAATTGTTGCACGTAAGATATATGAAAAGCTCCAATGTGCCTGTTGGGGTACTCTCCACGGCGAATACCTGCAATGATGGATTAAAACCGTATAATTTCCTCAATCTGTTCGTTGATAAACTGGAGTGTGTCTTCTTTAAATAATTCCCCGTTTTCGTTCAGTTCCTGCTGCACATTGGGGAGGAATATCTTGAGCGGGAGGACATGCATTCTGAGGTAGTGACATATTCCGGTGAGATGATCTATCCCGCGTAGGTTGCCATATCTTCCGGAAGATAATCCTACCAACGCAACTTTTTTGTGGTAAAAACTGATCGGGAAAGTGCAGCAGTCAATAAAAAGTTTGAGCGCACCGGGGATGCTTCCGTTGTATTCAGGGGCGACAAAAATAAACATATCGGCTTGGCTGACCTTTTGCTGGATCGGTTCAAAAGCGGAACTTCTTTTTCCGTAAAGGTCTGTTTCTAAAATATTTGCAGGGAGATCTGATAGCGAAAGGATCTCGTTTTCAACGGATTTACGATGAAGTAGCCGTTGGTAGCATTTTGCTATTTTTAACGTCTTACTATGAGGACGGTTTGTTCCGGATATTATTAAAATCATTGTGTTGTTGATACTTATAAAAAGCACTATTTCAAAGTGGATACATATCTTGATTTTTTGTATCTTAGCATCCTGAGGATATGTGCTTTTGATCAATCAAAAGTACGAAATATGCTGAATTTGTTAGGCTAATTTAAATTTAGCGTAAATATTTGGACAAATTGATCTTCAGGAAAGTGAAATGTAGTGTAAAATGACATTTTAATAAAGAAAGGTTTTCATTCAAGATGGGAAAAGTAATCGCAATCGCAAACCAAAAGGGTGGGGTCGGAAAAACCACAACGTCAATTAACTTGGCGGCTAGTTTGGCGGTTTTAGAATATAAAACATTGTTGGTGGATGCGGATCCTCAAGCAAACTCTACTTCTGGGATTGGTTTTGACCCTCGTACGATCAATGAAAGTATATATGAATGTTTGGTCAATGATCTGAACCCAAGAGACGCTATTCAGTCTACTGAAACGCCTAATCTTGATCTTTTACCGGCTCATATTGACCTGGTAGGTGCGGAGATTGAAATGATCAATATGCACGAGCGGGAGTACAAGATGAAAAAGATCTTGGATCAGGTAAAAAATGATTATGATTTTGTTATCATTGACTGCTCACCTTCATTGGGATTAATTACCATTAATGCCCTGTCAGCATCCGATTCAGTAATCATACCGGTTCAATGTGAGTATTTTGCATTGGAGGGGCTGGGAAAATTGCTGAACACAATTAAAATTGTTCAGAACCGTTTAAATACTAGTTTGGAGATTGAGGGTATCTTATTGACGATGTATGATGTGCGTTTAAGGCTTTCCAATCAAGTTGTTGAAGAAGTGAAAACGCATTTTACGGATTTAGTTTTTGATACCATCATTCAACGTAATACCCGTTTAAGTGAAGCTCCTAGTTTCGGTATTTCTGTTATCATGCACGACGCTTCCTGTAAAGGTGCGATCAACTATTTGAATCTGGCGCGTGAAATATTGCAGAAAAACGGGCATTTTAATGAAATGAATACAACAGTAACCGCATAATATGGCAGCACATCAGCGTAAAACAGGACTGGGAAGAGGTTTAGGTGCGCTATTAAATGATAGTGTAGAAGCTCCTGCTAAAAATAATCAGCAAGTAGAGGAGGCTCCTCTAGTGACGCCCTCTACAGCAAATACAACAAAAGAAAATGGCAGTATCAGCCACGTCCGGGTAGAGGAGATATCGGTGAACCCGTTTCAACCTCGTACGGAATTTGACCCGGTCGCGTTACAGGAATTAGCTGAATCCATTACCTTACAAGGGTTAATCCAGCCGATTACCGTACGAAAGATTTCGGACGGAAACTACCAGTTGATCTCTGGGGAACGGCGTCTTCGGGCGTCAAGACTGGCGGGCATAACTGAGATTCCTGCCTATATCCGTACGGCCAATGATCAGCAGATGTTGGAAATGGCTTTGATCGAGAACATCCAACGTGAAAACTTAAATGCTATCGAAGTGGCTTTAAGCTTCCAGCGCATGATCGAGGAATGTAATTTGAAGCAGGAGGAATTGGGCGAGCGTGTCAGCAAAAACCGCTCGACAGTAACGAATTATTTGCGCTTATTAAAACTTCCACCGGTCATTCAAGCTGCCATACGTGATGGCGCTCTGACTATGGGGCATGCACGCGCGTTGATCAATATTGCAGAAGTAGATAAGCAGCTCTATATCTTTAAATTGATCATCGACCAAGGTCTTTCGGTTAGAAAAGCTGAAGAGCTGGTTCGTGAGCTTCAAAAAGGGGGCAAGAAAAAAGCGGGTAAGGACAAAACTCCAATGTCCTTTCAGTTACAGAAAATTGAAGATGATCTGGCTTCGAAATTTTCGTCAAGAGTCAAATTGAATTTAAAGAGCACCAAAGGCAAGGGGGCTATTGAGATTCCTTTTGAATCCGAGGACGACCTGAGCCGTATTCTTGAACTTTTAGATTGGTAATATGACCAAGTTAATAAGTTTGTTCTTTGCCTTATTTGCTGTACTCATCGTGCATGGACAGACTGTCGATACAATTTCCAAAAAACCGGTTCAAACGCTCAAAACAGAAAGTTTGAAACCAAAGTCAGCGCAGGATACAGTAAAAAAGGAATCCCGAAAAGAACGTAAAAAGCGTGAAAAGGAGGAAGCCAAAGCGAAGGAGAAGGTCGTATTTAAAGATTCTACGCGTTTAGCGATTGAAGCAAAGAATAAACAGGCCTGGAAGCGTTCTTTGGTACTTCCCGGTTGGGGGCAGTATACCAACGGTGGTGTATGGTGGATAAAAGTTCCTGCGATCTATGGCGGATTGGCGACTACAGTGCTCGTCTTCGATTTTAATAATAAATATTACAAAGAACTTCTGGGGGTGCTAAAAGCGAGGGAAGACGGATCGGCGGAGGATCCCTTTTATCAGGGCCGTCCAACAGAAACAATTATTCGTGCAAAGGATAATGCAAGGCGAGACCGGGATCTGATGGTATTACTCACTCTCGGTGTGTATGGATTGAACGTCGCCGAAGCTTATATCGATTCGATGCTAAAATATCGCTGGAGCATCGGCGATGATAAGCCCAAAAAGACGGCTTTTTCCATTGGACCTACATTAATGGATGCGAGTCTTGCATCTGGTTCGTTTACTTTTAAACCTACTGTTGGATTAAAGTTGTCCATGAAATTCAATTAAAACTGCGGGCCGCAGTCCGTATGAAGCGCCGTTGGATGGCAATTTAATGTCTTTATTGGTCTTTGAATAGGGACACTTTTAATAAAAAATCGTTGTTAACCACGGTTTTGTGTCTGTTTTTCACTGGAATTTTTTAATTTTAAAAATAAACTATACTTTATTTTCTAGATATATGAACATCATTCTCTTGGGATATGGCAAAATGGGGCAGATTATCGAAAGGTATGCACTGAAAAGAGGCCATCAGATTTTTTTAGTTGTGGATGAAAATAATCGTCCCAGCCTGACAGTTGATGATATTAAGGGAGCTGATGTAGCGATCGACTTTAGTGTGCCATCTGCTGCTCTGGATAATATGAATCTTTGTCTGGAAGCTGGTGTGCCGATTGTCGTAGGGACAACGGGCTGGTACGATCAACTGGAAAGTGTCAGAGAAAAATGTTTGGACTTAGATGGAACTATTTTATATGGTTCAAATTTTTCGATCGGCGTGAATGTATTTTTCCATATTAACCGTATGTTGGCACAGGCTTTACAGCCTTATAAACAATATGATGTTCAGGTTGAAGAAATTCACCATATCCACAAATTGGATGCACCGAGTGGTACAGCGATTACCATAGCAGAAGGTATCTTGGACCACAGTGATGTGAAGACAAACTGGGTCAACACCGTTGTGGGGGAGCAGGATGAAATTATTCCTAAACCACAAGAACTTCTCATAGAGAGCCATCGCATTGAAGAAGTCCCGGGTACACATACCGTATTGTACAGTTCCGAAGTCGATCAAATAGAATTTAAGCACACTGCACATAGCCGTGACGGCTTTGCTTTGGGAGCAGTAGTTGCTGCTGAGTGGCTGAACGGTAAAAAGGGATTTTATCAAGTGACGGAAATTTTCGATTTTAATAAATAGTACTAATTAATAGATTATGTGGTTAATTATCTTTGCGGTTTTAACGGCAATAGCAGGATATGGATTGTGGCAATTGTTTGTTAAAGCTGGCAGAAAAGGCTGGGAAGCAATCGTACCTTTTTATAGTCAATATATTCAAGCCAAATTAACGGGGCGCCCAACCTGGTGGGTGATCTTATTGCTGATTCCGATTGTTAATATTTTTGTTTTCTATAACCTGTACCTCGACTTTATCCATTGTTTTGGCAAGCGTCGTTTCTGGGAAAATGCGGCAGCTGTTTTGGTGCCGTTTATTGTACTGCCAATGTGGGCAAAAGATAATAACGTACGTTTTCTAAATGGCTTGTATGCGAAAAATCTGAAGACCGCCGCACAGGAAGGTGTTGAATTGACTGAGGAAAAGCGCGCAGAAATTGAGCAGGAGTCCTATAGGGAATACAAGATTAAATATCCGTATAAAAAATCTATGGTACGTGAATGGGCTGACGCCATTGTGTTTGCAACTGTTGCCGCATCGCTTATTCGTGGATTTTTAATTGAAGCTTACATGATCCCTACCGGATCAATGGAACGTACTTTATTGATCGGTGATTTTCTATTTGTGAGTAAATTGAACTATGGACCTCGTGTACCTAATACGCCAATAGCATTTCCTTTTGCGCATCATACCATGCCAATAACTGGCGGTAAAGCCTACTCTGAGCTTATCGAGCTGCCTTACAAACGTCTGCCGGGTTTTCAAAAGATCGAACGAAATGATGTTGTTGTCTTTAATTTCCCTGCAGGGGACACAGTGGCCCTAGAAAATCAGAATGCCAGTTACTATGACCTGGTAAGGGCATATGGCTGGCAAACAGTGAATGCGCAATTTACGATTCAGGCCCGCCCAATAGACAAACGTGAAAATTATATCAAACGTTGTGTGGGTTTGCCGGGAGATAAGATCTCAATGAAGGATGCAAAACTCTTTGTCAATGACCAACCTGGATTTGATCCGCCTGAAAGTCAATTGGATTATCTGGTGCTGACCGACGGAACTCCATTGAACATGGATCGTCTACGGGAATTGAGAATAGAGGCCGTAGGCTCGGATCAACAGCCCGGGGTTTATCAACTGTTTATGACAAAGGACGAGCTGGCATTGGTGAAATCCTGGTCAAATGTAAAAGAAATCAGAAGAAGTCCAGTTGGGGAAGGTGCCTATCCATATGACCCTCAGTATAAGTGGGATTTTGATAACTTCGGTCCAATACTCATTCCTAAAAAAGGCTGGACGGTTGCGCTGAACGCGCAAACACTACCAATTTATGAACGTGCAATTCACGTTTATGAAAATAATAAATTGGAGAAACGGGCTGACGGGATTTATATCAATGATGTCAAAGCGGATAGCTACACTTTTAAAATGGATTATTTCTGGATGATGGGGGATAACCGCCACAATTCTCTGGATTCAAGAGGATGGGGCTTTGTTCCTGAAGACCATATTGTGGGTAAGGCATTATTCACCTGGATGAGCTGGGATGAAATCGGTTCGGGCTTTTCTAAAATTCGCTGGAACCGTATATTTAAGGGAATTCATTAATCCTTTCATAAGAAGTTCATCTTCTTTTGATGGTGGATTTAAAACAAATAGAAAAAGGCTTTNNAAAGCCTTTTTCTATTTGTTTTTTCCTTATTCTGGAACCCCTCTTTAGTCTTGTTTTTTGCGAGGAGATGCAACTGTGGCTTACGGTACCCGGCTGTTTGGACAAAATCCTGGCGCTAACCGGAACGCTCCCCCCAGTAGAGATGTACTTATTTATCAGGTACCTTTAGCGACATGTACTTTAGCTGTGCTTAAACAGTGTAGCCAGCCTTCCTCGTATCGTTTATTTTAAGCAGGCCAGATAGCGTTTGATTGTTTCTTCAAGTCCGAGGTATAGCGCGTCTGAAATTAAGGCATGGCCAATGCTGACTTCCAGTAATTCGGGTATATGCTGATTAAAATACTGGAGGTTGTTTAAATCCAGGTCATGACCGGCATTCAGACCTAATCCAACTTCACGTGCTTTCAGTGCAGCTCTGAAATAGGGGCTGATGGCCGCATCTTTATCAAAACCATATTCGCTGGCGAAGCCTTCTGTGTATAATTCGATACGATCCGTACCTGTTTCAGCTGCTGCCTCGACCATCTCCTCAACTGGGTCCACAAAGATCGAAACACGTATACCGGCATCTTTGAACAATTGGCACATATCCTTTAAGTAGGCTTTGTTTTTGATCGTATCCCAACCATGATTGGAGGTCAACTGTCCTTCAGCATCCGGCACCAAGGTGACTTGTGCGGGCTTATTGGCGAGGACAAGATCAATGAATTTCTGTTCCTGGCAAT
Source organism: Sphingobacterium sp. UBA7625 (assembly GCF_002484085.1). Taxonomy (NCBI): domain Bacteria; kingdom Pseudomonadati; phylum Bacteroidota; class Sphingobacteriia; order Sphingobacteriales; family Sphingobacteriaceae; genus Sphingobacterium; species Sphingobacterium sp. UBA7625. The sequence continues at coordinate 260,123 of NZ_DLJD01000051.1, forward strand.
TGCCTTCGATATTGAGTTCGGTCTGAATTTCAGCTTTTAAGTCAAATACATCCTGATAGCGGATATGCCTTTCGTCCGGTCTTGGGTGGACAGTGATGCCCTGCGCTCCAAAACGTTCGCAGGCTAATGCAGCAGCCACAAGATTAGGATTATTGCCTCCTCTTGAATTTCTGAGTGTTGCGATTTTATTGATATTTACTGAAAGTCTAGTCATTTTTACTATATGTTATAGGGTAAAAATACGAATAATATCTATTTTTTTTTAACTTGCATATATGGATGGAATCGATTATAGCTTGTTTAGTGGCTTTCGCCTATTGGACGTTATCGATATTATATTGGTCGCGATTATTATCTACTATATCTATAGTCTGATTCGGGGTACCATTGCGGTGAATATTTTGATCGGGGTGGCCTTATTTTATGGGGTTTATATTGTCGTCAAACAGATGCACATGCGTCTATTGACCGAAATATTCGGGGGATTTATATCTGTAGGTTCCATTGCGCTTATCGTGGTATTCCAGCAGGAAATCAGGCGCTTTTTGCTCCATGTGGGCAAGAATATATCGATGAAACGAAAGAAGGTTTTCTGGTCTTTTTTAGGAAATAAAAAAGCTATACAGAAGGATCTGACCGAGGATTTAAGGCCAGTTGTGGAGGCTTGTAGAAGCATGTCGCGTACACGCACCGGGGCGCTATTGGTTTTCTCAAAATATTTTGATGAGGAATATTACCAGAGCAGCGGCGAATATATTGACGCTCATATTTCGAAACGACTAATCGAGAGCATCTTCCATAAAAATAGCCCCTTGCATGATGGTGCAGTAGTGATTGTCGATTTTAAAATTATGACGGCTTCCTGTGTATTGCCACTTTCGGATAGTGAGGATTTACCGCTACAATTTGGGTTGCGGCATCGTGCGGCGATCGGGGTGACAGAAATTTCCGACGCCATAGCGGTCATTGTCTCCGAAGAAACCGGAGAGATATCTTTTGCAAAGGACGGCAATGTGAATATGAATGTTTCGCCTGAGGAATTGGAACAACTGCTGAAAGATGAGTTATAAAAATGAAGTTGGCCAAGAGTAAAGCGAACTCGCTGCCGATTGAATAAAGGGAGAGGCTGGGGGACACGAATGAAATTAACAAAAAGCGGGGGTATCCAATCTTTTGGATCCCCCCGCTTTGCTTCTGGTTATCACTGCTTATTTTTTTGCCGCATTGATAATCTGCGTATTCAATTTGATGTATTCGCTATTTTTACCCTCCGTAGCGACTTCAACTCCTTTCGTAGCCGTTTCTATGGCACCTTTCTTATCGCCGGCTTTGAGCTGCGCTTTCGCCTTCCAGTACAATACATGGGCTGCTTTAGGCTGTGCTTTCGCGGCTTCGTCAAACCAAGCTAATGCTTTCTTCTCGTCTATATTATTGTTGAAATAATATTGGGCAGCAGCGAAATAAGGTTTTTTCTCACCTTTCATTGCTTCCTCTATGGAGGCGATGATTTTTGCCTGTTGATTGACTTTAAGCGCTACTTTTATTGCTGTTTTCTCCCATGCAAGACTTAATATGGCATCTGTTGGTGTGACATTGTCGAAAGAGATCGTAAATGTTTCAACCGGACTACTTAAATTCTGTGGCTTAACATTGAAACGAAGTGCATCTTCGGACTGATTATAAGTGTAGGCACCCCATTGTTTGATATTCTTGCTGATAATTACAGTCCACTCGTTCTTGTTAGGGATGGTGAATAATGCATAGGTTCCTGCAGCGAGTTTATTTCCGTTGATTGTAACATCACCTTCAAAGGTCAAGGTTGTATTGGTATTGGCACCTGTACGCCATACCTCATTGTAAGGTACAAGGTCACCAAAGATCTTACGGCCGTTCATGCTCGGACGGCTGTAGTTAAGGGTTACATTTTCAATCCCTAATCCCTGTGTAACTGTTTGGGCACTACTTGCTGCCGGAAATTTTAACTGGGCATAGGATTCATTGGCAGTAAACATTAAGGCTGCTGCAAATGCAATGGCAAAGAATTTCTTTTTCATTTGTTCGATAATTACTTTTTGGGCCAATTAGCCCGGTGATTTATGAATATAGAATTTTGCTAATTAATGGCTAATGCTTTTTTAGTTCGTATAAAGCATGTCGCATAGTCTGTAATCGAGTAAATCCGTGCTGCAACTGAACTTGGATTTATCTTTTAAAAATAGGAAGAATTTCACAAAAAAGGGCNNGCCCTTTTTTGTGAAATTCTTCGGTACTTTTCTTACGCTTTTTTTCCAATTTTATGACCTGCTATTGAAAAGTACATGATATATAAATATCCGGGAATCATGGCATAAAGAAATGCATGTTGAAAATCAATATGCAAATGATCTTTTAAATAACCATAGACTAATGGCCAAATCGCACCACCTGCGATTCCCATGATCATGATGGCCGATCCGGTTTTTGTGAATTTTCCTAGCCCTTTGATTCCTAATGGGAAAATTGCTGGCCACATTAAAGAGTTTGCAATTCCTAATAAAGCAACAAAGACAAATGATGTGGTTCCGGTTGTAAAAACAGATATAAGCGTAAATGTAATTCCTATAATGGTACAGATTCGTAGTGCCATCTGTTGAGATACATATTTAGGAATCGAGATGATACCGATAATGTACCCGATCAGCATACACGAAAGTGTAAAAGCTGTGGCGTATGTTGTAAAGAACGGATCTACTTTTAGCTCCCGTGCGTAGACACCAATGATATCCCCTGCCATTACTTCAACCGCAACACAGAAGAAAATGGCCAGTGCTCCTAAGAAGAGGTGTGGAAATTGAAAGATCGACGTTTTTTTCGCTATGACATTGCCATTTTCTTCTCCACTTTCTTCTTCTGCATCAACGTCGACTTCTGGAAGATGTGTGAATTTCAAGAAAATTGCGAATGCAACAAAGATTACAGCCAGGGAGATGTAAGGCGTGTGAACGCGTTGGAGGAGGTCATCCAAAATGGCATTTTTTTGCACTAGATCTACTGTAGCTTCTAATTTAGCCGTTACATTTTGTGCGTCTTTCAAAAATAGTGTTCCAAATAATATCGGTACAATAATTCCTGCGGATTTATTAAAGAATCCTGCTATCGAGATCCGTTGTGCAGCACTATCTATTGGGCCAATAATACTCAAATAAGGATTAACAGCAGTTTGAAGTAGGGCCATACCCGATCCCTGAATAAATATCCCCGTTAAAAATAACCCATAACTTCTGCTATCGGCCGCAGGGATGAAAATCAAGGATCCCAAACCTAATATAACAAGACTGACTACTAAGCCATTTTGGAAGCCTATTTTTTTTATAATAACTGAACTTGGAAGTGCCAGAAAAAAATAAGCAATATAGGATGCGAAGGTTACAAAAAATGCCTGTAAATCTGTTTCTAAATTACAAGCAATCTTTAAGAACGGAATTAACGTTCCGTTTGCCCAGGTAATAAAACCGAGGATAAAAAATAATCCACAGCAAATGGCCATAGGGCGAAAAGCTGTTTTACCAACGTTAGGATTAGTGGTCATGTTTTATTTTATATATTTAGTTAAGTTATCGTTCACGGATTTGTCAATCAGTACAAAATAGCTTTAGGCAAACGATTGCATGCTATTTTTGTTGATTTTTAAAATATCCATCTTACAAGACTACTTAATTTTCTTGAATATCGGAAATAAATAAAGCGGGATTTTGATAATTATTTGGCAAAAAAAAGAAGAATAAATTGTTAAAATTATTCTTCTTTGCTTGTTAATATTGTTGATTTCGAATTACATGGTGCTAATAAATCGAGTTAGCAAACTCGGTCTTATTTGGGCACGATAGCTACTGTAAGTCTTGAGATACAATTCAGCTTATCGAAGCGATCATACATTTTTATCTCCCAGATATGTGTCGATCGACCAATGTGAATTGGGCTGCATTTTGCCGTAATGATTCCGCTGCTTACCGGCCGGATATGATTTGCATTGACTTCGAGCCCTACACCGCGATATTTATCTGGGTCGACGACTAAATTAGATGCAATGCTGCCTAACGATTCTGCGAGTACCACCGATGCACCACCATGTAGGATACCATGAGGTTGTTTCACATTATCTGTGACGGGCATGGTTGCCGTAATGCTGTTGTCATCAATTTCGGTCGCGCTGATTTCCAATAAACCGGATAGGTATTTATTGAAAAAGACATTTATTTCCTCAATGTTGTAAGGCTGAAACCAAATTTTTGACATCGTCTGAGTTTAAATAACGTTCCTGAATTATAATGCGGTGATGGTTAAGATGTCCAGCAATCACATATAATAATGCTTTGACACTGGTCAGTCGCTCTGAGGCCATGCCTTTGCGTTCTAACTCAGCATCGTTGAAACTGTTGAACAGCATGAGGTTGGCCTTACGCAGATAAGTAAACTCTTTGCTTAGGCTTTCCAATGTACGGTCATTGTAACGGGAGTGTTGAATAAAGTAGTCCTGATCATAACCGGCCAGCTCTTTCAGATCGTTGCGTGAAAATCGCAAGGCACGGTAAGCCATGATGCGCTCATTGTCAATAACATGACCGACTACTTCTTTAATTGTCCATTTGTCTTCGGCATATTTGAAATTACCTCTTTCTTCTGGAATGGTATCCAGAAATGCCGGAAAAGAGAGCGTTTGTTCTTCCAATACATCTAATACATTATCGACTACAGTCTCAATATAAGGAGCATATACTGCCGGATATTCGTCAGATTTGAGTGGCTTCATATTTTAAGTTGCTTTTTAAGATTATTCGAAAAGTTGTTCCTTTACCTATTTCAGATTCTTTAACAAAGATTTGTCCTTGATGATACCGCACCATTCGTTTGGTTAAGCTAAGGCCAAGTCCCCAACCTCTTTTACGTGTTGTAAAACCCGGCTGGAAGACAGATTCAAAATTTGATCTTGGAATTCCTTTGCCCGTATCACTAATGTCTATAAAAATTTCTTCTTTCGCAATATTTTCTGAAATATTAACAGTTATCTTTCCTTCTGTGCCAATTGCATTTACGCCGTTTTTCAATAAATTTTCGATAATCCAGTCAAAAAGTGGAATATTAAGTTTGGCTTCTACATGGGTATCTCCCGTTAATTCGAATGTAATTTTATTACTGGTCCGTATCCGGAAATAATCCACGTAATTTTTGATGACCTCATAGAGGTTGTGATTGGTCAGCACAGGTGTTGAACCTATTTTTGAAAAACGATCGGCGACGATCTCCAATCGTTTAATATCATTTTCCATTTCATTCAGCGTATCGTCTTCCTCAGCGTCAAATTTGATGCGAATCAGCTCCAGCCAGCCCATTAATGAAGATATGGGGGTTCCCAATTGATGGGCGGCTTCTTTTGTTAGCCCTACCCAGACAAGGTTTTGCTCGGATTTTCGAATGGAATTGAAAACGGTATAAGCAATAATCAGGAAGAGGGCAATAAGTGATAACTGAACATAGGGGAATACACGCAATTGCTGTAAAAACCAAGAGTCTTTATAGTAAACATGCCATTTTTGACCATTTTCCAATTCCAAAGTAATGGGCGGATGACTCTTTTTCATAAAGGCAAGCTGTTTATGGAAATAATTTGGGTCATATTCCAGCTGCTTTGTAACACTGTCATTATGGATTGGCTTGATATTGGTCTTGGTGGAATCCAGATTGCGCCAAAAAATAATATCGTCTTTATCGTCGGTGATGATTGCAGGTAGATTTAAACTATCTCTGACAGCATAGATGAATGTAATGAATTCATCGTCCACATCGGGCATGGTCATGATATTTTTGGTGCTCATTGCCCATACCTCGGCTTTGGAACGTTCGGCATGGGCGAGATTCCGGACAAGATAATTGGTATAAACCAAGGATGCGATGGCAATGATCGCCGCAAAGATGAGCAAAATAAATTTCCAGCGTTGTTGGCTTATCTGAGAGGGTTTCATGATTCCGTATTTTGTACTCAGCTGCAAATTAATGAATAAATGTCTGTTTTATGCACTTTTATTTTACCTTAGAAGTCATCCTGTTATCCAAATCAAAAATTTTGTGGTAATTTTGCGGCATGAGTTCAGAAAGAAGAGTAAGAGTGCGCTTTGCACCGAGTCCTACTGGTGGTCTTCACCTTGGAGGAGTACGTACAGCTTTGTTTAATTTTCTCTATGCACGTCAGCATCAGGGAGATTTTATTTTACGTGTCGAGGATACGGACCAAACTCGTTTTGTCCCGGGAGCGGAGGAGTATATCAACGAATGTTTAGCTTGGTGTGGCCTGACTCCGGATGAAAGCCCGTTGCAAGGTGGTCAATATGGCCCTTACCGTCAAAGTGAACGAAAACCATCTTACCGCAAATATGCAGAACAGTTGATCGAGAATGGATATGCTTATTACGCATTCGATACAGCTGAGGAATTGGAAGAGCAGCGTAAGCTGCAGCCTAATTTCCGTTATAGCCATGAAAACAGGTTGCAATTGCGTAATTCTTTGAGCTTAAGTGATGCTGAAACACAACGATTACTGGATGCGGGAACACCGCATACCATCCGGATAAAGATCCCTACGGAGGAAACTGTATCATTCACGGATATGATCCGTGGGAAAGTTGCCTTTGATACCAACCTTGTCGATGATAAGGTATTGCTTAAAGCTGATGGAATGCCTACTTATCATTTAGCTGTTGTTGTGGATGATAAGGCAATGGAGATATCCCATGTCTTCCGTGGTGAAGAATGGTTGCCTTCTGCTCCGATCCATATTCTGTTGTGGGAATATCTGGGATGGGGTGAGCGCATGCCGCAATGGGCGCATCTTCCGCTGATCCTTAAACCTGATGGCAATGGAAAATTAAGTAAACGTGATGGTGACCGTTTGGGGTTCCCTGTTTATGCCATGAACTGGACGGATGCCAAATCTGGTGATACGACAAAGGGGTTCCGTGAAATGGGTTTCTTGCCTGAGGCTTTTGTCAATATGCTTGGTGTATTGGGCTGGAATGACGGTACTGAACAGGAATTATTCTCGTTGGAGGAGCTGATCCAAAAATTCAGCGTCGAGCGCATTAGCAAAGCCGGAGCAAAATTTGATTTTGAGAAAGCAAAATGGTTCAATCACGAATGGATTAAACGTTCTTCGAGCGATTCTTTATTACCTCAGATCAAGGAGGTGCTGGCTCATCATCAAATAGAAGCAGAAGAAGGTTATGTAAACCGCGTATTGGCAGCGGTCAAAGAGCGTTTAACTTTTGTTGAAGATTTTTGGGGCCAAGCTGCTTTCTTTTTTGTACAGCCTGTTGAATACGATCTGAATTCCGTAAAGCCAAAATGGTCTGCGGAGAAGACAGCATTTTTTGAAAACATCATCCCGTCATTTGAAGGCTTTTCAGATTGGAAAGCAGTTGAGCTGGAGGCATTTTTTAAAGAAGCGATTCAGAACTCAGGAATGAAGATGGGGGAATTGATGATGCCATTCCGGATTATGCTGGTAGGTGGTAAGTTTGGTCCCGATGTATTTCAAATCGTTGAATTACTCGGTCAGAACGAAGTTATCGAGCGTATAAAGAAGGCTCTTCTAGCGTTTAACGCCTAGTGACTAAAAATATACCGTATAGGAAAGCTGTTGCAAACTCGTTGCAATGGCTTTTTTTTATAAATATGGTATTCTCAACCGCATAAACAGTGCCTTGGCGGGAGCAAATAGAAAAATGATTAAGGTGATGGCTCCTCCCAAGATCCCGAGATAGGTAAAGATCTCCATATTACTGATCAGGGATGCTTGCTGGGTAATTGTTGTCTGAAGACTTTTACTGGCAAGATTCGTTGCCAATTGATCACCGGATGTTCCCAAGTATTTTTCGACCAAAGCGCTCCAATAGGTGACTGTGATCGGATTGCTCGTATTTAAGTGTTGTTCGATCTGGATAAAATGTTTTTGATTTAAGGTGTAAGTGATGTTTTGAATCAGCGCAAAGCCAATATTGGTGCTCCAGAATCTAACGGTCGTGCCCATTAAACCTGCATTGCCCACATGATGTGGAGCAACTCCTGTTAGAATATAGATCACAAGTGGCGTAAAAAGCCAGCCCTGTCCGATTCCCTGGAGAAATAGTGGCAGGCCTATTGCCCAAACAGTGGTATCGGGATAGAACGTAGGGACAAACAAAAAGCAGGATGTGGTCAACACCAGGAAGCCCAGTCCAAAGATGTATTTCGGTGATACATCGCGCAATAAGAGTATTCCTGAGCTACTTACTCCCACTATGGTCCCCACTACATTAATGTATTGGATGTCAACAACGTAATGCCAAGGCCACCGCCATACATTGGACATGACAGCGTAGACATTATTGAGACTGCTCCGGATCAGATAAAATAGAAAAAATAGGAAAACGCCAAAAATAACGTTCTTATAGCTCAAAATTTCAAAATGAAACAGTGGTCTTCTTACGAGATGTTGTTTGATTACAAAAAGAGCCCCGAAAATTAGGAAAAGTGCGAGGTTAATTGTGATCGTGTTGTGTTCGAACCAATAATATTTACGACCATAAATCAACACATATGAGCCACAGCTTAACGAAATCAGCAGAAAGAGACAGCTGGCCAGATCCAATTGATAAAGTGGGAATTTCCGGCTTAATCTCCTGTTGTTCAAAAGTAGTAAAGCAATCGCGATGACCATCAAATGCCAATAGAGCACAACATGAATCATATCCTCCCAACCATAATCCATAATACTTTCTTTTAAGAGGGATGTTGTTATTGTTCCGCCTGTCAGCATAAAAGTATACAAGAAGAAATAGGCAATGGTGCGGCTTTTGGAATGCCTGATCTGCATCATCAGCAAGGGAAGAAAACAAGCGCCTTCAAGAACACAAAAAATACCCTCGATCACCCGGAGCACCGCAATGAGGAAGGGATCTCTGGTCAGAGAAATGGCCAATAAAATGAGGATGGATACCGTGCAGGTCAGCAGGATATATGTCCTTACCCGAAAGAAGGCAAATAGCCGTTGGAATATCAACAGCGCTACGACAATAGCACCATACATCAACGAAAGAAAATATTGAATATCTTCCATTTCGATTGCCAATGTAGAAGCGGTAAAAGCGGTGTTCGAATGAAACAGGGACATCAGCATGAGATGTGGAAACATGGCCAACATCATCATGGGAAGTTTAATCCATTCGGGAACCCAGCTGTAATATAAAGATTTGTTTGAACTCATGAATAATTAAGATTGGTGGGCCGCATGTACCACAACGTTCATTCCTGCACGTAGTTTTGTCAGATCCTGTTTTGGTGCAAAGACAATTTTGATGGGTATGCGCTGCTCGATTTTAACGAAGTTTCCGGTTGCATTATCTTGGGGTATGACGGAAAATCTGGATCCTGATGCCGGAGAAAAGGAATGAATTTTTCCCTTCAAATGTAATTTCGGAAAAGCGTCCACCTGTATGGTGACTTCGGTTCCTTCGTTTAGGTCCGCTAACTGTGTTTCTCTAAAATTGGCATTAATCCATTTCTCTTCGCTGACGACATTGACTAAAGTCTGTCCCTCTTTAACAAATTGGCCCGGTTGGATCGTTCTTTTTCCAACAAAGCCGTCATAAGGTGCCGTCACTACGGTATAGGACAGGAAGACTTCGGCATTGTTTTTTGCTGCTTTTTTAATATCGATATTGGCCTTCGCAGGTAGTTCGCTAGCTTTTTCTTTGCTTGTATTTAATCGTGCCGAGTTGTATTCTTCCTGAATGGCATTGAGCTGAGCCAAAGAAATGTCATACGCTGCCTTGGCATTATCGTATTGTTGTCTGGTTGCAGCATCTGCTTCATACAAATTTTTAAATCGCCTGTAATCTTGTTCAGTTTGCCATACACTTACTTTGGCTGCTTCTAATCTTGCTTTTTGGACGGAAATGCTATTGGCGGTGACATTTGCGCTTTTGGCAATTACTTCGGCATTCCGTTGACTACTTCGAAGTTCGGCATTCGCCATATCTACTTTGGTCTGATACTCGCTGGCATCTATGCGTAATAACGTGTCTCCACGATGTACATATTGATTTTCCTCAAACCTGACCTCCTTCACAAAGCCTGATATTCGACTTGCTACTGGCGTTACATATTGATCAACTTGAGCATCGTTTGTCGTTACGTGTTGACTTGTAAATAACAGATGTTTGCCCAAAATACCGATTCCGGCAAGGAGCAGGACCGCGGCAAATACAACTAAAACTTTATTAAATCCTTTTGTCCTGTCTTTATTTTCTTCTTTACCCATTCTTATTTTTATGAATATTTTATTGCTTTTCCATCTACGCTCCAGTAAATCTGCCGGTTGTGGTTTGGATGATTGGCTCCCAGTGCTTCGAACGGCAATTTCAGAAAAGGCTGACAAATTGTTGTTGAATCAGGGTCGCCCGGATATATAGGCTTGAGCATGGAGGAAAACTTTGCACAAAGATACTGCTGGAGGTAGAGGTTTAGTTTTGTATAGTCGGACGGATATTTGTTCATTTGCGCCATATAGTAAAAAAAGTGTAATTTTAAATTATGGAACAGGAACAACTGGTGGCTATAGATGACGACCGGAACGACTTTTATGTGTGTCATACGCATGTAGATCGGATTGATCCGCGTGAATATATACATCGGAAAGCGCGCTTACTTTATGCTGACGGTGGCATTATACATGTGTTTACTGCGATGAAGCATTGGTATCTGCCGGGCCGGTTTTATATGTGGATACCGGCAAATACGGCCTACCATCTGGAAAGTTCCAGTTCCCGTATTCACCTGTATAGTTTTTACTTTAAAGAGCAGCCGGGAGTTCACCCTGTTCTGTTGGAGCCGAACATATTTCTGAGCAATGATCTAATGCGGGAGATGTTTTTGTTTGCGCAGGATTGGGAAGGCGGGGTCGGTAAAAAAGACAACTATTCAAGGTATTGTCTATTGCGGGCGATGATGGCTATTATTCCGGAGATGAGTCCGCCGATAGATGCTTTCCCTATGCAGCATCCCTATCCTAAGAATGAAAAGCTTCGGCGTATAGCGCGGTATCTAAATACGAATATTGATCAGGCCTTTACAATCGAACAGGTAGCGGCACAGTTTGGCATGAGTAGCCGGTCCCTTTCACGGCTGTTTAAGGAAGATATGGGGATTAGCTATATCCGTTTTTTGAGAGCCATACGCATTGCAAAGGCTTTGGAACTGATGGCTGAAAATACCTATTCCATCCTGGAAATTGCGATGCGGATTGGCTACAATGAACTGTCGTCCTTCAGTAATATCTTTACACGTGTTACGGGTATCCGTCCTTCGGTTTATATGTCGAAAATCAACGAATACAAAAATTGATTGGACTGGATTACGCCAAAAGTTCGTGTAGATCTTCCTGAGAAAGTGATTTTATAAAACTTTCTTCAGTTGTAATAAGGGTTTGTGCAATAGATTTCTTCCGGTTCTGTAGCGCCAATATTTTCTCTTCGACGGTGTCTTTGCTGATGAATTTGTAAATAAATACATTTCGTGTCTGTCCAATGCGATGGGAACGGTCTACCGCTTGTTGTTCTACGGCGGGATTCCACCAAGGATCCAATATAAAGACATAGTCTGCTTCGATCAGGTTAAGACCAACACCGCCGGCTTTGATTGATATCAAAAAAAGTTTGGTGTTATTGTTTTTACGGAACTGACTAACAGCTTCGTCGCGGTTTTTAGTTCCGCCATCGAGGTAGGCATAGTTTGTTCCTTTTTTATCAAAATATTGTTTGAAGATATTAAGCTGTTTGACGAATTGGGAGAAAATAAGAACCTTGTTTCCTCGCTGCATCACCATTTCAAGGGTTTCTATGACAGCGTCAAATTTTCCCGAATCACCAACAAAGTCCTCGTCGACCATTCTAGGATGATTGGCTAGCTGGCGAAGCTTTGTCAATCCCTGTAATAAGGCAATCTGGGTTGACTTTGGCTTGTTGTCCAATTGCCCGTCGAGAATGGCGTTGCGATATTCGGATTTGACTTTTTCATAAAGTTCCGATTGCTTATCGGTCATTTCACAGTACAGTACCTGTTCTGTTTTGGGGGGCAGTTCTGTTGCGACCTGATCTTTTGTACGCCTTAAGATAAACGGTTTGACAATCGCCTGAAGACGTTGTGCTTTTTCTTCATCCTTTTTCTTTTCAATGGGCTGCACAAACTCTTTTTGAAAGTAGGTGTAACTTCCCAATAAACCGGGATTGGTAAAATGCATTTGTGCCCAAAGATCAGAAACAGAGTTTTCAACAGGAGTCCCGCTTAATGCGAGTTTATTTTTACTCTTCAGACTTTTTATGGCCTTAAATGATTTTGAGGTCGGATTTTTAATATTCTGGCTTTCATCGAGGATTATGTAATTGAAATAAAAGCCACTCAGTATTTCCTCATCAATACGTGCGATGCCATAAGTTGTAATTACCAGGTCATACTTAGCAAATAGTGTGGCATCTTTAATACGGTTATTTCCGGTATGCAAATGGATCTTGAGTTGTGGGGCAAACTGCTGTGCTTCCTTTTGCCAATTGTAAACGAGTGATGTTGGTAACACCAGGAGTGAGGTGTGTACTTCCTGCTGATCTGTAATTTGCTCTTTTTGTTGCTGCAACAGGGCTAAAGTCTGTATGGTCTTTCCCAACCCCATGTCATCTGCGAGACAACCACCGAATTTATACTGCTTTAGAAAGTTAAACCAGTTATAGCCTGCCTTCTGATAGGGGCGAAGATTTCCTTTGAAATGTTTTGGTTCCGGAATATCGGCAATTTCCTCAAACGTCGCGAGATTTTGCAATTTACGGTTGAAGACCAATTTGGTATGTTCGCTGATCTCAAAGAGCAGACCGATATGTACTTTGTTTAATTTAAGTTCATGTCTATCGGCAGAAAACTGAAAGAGATGGTTGTATTGTGCAAACCATTCTTCAGGGATCATGGCGATTTCCCCATTAGGTAGGGTGAATTCTTTGATATTGTTTAGAATATGGTTTCGTAAGTTTATAAAAGGAATTTCGTAGGGGCCGAATTTAGCAATGGCACTGATATCAAACCAGTCATTATCTTCGTCAATGGCGATGTCCAATGAGGTATGTCCGATGAAAAAGCGTTTCTGTTCGCTGTTTTGTATGATTTCAAATCCCAAGGCTTTTATTTGTTCCTGATGATTATTTATCCAGTCAAATATTGAAATGCGTTTTCCGAATTGGATAGATGGTGCAAGTAATCCAAGTTGGCGGTCCAGATCTTCCAGTCCCAGGGCTTTTAAATTCTCGTGCTGCTGTTCTTCCCATTGTAAAGAACGTTTGACCCGATGGAAGATATATAAGTCTTTCTCTTCATGATATTCCATCCGGACAGTCACTTTATTTTCCGCTCCCGCAGTAAATGTATGTGGGCCATATCTGAATTGCAACTGTAATTGCGATGCGCCATCTTCTACATAAATTAAATGCAGCAATGGGATTGCCTGGTGTTGATGCGTTTGTATTTCAAAGCCTTCGGCATAAACATGATAACGTTCAATCAATCCGCAGACAAAAGTTTCAAAATATTTTTTTTCGGTACTTCTCCCCACAGAGATATATCGCTTATTGAGAAAGGGACTAAGCTTTTTCCCTTCCAGCGCTTGATCGAAATAGTATAAGGTATTGTTTAAGAGTAGCCATGCCTGTGCATTGGTCAATACAATGGCATTTTTAAACATAAATTCCAAGCGTTGATTCTCGTACTTTATGGTTGGAAAGTAACGTGTCTCTTCCTCATTACGGCGAAAGTGGAAGAGGATAGAGGCAGCTGACGTTGCCGGTTTAATTTCCTGGTCTGCCGGGTAACCGTCTTTGCTCATCATAAAGAGCGGTTTATTCCCAATAGACTCAAAAAATTGAATCATCTTTTCATCAATTTTGGGTCGCAGCAGGTCGTAGAGCTTTTTGTCAAAGACTTTGGAGAAAAAATCTACAGGTCTGATTGCTTTTTTATAATATTTCTTGATGAGGTTTGTCTGTTCGATATCGTCGAGCAGTCGGATCAGCTTGTAATCTAACTCATCCAATTCTGCGGCATAGGCATCTACGGTATTGCTAAATATACGTTGGTATCGTAGTGAGTAGGTTCCGTTCGGATTGAGTTTGACCATGTGTGGCTCAATGAGATAGCCAAGATAGGGATGCTCACAAATAGAATAAACGATTTTATATATTGGAAATGACTTTGACTGTTGCATTAAAAATAGCGGACCTTGTAAATAAAGGTATCTAATATACAATAAAATATACCATTAAACGTAATTTGCCGAATGAAATTTAAAAAAATGTAGATTATAGAAATAGCCTGCAATATTTTAGGTAATAAATTGGCATCGTATCAAGACTATATTGACCGGCAATAGTAATATGTCTTTCCAAATACTAGAAATTGCCCTCAAAAACAAATTGAGCAGGGCCTTTGAGAAAAACATTTGTAAAGCTATTTCCTTTTTTATGAAAAGAGATATACAATTGTCCACCTAGTACGCGAATAGGAATAACGATCTCGCCTTCTAGGTTCATTTGTAGGGCCACGGCCATTGCCGCAGCGGTAGCACCGGTACCACAGGCGTAAGTTTCGTCTTCTACACCACGCTCGAATGTGCGTAGGAAATAACCATTTTCCTCCTTCTCGATAAAATTGACATTGATGCCGTCGTTGGCATAAGTAGCGTTGTTGCGAATCGAGTAGCCATCCTGAAAAACATTTTTTTCTTTTAGGTTTGTAACGAAGCTAACGTAATGGGGTGACCCGGTGTGCAGGATGTAAGCATCGCCATCTCGTCCAAATTCATGTACGTCGATCATTTGCAGGTTGACAAGTTCGGCAGAAAGGAAAGCATGGTGTGCGCCGTCGACTGCCAAAAAGTCAGTTTTGTCAGTAATGATGCCTAAATCATGTGCAAAGGCCACGATACAGCGCCCCCCATTGCCGCACATACTTCCTTCTCGACCATCAGCGTTATAATAGATCATTTCAAAATCGTAATTTTCTTTGTTTTGAAGCAGCATGAGACCATCCGCGCCTATCCCAAACCTGCGGTCACAGAGGCTTTTCACCAGAACTTCGTCTGCGCGGTTAAATGAATTGTCGCGATTATCGACTAGGATGAAATCATTGCCAGCTCCCTGATATTTTGAAAATCTTATTTTCGATGCCATTCTATTGATTTGAAGTAACAATAATACGTTTTTTTGTTACAAAAAAGCGGTAGGAAGTTAAGATTTGTTAAAATTATTGCATTTGTCTAGCAATTAACATTTTTTAACGTGTCGGATTTTCCGAAGGCCTTTAAATGGTATTACATTTGAACATATCCGAATAAAATCGGTAATTTTAAGAGCAAAAATTATCAGCTTATATTAAGACATTTTAAAATAGAAATAAGTTTATGAATAAGGTCGGTTTAACGCTATTAACAGCTGTTTTCGGTGGAGCAGTAGCATTAGGTGGTTACAAGCTTATTGAAAATAAGAAACTTGATAGTATGTCTTTTGAGGACAAACAGAAAGTTTATTTTGCTAATAACCCTACAGGAGTCATGTCTTCAACGGGCAATCCTGATTTTACACAAGCATCTGCGGCGGTGGCTCCGGGTGTCGTACATATTAAGACAACATATAGTAGAAAGGGTTCGCAGCAATCCGAAGGTTCTCCATTTGATATGTTTGAAGAATTCTTTGGTATGCCCCAAGGCGGGGGACGCCGTCAGATGCAGGCGCAACCTGTGCAAGCGTCAGGATCAGGGGTCATTATCTCTGACGATGGGTATATTGTTACCAACAATCACGTCGTAGAGGATGCGGATAAGATTGAGGTGGTGCTAACAGACAAGCGCACTTATGAAGCGAAATTGATCGGTCGCGACCCAAATACGGATATTGCTTTATTAAAAGTAGCAGGAAAAGGTCTTCCTGTTGTAAAGTTGGGTAACTCAGATAATGTAAACGTGGGTGAATGGGTATTGGCCTTTGGTTATCCACTTGGGCTTCAATCAACCGTAACAGCTGGTATTGTCAGTGCAACAGGTCGTGATATTGGTATCTTAAGAGAGGGACAGCAACAACGTGGTAATCCTTTTGGCGGAGCTACTGAACAGCCACTTGCAAGCTCTGCTATCGAGTCTTTTATCCAGACTGATGCGGTGATCAATAAGGGGAATAGTGGTGGCGCATTAACTAACGCCTCCGGTGAATTAATCGGTATCAACTCTGCTATTGCATCACCAACAGGGGTGTATGCAGGTTATGGTTTTGCTATTCCTGTCAATTTAGTGAAAAAAATTGTGGATGATTTTGTGGAATTTGGTAATGTAAAACGTGGCTATATTGGTGTTAGTTATGTGCCGATAACTTCAGAACTGGCCAAAGAAAAAGGGATCACCGATGTTAATGGATTATATGTGGAGGATGCGGTAGCCGGTGGAGCTGCGGCAGCTGCAGGGATTAAAAAAGGCGATATCTTGACTAAGATCAACGGTAAGACCATCACTGGCTCTCCGGTATTAAGTGAAACTATTGGCCGTCTGCGTCCGGGTGATAAAGTAAATATTACGTACAAACGTGACGGTAAAGAAAAACAGGTTTCGTTGACATTGAAAGGTGAGGAGTCGCTAAAATCAGCTTCAGGTGCAAGTGGAAAAGCTTCAAAAAGTGCAACTGAAATCTACAACAAATTGGGTGCAAGCTTTATTCCTGCTTCTGCTGCGAAGAAGAAAGAACTGGGTGTAAACTCTGGTGTTGTGGTGACACAAGTAAACCGTGGTGGTATATTTGATTATTTTGGTGTAGAAAGAGGTTTGGTGATCACTGAGGTCAATGGGAAAGCCGTAAACAGTGTTGATGATATCGAGTCGGCATTGGGAGCAACACAACGCAATATCGTTCGCTTAAAAGGTGTCTCTCCACAAGGAGGTGCTGTCCAGTTGAGCTTCCCAGTGGAATATTAAAAATTGAATTAAGAATTGGTTGATTAATATAGTTTAGGTGGTTCTAACCGTAAGGTTAGTCCACCTTTTTTATTTATTAAAGACCTTATTGGCTAGAGATGAATAAAGGTCTGTTTGTGCGGTATTGAAATCATGGAAACAGAATTGTAAATGTCCAGTCATCAAAAATCATCCTGAGGTTGAAGTTGCGATAAGAAAATATGATTTCATCAGGATTGTTTCTTTAATAGTTTAAGTTTAGTTATTTTGTGCAATAAAATCTGATAGACTGATTTTGTTTGGTATCATAGTCAGGGATGAGGTCTATGATTTATTGTTACATAGTACCTGTTATGGACATTTAAAGAGTTTTTACAATTAAAATGCGATCTGTCCAAATGTCGGGAGCATTCAGCTAGCCGATTTGTCGTATTGCTCTTTATGGTTCATAGCTTTAAAAAAATATTTTAATGAAAATTTTAATGGTTTGTTTGGGAAATATCTGTCGTTCGCCACTGGCACATGGGATATTGAAGCAAAAAGTAAAAGATAAACAATTAAACTGGATCGTAGAATCCGCAGGCACGGGTGATTGGCATATTGGTGAAGCGCCAGATCGAAGGGCAATTTCGATTGCAAAGAAATATGGGGTCGATATATCCGGCCAAAGGGCAAGACATTTTCAGCCGGCGTTTTTCGAAGAATATGACCTTATTTTTGTCATGGACCGTCAGAATTTTGCAGATGTATGTGCACAAGCTGCCAATAAAGCTGACCTGGAGAAAGTGCAATTGTTTTTGGCTGATGATATTGTTCCGGATCCATATTTTGATGATAATTTGTTCGATCCGGTTTTTCAGATGATTGACAAGCGCTGTATGGAGGTGATCGAGAAAATGTCAAAGAAGAAGGAATAATATTGGGTTTGTCATTGCGCTTGCCTTATGGGTAATGACGTTAATGTGTGGTTTTTTGTATCGGAGACATGTAACTTGTATGCCAAGTTGAAATTGTCTTCGTTTGTTTAAAGGGAAAAAAAATGAAAGCAGCAGAAGTAAACAAGAAATGGAGCACGCTACAGCGTGAAATCGCGTCTCTATTTGATATGGAAAAACCTGACATCAAGGTATGTTTATTCCTTATCGGTGTACAGGAATTGGGAAAAGGCCCGCAGAGTTTCTCGAAACGGCAGAAAGAGGAACTGATGCATATTGCCACATGCCGTCTGTTCAGTTCGATGGGGTTTTATAATCTCAAAGGATTGGATGAGGAAGGATGGCCGCATTGGGAACTGGTAAAACCTATTCCCAACTATACATTATTGGAGCAAGAACTTATCATGAAGTCCTTGATTATTGATTATTTTGAAGAATTAAACGTCATCTAAAGCATGAGATTTTTAAAAGTTTGTTTAGTAGCACTATTTTGCTTTTTACAGGTTATGGCGTTTGCCGCTAAACCTGAGTATAAATATGTCCAGATTATTACGGATAAGGGAACCTGTGTATTGCGATTGTATAATGAAACGCCTCGACATCGGGACAACTTTGTGAAATTGGCAAAAAGTAAATATTATGATAGCACATTGTTCCATCGGGTTATTCAGAACTTTATGATCCAAGGGGGCGATCCGGATTCAAGAAATGCAGTCGGTGGTGCTCAGTTAGGAAATGGAGGACCTGGTTATACGATTCCTGCAGAAATCCAAGATGGATTATTCCATAAAAAAGGTGCTATCGGTGCTGCCCGGGACAATAACCCAGCAAAAGCGTCTTCTGGGTCTCAATTTTATCTTGTTCAGGGCAAGGTGTTCACTCCCGAGGATCTTGACCGCCTGGAGCAGACGCGGATGAATGGAAAGAAGTTTTCTGAAACACAGCGTCAGGCTTATACAACAATCGGTGGTGCTCCGCATCTGGACTGGAATTATACCGTATTCGGTGAATTAGTGAATGGAATAGAAGTGATCGACAAGATTGCGGAAGTAAAAACAGACAAGCATGACCGGCCGGAGGTGGATCAGAAGATGACCATGCATCTGTTGACCAGACGAGAGGCACTTAATCTGGAACGTGAACTGAAAGGTCTAAAACCACAGACTGGATTCTTTACAAAGATTGGTGACCTATTCTCTTCCAAAGATTATTAAATTGTCGTTGATTGAATTATGTACTGCGAAAGAACGCACTGAGTTTTTCCGGGTGTTATCGGATCACAACAATTAAAATATTGCGCTGTATTGTAAGTCTCAGACTTACAGATGTAAAATTTTAACTATAATATCTCAATACTCATATCTAAACAATGAAAATAGTAACCTATAATGTGAACGGTTTGCGAGCTGCTTTAAAGAAGGATTGGTTAGGCTGGCTGAAAAATGTGGATGCAGATGTCATATGTCTTCAGGAGATTAAAGCTACTCCGGACCAGATTCCAGAAATTGCGCTACTGGAGGAGATGGGGTATGAACATTACTGGTATCCGGCTCAAAAGAAGGGATATAGCGGTGTTGCTCTCTTTACCAAAATTTCTCCAACGCATGTTGAATATGGCTGCGGTCATGAAGACTATGATTTTGAGGGACGTATTATTCGTGCTGATTTTGATAAAGTTTCGGTGATGAGTACTTATTTTCCATCTGGAACAACAGGAGATGTAAGACAGGATTTTAAATATCGTTTTTTGGACGATTTTCAGCTGTATAGTGACAAGCTGTTGTTAGAGCGGCCAAATTTGGTTGTATGCGGAGATTATAACATCTGTCATCGTGCTATTGACATCCATAATCCGAAATCAAATGCAAACTCCTCCGGATTTTTGCCCGAGGAACGCGAATGGATGGAAAATTTCATTAATTCAGGATATATCGACTCTTTTCGTCATTTGAATGCGGAGCCGCATAACTATACCTGGTGGAGTTACCGTGCGGGTGCGCGTGCACGAAATCTGGGTTGGCGTATTGATTATAATATGGTCTCAAAACCATTGGGAGCGCAAATCAAAGCTTCGCAAATTTTGGCGAATGCGGTCCATTCGGATCACTGTCCGGTTTTGTTGGAATTGAACGTTTAACTAAGAACTATTACTCAATAAGAAAGGCTTTCAGTTAACTGAAAGCCTTTCTTATTGAGTAAACTGTGGTAAATCACGTTTAAATAGAATCGTATGTGCATTAAGCAGCCGCCATGTTGGGCAACTGCTTCCAAATGTAGTGCTTAAACCTGACTCTGGATAATGGAAAGTTGTTGTGCAACTTTCTCTGCAATTGTTAAAAAGGATTTTGTCACGGGGTCTTCTTGATCTGTTGCAATCGGGAAACCGTTGTCGCCTGCATCGGAAATGCCTTTAAGCAATGGTATCTCACCAAGGAAGGGGACCTTATATTCTTCGGCCAGGCGTTTTCCTCCGTCTTTACCAAAAATATAATATTTATTGTCCGGTAGTTCTGCAGGGGTAAAATATGCCATATTTTCCACAACTCCCAAGAGCGGAATATTGATACTGTCCATCAAGAACATTCCGATTCCTTTGACTGCATCGGCGAGTGCTACATGCTGTGGTGTCGTGACAATGACTGCTCCTGCAATTGGGAAGGTTTGTGATACCGTGATATGGATATCACCGGTCCCCGGAGGCATATCAACCACAAGGTAATCCAACTCTCCCCAATTAGCATCGTTAAATAGCTGTTTGATGGCTGAAGTGGTCATTGGACCACGCCATGGGATAGGTTGGTTGGGATCGGTAAAGAAACCGATGGAGAGTAATTTTAAACCAAACTTTTCAAGAGGTTCAATTTTAACCTGACCGTCAGGCATTTCAACAGAACCGGGTTTCGCACCTTCCAGTCCAAACATAATCGGAAGCGAAGGGCCGTAGATATCGGCGTCCAATAGACCCGTTTTTGCACCCTTGGCGTGAAGCGCCAAAGCTAGGTTGGCTGCAACTGTCGATTTCCCGACACCACCCTTGCCCGATGAGACCAGAATGATATTTTTAATCCCTGAAACCTGAGCTCCCTGTTTACCGATCACATTGGAAGTCATGTTTATCTGTACTTCAAGATTTTTATCAATAAAATGTGCTATAGCATTGCGGCAAGCATGCTCAATATGGTCTTTTAGTGGACAGGCGGGGGTAGTCAATATGACATCGAAGGCAATTTTTTGGTCTTCGATCTGAATATTTTGAATCATATTCAATGTTACAAGATCCTTTTTTAAATCAGGCTCTTCAACATAGGATAATGCATTTAATATTTGTTCTTTGGTAACCATCTATTATTCATTTGAAATCATGGAATACAAAACTACTCATTGCCGATCAATTTCATGTCATTTGTTTGTTTTTAATGGAGTTCAATTAGGTCCCTGTCCCTAATGAATGGCTCTGCCGCCTTAAAGAAAATTGAAGCGAAGTCATGTCGACTGGACAATGCGTTTCCATTTTGGCTTTGCTAGCAAGGTTTTCTTTACTTTAGGAATTGGACCGACAATTCAGCGCTCAGTTTGACTAGCTTTAATAACGAGCCATACCCACGCGGGTTTCGGTGTAATTATAATTGTATATAAAGGCAAATTTATCTAAGTTTGACTATTGATATGCATGGATTTGCATGAAATTTTAATTATGTCCGATCGATTTATAACATCTCTGAAGTCGCGCAAGTGGCGATGGCTTTATATTACTTTGGCTGTTTTCTTGATTTTGGTAATCGCGGTAGGTGTTTATGCTTACCAAAAGAGAGATGGGATGCTCATGGGGGCGATCAATAAAGCAAAAGCGAAACTGCTGGAAAAGTATGACATGGATTTGAAAATCCAGTATTATGCTTTTCAGGGGATTAATGCGGTGCAGTTTAAAAATATACAGTTGCTGCCTAAAAATAGAGCACCTCTGGCGCAAATTAATGACCTGACCGTATCCGTTAAATTGTGGCCTCTTTTATTCGGTGATGTGAAGCTCGGTGAGGTTATTATGGATAATGCCACCGTATCATTGGTCAAGAAAGATTCGATCAGTAACTATGATTTTTTGTTTAAGAAACAAAAGAAGGATACCATTGAGAATGATAACCCAAAGCAGAATTTGGCCGCATTGGCGGATCGTCTGCTCAAAAATGTATTCTTTAAGATCCCGAATGATCTCGATCTCAAAAATTTTGAGCTTTCCTACAAAGACGACAGTACCTCACAGCGTATTGTTATTCCTTCCGCCGTTATCGATGGTGGTGACATGGAATCCAAATTCTTGTTGAACGATCATGAGGCAGCTTGGAACCTAACAGGGACGATAAATTCGGACAATCAGGAATGTGACCTACGTCTTTTTTCGGATAAGAAGGAAGTTAACCTTCCTTTATTACAGCGTAAATTTGGTCTGGCAGTTAGTTTTGATGAGATATCCTTTCGATTGGATAAAGCTAATCGACGAAATAAGGAACTGTTGGAATTGCATGGACAATGGGGATTTAAAAACCTGAAAGTAAATCATTGGCGTATTTCCAGTAAAGACGTTATTTTTCCTGAAGCGATCATGCAGGGGGCGCTCAACATAGGAGCCTCTTCTATCGAGGTCAGTAAAGAAAGTACCGTACAGGTAAAAGATTTTGTTTTTTCTCCTTATTTAAAATATATACACAGGCCTGAAAAAGAAATTTTTCTAGCTATTCACACGGATAAAATCAAAGCGCAGGATTTTTTTGATGCCATGCCCGTTGGGTTATTTCCGGGGCTTGATGGAATTCAGGTTGAGGGACATATTCAATATGATCTAAATTTTGCTTTGGAATTAAAAAGACCCGATAAACTCCTTTTTTCTTCCAAAATGGACGACCGCGATCTGCAGGTGGTGAAATGGGGTGAAGCTAATATTGGGATGCTAAATACCCCTTTTACCTATACGGCCTATGAAGATGGAAAACCCATGCGTGAGATTGTGGTCGGCCCGCAAAACCCAAATTTTACGCCATTGGATCAAATTTCCCGTTATATGCAGATCAGTCTGATCAATACCGAAGATCCATTTTTCTTTAAACATAAAGGATTTGAGGAGAAGGCTTTCAAACTCTCTATTGTCACAAATATTAAAGAGAAAGGTTTTAAACGTGGCGCAAGCACCATATCCATGCAATTGGTCAAGAATGTGTTTCTAAACCGGAATAAGACCGTGGTTCGAAAACTGGAGGAAATTTTGTTGGTTTGGCTGATGGAACGTTCGCAGCAGGTAAGTAAAAAACGGATGTACGAGGTTTATCTCAACGTGATCGAGTGGGGAAATAATGTATATGGGATTACTGAAGCTGCTCGCTACTATTTTGGAAAAACACCGGCGCAACTTGGGCTTGGAGAAAGTATATTTTTGTCCAGTATCGTGCCACGTCCGAAGAAAGGGCTTAACTTCTTTGACTGGACAGGGCATCTGAAAGGAAATATGTTGCGTTATTTTAACATTTATGGTCATATCATGACTAAGACTGGGCAGATAGGTGTTGACTCGACCACATCGGCCTATGGTTTCTATGAGGTCGTATTGCAGCCACATCTGCGTGCTGCCAGACCTGCTGTTGTAGATTCGATAGATACATTGGATATGGGCGATGATCCGCTGCTGTTCGATGACCTGGGCAACGGGGCAGCAGTTGATAATCTGGAAGGCGTTTCCCTCCCTAAAACGATAAAAAAGATGTCTCATCCTGAAAAGCAGGACGAGGAAACGGCCGAACCGGAAAAACATAAGAGATCTATTTTCGATAAGATCCTGGGCCGAAACAAAGAAGAAAAGGAAAAAACGGAGACGGAGACGACCAAAAATCCCAAAAAAGAACAGAAGTAGCTGACTGAAAAGTTTGTGGTTGGTTGCCTTACTCTTAAGAAAGCTTTTGATATATTGACATCAGGTGTGGACGCTAAAAATCAGCTGGTATAAAACTTCGGAAACTCCCTCTCGGAGATGGAAATATTATCGATAAAAATAATTTAGTGGAATGAAAAAAATAGAAATTGACGGATTGCTTTTTGAACCGCTTTTTGAAGAAGAACAGATTCAGAAAAGGGTTCGTTTGATGGGGATAGACATCAGTCTACGATATGAGCATAAGCAGCCTGTTTTTATAGGCGTTTTGAACGGTTGTTTTATGTTTATGGCAGATCTGCTCAAACAGATAGAAGTTCCCTGTGAGATGTCTTTTATTAAATTAGCCTCCTATATCGGTACAGGCCAGTCTGAGTTGAATGAGCTATTGGGACTGGGTATTGATCTGGAAGGGCGTGATGTCATTATCGTGGAAGATATCGTCGACTCCGGACATTCGTTAAAGCATACGCTAGATGCTGTGAAGCGGTTAAATCCGGCCAGTGTCATTGCTTGTGCACTTTTGGTAAAGCCTGAAGCGTTACAATACCATTTTGAAGAACTGACCTACGTTGGTTTTGAGATTAGCAAAGAGTTTGTTGTTGGGTATGGGATGGATTTTAACGGTCTTTGCCGCAACTTACCAGATATCTATAAGAATGTTCCTGCTTAGATTTTAGGATTAAGATATTGTGATGAGAGATCTGAGTAGGGAGATTTTGATTTGCTCAGATCGACTTAGCTGTTGAAATTAGATCAAGGAACGATAGCAGCATTCTTCCGCAAAGGTCGTTTGTCTTTTATCTTTTTTTCCTTGATCTATAATGCAGTTTAATATTTGAACGAACAGCTTTCAATATGGTCATTGACCATGCCTACCGCCTGCATATAAGCATAGCAAATGGTGGAGCCAAAAAACTTGAAACCTCTTTTTTTCATGTCTTTTGCTATTTTATCGGAAATCACAGTCGTCGCCGGCACCTGTTGTAGACTAGGCCAGTGATTGACTAGGGGTTGCTGTTCGGGTAAAAATGTGTATAGATAATTGTAAAAACTACCATATTCAATCTGGATTTTTTCGAACAGTTGCGCGTTGGTAATGGTCGACTCAATTTTATTTCGATGTTTAATAATACCAGAGTCTTTTAAGAGTGCCTCGACATGAGCTGCCGTAAAATCGGCGACTTTATTGACATCAAAATTAGCAAAGGCTTCTTGATAAGCCGATCTCCGACGGAGGATCGTAATCCAGCTCAAACCGGCCTGTGCTGATTCGAGCACCAAAAATTCGAAAAGGGTTTTATCATCTTTTACCTGTCGCCCCCATTCTTTATCGTGATAGGCCACATATTGTTCGTCAGATCCGCACCATTGACAGCGTATTATTTCTTTTGGCATGTTCTATAAAGATTTTTTGAATGCAATATAACTTTTTATCCTAACTTTACGACCATAAAAGAGTTTCGAATCTAAGCGGTCCATGATTTCTGAATGGCCGATAAGGAACAATTTATTTTAATGAAAGTTAACGTCTTTAGATATTATATTGTATTTGTAATCCTCTTTGTGTTTTCGGCTGTACAGTTGAGTGCGCAGCGACGGATATCGCGACAGGCTGTTCGAGAAAGTGTTTCTCTGCCTGATAGTACACTGATGCTAAGAGATTCAGTGGCGTCGTCAAACCAGGAGATGCTGGCATCTTTGAATCCGGCACTTCAAAAACAATATCGGATTGTTACGGTGGAGGCAGAAGGGCTGGTTATTCACAATATGTATGACTATAATGTAAAACAATATTTTAAAGGAGAGAAAAGCGGTAATGCCCTGGAACGGCAATATGGAACACCTAAGCCGCATCGGGATAACTGGATATTATTTACTGCGCTCTTTTTGATATTTGGCGTTGGGTTAATCCGTGTATTTTTTCCTTCCGATATAAAATTGGTATTTCAGGGTTATTTTGATGACAGGGTATTGTTGTCCGTTAGTAAAGAGGATACGATCCTGACTTCATGGCCGTTTATTTTCCTTTTTGTATTATTCTCGGGAGCGATAGCTTTGTTTGTCAGTCTATTTTATGCTTACGAACTGAATCGCTTCGATTTTATTACCTTTCCCAATTATATGAAGACCGTTTGTATGGTGGGCGGCCTGTTTGCTTTTAAAATTGGATTTATCCGATTCTTGTCTTTTGTTTTTGAAATCAGAAAACTTGTCAAAGAATATGTGACCGTATTATATCTGATTTATTTTAATACACTTTTCCTGATGCTTCCGGTGTTATTGATATTGAGTCTTGTCCCTTTATCCTCCGTTGGCATAGTCTTGCATCTGGCGATTATTGGAGCCATCTTGCTGTTCCTATATAGATTTCTCAAAACAGCGGCTCATATTATGTCGATGTATAAATTTTCAATTTCCTATTTAATTTTGTACCTTTGTTGCCTAGAAATAGCACCAATATTAATACTGTTAAGATTATTGAGCTAAAACTGGTTAATATGCAAACTTCAGACGTAGAAAGAGCAAAGAAGGTAAAAAGTGTACTGGTGACTTTACCAAAGCCTGAAAACGATAAGTCCCCTTATTATGATTTAGCAAAGAAATACGGGTTAAAATTAGACTTTCGAGGTTTTATACACGTAGAAGGAGTTCCCGCCAAAGATGTGCGTAGGGATAAAGTTAATTTAGCAGATTATACTGCGGTAATATTTACAAGCAGAAATGCTGTAGATCATTATTTTAGGATATGTGAGGAGATGCGATTTGAAGTGTCTGCAGAAATGAAATATTTCTGTATTTCGGAAACAATCGCCCTCTATCTTCAAAAATATATTCAGTATAGGAAACGCAAAATATTCTTCGGTAAACAGACAGCTAAAGATTTAGAAGAAGTGCTGAAAAAGCATAAAGCAGAAAATTTTCTGTTCCCTTGTTCAGATGTTGCCAATGAAGAAACAAGCAACTGGTTGCAGCAGAACGGCTATAGATTTACACCTGCAGTTCTGTTTAGAACAGTAGTAAGTGACTTGAGTGATCTTAAAGATGTATTTTATGATGTAATCGTATTCTTTAGTCCTTCCAGTGTTCAGTCGTTATATGATAACTTTCCGGACTTTAAGCAAAACAATACGCGTATAGCTGCGTTTGGAGCTTCAACACAACAGGCCCTTTTGGAGCATGGATTGATATTGGATATTCCTGCACCTACACCAAAGGCACCTAGCATGACAATGGCCGTAGAAGAATATATCAAAAAAGTGAATAAATAATACCTATCTTAGGTCAATAATATAAAGGGGTTTTTCAAAACCCTTTTTTTGTTGAATAGGGAATCTGCAAGGTAAATGATACTTGAATTGCATTTGTCCGCATAGTGTGATCACAATAAAAATATTCGTTTCGTTTTCACACCGTTGATAAGGAAAGGTGACGAACGTATGATAGGTACATATAGTTTGTGGATAATTGGAAGAACTGATAGGTGATACCGCCGATTTGTTAAAATGATTTTTTAATAAATAAAGAGTCGGATTGTTGTAAGGGAGAAATGTATTAAAAGTGACAGATGTCATTGAGATTTTAAATATATTTCCATTAAATTGTATTTGGGTTATTTGTTCCGATTAAAAATAAAGTGTATGCGTTATTTTTAAAATTTGGTAGAAATATTTTTTTTATGTTTGTAATTAAGCAAAATTAGTCAGTCGTGAAGTTAAAGCAAGTTGATAAAATTTCGGGCATTCGATCAGAGGACTTTTTAAAAAAATATCTGAAACCTGGGTTTCCGGTGGTTATAAAAGATTTTATTAGTGCTGATAGTCCTGCATGGAAGAAATGGAGTTATGATTACTTTAAGGAAATAGCCGGTGATATTAAGATTGATGTCTATGGAAAAGAAGAAGATTCGATGGATCGTGCTGCCAGTGCTCCTGTGGGGCAAATGACATTTGCGGAATATTTGGATCTTATTACTAAAGAACCTACCGAGTTACGATTGTTTCTGTTCAATCTGCTCAAGATACGTCCCGAACTAAAGCAGGATGTTATCTATAATGATGTAACAGGTGGAAAAGTATTGCAGTGGCTACCCTTTATGTTTTTCGGAGGTGAAGGTTCAAGTACACGGAATCATTTTGATATCGATATGTCCCATGTGTTCATATCACAGTTTCAGGGACTTAAACGTATTTGGCTTTTTCCAAATGATCAATCTGATCTGATGTATAAGCTACCCTATAACTTCCATAGTATTGCTAATCCAAAGTATAGCAATGTGGAGGAATTTCCGGGGATAGAATATTTGGAGGGGTATGAGGCGGTGATCCACCCGGGAGAAACGCTCTATATGCCTGCAGGCTGGTGGCACTACATACAATATGAGACAGAAGGTTATTCTATTTCAGTAAGGGCATTGGCAAATTCGATCAGTGAGAAACTAAAAGGAGCACGTAACCTTTTTATCACCAGACATTTTGATAATACCATGCGTAAGATCTTTAAAGATCATTGGTTTCATTATAAAATAAATACCGCCAAACGGCGAGCCAATAATGCGATAAAAAAAAATAAACGCTAAAAATAAGGGGACATTCATGAATGTCCCCTTATTTTTTTAAGCGCTTGAGCTAACAAGGGGAAGGCATTTCCTATACTGACTCTTCATTTTCCGTCCATTTACTGGCTTCTCTATAAAACAAGGTGTAGGGGTCGCTGGGATAGATAACAGTATCCGGATTATGTCTAAATGAAATTTCGGGATTGAAAATTTCTTGGAGTATGTCTCTTAGAAATTTGACAAAATTATCTTTTTGGAATGCCAAAAAATCCGCGGTCAATATGCCTTCTTTTCCATTGAATAAAGTTCCTTCTTCACGCATTTTTCGGGCGACATACAGGTGTGGCTCCAGTTGCTTTCGTCCTGTTTTTTGTTCAAATACATAAGCATAGAAAAGCGTTTGTATCAATGCTTTATTTGCCGTATTGGGGGCAAAAACCTGATCCATTTCTTTAAAAATAACGGAATCACCTCCTGTTTTGTAATCGACAATCCGGCTGATGATCCGATCGTCATGTGTGATGACTTCGTCAACACGGTCAATGATACCGTATAAAGTAACCTGTTCCTCTTTGCCATTGACTTCAATAGTGAATGGAAGGGTGTAGTCGGTGTCGTTTTCCAGTTCTATAATCCGAAAAGCTTTGTAGTTGGCTATATCGTATTCAAGGTACATCTTGACATATTCACAGGCAATCTTTAGCATGATGCGCTGTAAACTGTTTAAACCATCTATAGATTTTAATTCCAACTGATATTGTATGCCTATTTCCCGAATAACAAAAGATTCGATGTGATTGAGCTGTTGCTGCAGGATTTGGGTCGGCGTAAAGTCTTTCTGGCTCTTGAAGGGCAAGAATATTTTCTCCATGACATTATGGATGACAGTTCCCAATTTGTTCATCTCAAACTCCTGTGAAATAGAAGGCGGTTCTTTGATATTCGCAATATGCTTGAGGAAAAACTGCAATGGCGATTGCAAATAAGTTGTTAATGCGGTCGCAGATATTCGCTTCTGATCGACAATAAAGTCTTGATACATCTTTGTCCAGACTTCGCCCTTCTTTTCGATGACAATCTCTGCCGTTTTATCGGCGAACTGGATCGTCTGTTGCTGAACTTTTCGTTCAAAATTAAACTTGCTTTCAAATTCCAACTGTTTGATAAATCGGCTTTCCTCTCCTGTTGAGCTTTCGTCTACCAATCCGTTATAAAAAATATGGATTCCCTCGCTATATTGAAAGTGTCTGTAAAATAAATAGGCTGACAATGCATCTTGATTTTCCAATATCGGAAGTCCATAAGCTCTTCGCAGGCTATTGGGAATAAACGTTGGGGAATTGGATATTTTGGGCAGGATACCTTCGTTGGCCCCCAGGATGTACACGTTGTCAAAATTTAAACATCGGCTTTCCAAAAGCCCCATAATCTGTATGCCTTCTAGCGGATTTCCCTCTATCGCGGAGTTTATAGGTGATATGGCCTTTTTAATCAAGCCGATCTGGAAGCTGATGCTCAAAGGTGCAACGGTATCAAATCCCAATAGCAGCTGGTTGAGTGTCTTTTTGGTTTCTATCAGCAGGTTATTGTCAATCTGACGGATGCGTTCATATGATGATATACTGTGTAGCAAGTCTTCAACGATGTTGATGAGCGAAGGGATCAATTGGGGAGCATGTTCAATCGGAACGAAAAATTGGGGTAAGGAACTTTTGAAATGTAGCTCTTCCAAGGCGATTTCAAATAATTGCCTATCCGCAATTTCTTTCTGAATTTGCAATTTATCTTCCAAAGAGACTTGTGTCAGGGGATGATTGATAAAGGTCTCAATGGTCTGATAGGAAATCTTGCGTTTTTTTAACTGTGATATTTCTAGATGCACTTCCATCCATAAGTCCAATAGCCCATAGATAGGCGATTGGGTTAGGGGATATCCGGTCGTAATATTGGGATTAACATCGGGTAGGCTTTGGAGCAAAGGAACTAACAGGTTCTCATCGGCCAATAAGATGGCCGAAGTCTTATCTGTACTATTTTGCTTTTCGAGGATATCATAAAGCAATTTTGCCTGACTTATTTTTCCTGTACTCGCATATAGGTTTACTGTTGAGGTTCTGTTACCGATAATATTCAGACTGTCGCCAAGTGCATTGACAAGTCCGGTCTGAAAGATATTTCGACGAATAAATAGGCCAGCTTCTTGCATATTGTCCTCCAGATAGTAGGCATCTGCATCGAAGTAGAACAGAGCTTTTCCTTCTTCTTGCCATTTTCGGAATAACTTAGCCTCTGCTTTATTTAATGCATTGAAACCAACGAATAGGATCTGCTGAAAAGATGATGTAAAGTCCTGATTTGTGGCTCTGCCCTCAACCAGATCACGATAGATCGTAGGATAATTGGTTTGGCCTTCTGTTTTAAGCTTTTCTTTGAATCTAGTGTATAATACCGGAAGTCTTTTCCATAATTGTAAAAAGCGTTCTTGTACACCGCTATGCCCCGCTATGGAAAATGATTGCCAGAACTGACGGATGAACCCCTGCTGCTCTGGCGTAAGATGTTGAAAAGCAATGTCAATTTTGGTGTTGTCATAAAGTTCCATGTAGATCTGGTCGATCGGAACCAGATCATAATCCAGTTGTCCAAAGTCACTCAATATAATCTCCGCAATAGGATAGAATTCTTCTAAAGTCTCTGGTTGTTTTCCCTCTGCGGCCAAAAGGTCATTATGGATTTTAAAGAGCTGAAAGAATTGTGCTAAGGCATTCGCGTCGGTATCGTTGGTTGATAATTTAAAGAATTCTTGTATGGTGAAAAATTGAGGGGACCAGATGGCCTGTCCATAGACGTCGGCAAGATGTTTTTTGAGGTACGTAATCGGACGTTTATTGTTAAACACGATGGCAATCTCACTCAAATCGTTTCCAAAACGTTGTTGAATATCTGCTGCTACTAATTTTAAAAAGGCTGTCTGCATCGCGATTGTTTATTTTACTTCAATTAATTGATTTGACTTGGCATAATAGAGGTAGGCCCTAACATTATTATAGCCTAGGTTCTCTAAGTTTTTTTTGTAATTGTCGACCTGATATTTATGTCCGATGTAGTCGGTTTGCGTAAACTTAAAATCCAGTACAATTGTTTCTTCTTCGGAGGTGAAGACTTTGTCGGGACGAATGGTTTCCCCTTTGGCAGTAATGATACTGGCTTCATTCCAGATTTTATATTTCCCGGTGAGCCACTGATTGATGGTGGGGTGGTGCCAGATCTGGTTGATTTCCTGCATCAGAAAGGGTTCGTCCTCTTTTGCGAGTATACCTTCTTGAATTAGCTGCCATACTAATCTGGAGATATCTTTTTCTCGAGAAATCTGGGACATGATCTCGTGGGCCAATATCCCATACTGCGCTGCTTTCTCCAGCATCATAATGTCATTGATCGTACGTTTACTGGACTTTTCTAAGGCCATTTCCAGTTCTTTGGAAATAGGGTAGTGGCTGAGTGAAATGATGTTGTTCCGTTGGATTTGATGATCTTTTTGTTTGATGGTCTGGTCGATCTTAACCGAGGTACCTTCCAATGTAAATGGAGCGGAAGCTGAATCTAATACTTGATAAAGTATATCACTTATATACTCATCCTTGATATCATAGCCCGTAATTTCCCCCGTCTTCTTATCAACGGACTCTTTAAATAAAGGAGCTGTAATATAGAGATGTTCAATAGCACGTGTTGTCGCTACATAGAAGGTATTGAGCGCGTCCATATAATTGAATAGCATTTCCTCAAAATACTGTTTGAAAAACACAGATTTTCCAACTGTTGCTGTATATTTTATGGGAATTTTTCCCAATTGGGCAAACGGCGTTTCATGGGTATCTATCCAAAAATCCCCATTGATCATTCCGTCCAGATCCCAGGAACAGAACGGAAGCATGACAACATCATAGGCAAGTCCTTTTGATTTATGGATTGTCGTTACCTCAATCGCATTGATTTCTCCATTGGATGGTAGTACTGCGCGATTACCATCCTCTTCCCAAAATTCCAGGAATTGAATAATGCCACGCTCGCCGTTGGAAGAGAAACCCGAAATCATATCTTTGAATGCCAGCAGATAAGGCAGATGGATGTTTTGCTCGGTTGTGAAGCCGTAGATTTCGATCAGTTTTTCTATGAGGTGAACCAATGGCTGTTTTTGCCAGGTTTCCCAAGAGTCGATCAGGGGCTGGGGAAGAAAATCTTTCAGCGCGCGGATGTCATTTGAAGCAAATGCTAGCCAAGCATTTTGACTGACTGTATTTTTCTGTATGGTCTGATAGAGATAGACCATTTTTGCTTTGTGTATGCTGTGTTTGTCCGAATTGTAGACGAGTGCTTTTAATGTTTCTATCAGCAAAAGCACGGCATCGTTGCCGGCCAGCACCAGCGCGTCACCGGAGATGACCTCAAAGGTAAGATTTTGCTCTTTTTTGAAATCCATCAATTTTTGGATGACCAATTTGGCCTGCGCATTACTGCGGACAAGGATACCAATTTGTTTGGCATGATATCGCCCAGTAATAAACCATTCTTCTATTTTTTTACATAAAAACAGAAGTGATTCCTCAACGACCTGATTTCTTCTATAGCGACCATCTGACACAGGGATGTATGCTATTTCAATGGAGCCCAACTTGTCGAGGCTCCCCTTTTTGTGTGCGGGGATTTCCTGCTGACTGTTTTCGTAGGCTTTGATAAGCATGCTATCGTTGCCTGAGGCAGCCCACCAACGTTTCCCATCTTCGTCTAAGTTTTCATCGACCTTTTTATTAAGGACCTCTTGCAAATGTTGAGGAATACTGCTAAAAAGATAATTGTTTAGCTGGATGATATTTGGAAGACTCCGAAAATTGGTGTCAAGGCTTCCGTTTTCAATAAAAGTGGTTTTGGCGCTTTCATCGAGGTGAAATGCATGACCAATTTGTTGTTCGACCTGATGGAGCAATATACGCCAATCTCCGTTCCGCCAACGGTATATACTCTGTTTGACATCGCCAACAATCAGATGTTCACTCAGGGTACCATTTGCATCTGCAAGTGCATTGATCAGTAGTGGGCTATAGTTTTTCCATTGGATACGTGAGGTGTCCTGAAATTCGTCAAATAAAAAATAATTGAAGCGATTGCCTATTTTTTCCCAGATAAATGTCGGATCGCTGTTCTCATCGATCCCGAGTTTATTTAACAGGATCTGTGAATCTGAGATTAACTGTGCGCCGTTTTCTTTGCGCCACTGGGTGAGCAGATCGCTCATTTCTTTGAGCAAGCACAAGTAATAGAGATTGTTCTGTACTGCTTGGTAGGCAATATAAGCCGGTAGATTCTCCTGTAGTGTCTGAAAAGATATTAAGATGGGAGCAAGTGCTGACAGAAGATCATGGCGTATATTTTTGTCACTAGCTGTAAATGCATCTTCGTTGTCTATTAGCTGTACGTATTTGTCC
Source organism: Sphingobacterium sp. UBA7625 (assembly GCF_002484085.1). Classification (NCBI taxonomy): domain Bacteria; kingdom Pseudomonadati; phylum Bacteroidota; class Sphingobacteriia; order Sphingobacteriales; family Sphingobacteriaceae; genus Sphingobacterium; species Sphingobacterium sp. UBA7625. The sequence continues at coordinate 294,057 of NZ_DLJD01000051.1, forward strand.
AATATCTTGGCAATTTCGGAAGAACTTAACTTGTCTGTCTTTTTACTGGTCTTGCTCGCCGAAATAATCTTGTTGCGTGATTTTCCCTTGAGTTCATTTTCACTGATGTTGAATCTTTTGAAGGTTTCACTGAAAGCTTCAATGGTCAGCGAAAGTGCTTCTGTGAAGGAATTTATTTTTTGTTCGATTTCCTGGTTCAGGAGATTGAAAATTTCTCTCGGATTGGCTGAATTAATATAGCTGTCAAATTCCTGGAAATTTTCAGAGAAAATGAGGTTGGCCAGCCCCATCAATTGTTGTCGATAGTTCCAGTTCTCATTTTTGGCTATTTTTTTCTCCGCATAGGCGATGATCCAATCGAGTAGGTCAGGACGTTCATCAAGTAGCTGATTGAGCATGACTGTCAACTCATTTTTGACCTTATTGATATTCATCTCGATCTTATAGGCCGCATCGAGATTAAGCTCATAAGTGAATGCACGGATGACTTTTTGGGAAAAACCATCTATTGTACTTATTGTAAAATGGCTATAGTCGTGTAAGATCTGGCGGTAGACGCGATGAGATTTCTCCTGGATTAGATAGGGTGTCCAATCGGGGTGCTGCTGTAGTAATAATTTTCTAAAATCTTCGATTTTAGGACCGGAGTCTCCGATAGCCAGGCCATGGAGTACAGTGAGTATACGCTCTTTCATTTCTGCGGTGGCCTTATTGGTAAATGTCACAGCAAGTATCTCTTTGTAGCTATTTTCATTGGATAACAGTAAAGTGAGATAATGCAGGGTCAGGCTGAAGGTTTTTCCGGAACCGGCCGAAGCTTTAAGTATTTTTAATGGCGCAACAGATTTCATGGAATGAAGGTAGAAAGTAAAATGTGAATTGGCAAAAATGCCGAAGATTATTTTAACTGAGAAAATATTCTTAATTTGCTTCTAATTTATCGACCAAATTATTGTTTTATGAAATATATAGTGGGCGCCCTTCTGTTATCCTGTGCCTTTAATTATTCCTGTAAAAAAGATGGATCTGAAAAGGATAATACTCGACTTGTCTTATTTAAAAGTGCGACGCAATTTAATTCAGATATAAGTCAAAGTAGCTATGAGTTTCAATATGATGCCCAAGGTCGGGTAACAAAAGTGAATGAGCAACAGTTCCATTATGGGGCAAATGGGCGAGTCGATTATTCGCGTATTGCGCTCCAGGATAAAACGGACGGAATTGAACGGAAGAAGATCGTGCGTTTAAGCTATCATTGGGATGAACAGAATCGTCTGAAGAGTGTATTTGTTGACAGTTTGTACAATAAGAACTCGCCGATTAAAGATGGAATAAGCACCGGCGGCGCCGAATCACTTATTAAAGATAAATTATTAACAAGCTATTCTTATACTTCGAACATGCCTGTACCCTCCAAAATTGTCTATCGGAAACTGGAGAAATTCTATGAGCAAATTGGAGATGAGCAGGAGTTGACTTTTGCCTATAATGTCGATAATATCCAAAAGCTAAAAAGCTTTCTATATTTATCGCCGCTTTTCAATATTTCCGGAGACCCTAGACTTGAATTCACGTTATTCTCCTTTTTTCAATATTCCACTACAATAAATCCTCTTTATCCTATTTACAAACAAATGGGTTTTAATCCGATTGATATTAATCAGGTTGTGTCCAAGAATTTGGAAAATGCTTTTTTCTCTACCTCGGTTCAGGGAAAGACCAATCAAGAAATGCAGCCGGATTGGACAAAGAAAACAGCTGTAAGAATTACCTTGGGTGTTGACGGCAAAGCTAGTGCAATGAGTTATGTTGTAAAAGGAGATATTCAGGATGTTAAGGATGTCATTTTCAGCGAAGTTTTATTAAATTATGTCTATGAATAGAAAAAAATAACTATCTTTGCATCCCCTCTAGTATGAAGCTCGGGGGATATGTTGAATACATAAAATAAAATTAAGAAATGGCAACTAAAATCAGATTGCAAAGACATGGTAAAAAAGGACGTCCTTTTTACCACGTAGTCGTAGCGGATTCTCGCGCTCCACGTGATGGTAAATTCATCGAACGTATTGGTTCTTACAACCCAAACACAAATCCTGCAACTATCGTTTTGGATTTTGAAAAAGCTTTGGATTGGATGAATAAAGGTGCTCAACCTACTGACACAGCTCGTGCTATCCTTTCTTACAAAGGTGTTCTTTACAAAAAACACTTACAAGGTGGTGTGAAAAAAGGTGCTTTTGATGAAACTGCTGCTGAAGCTAAATTCACTGCTTGGACTGAAGCTAACGAAGCTAGAATCTCTGGTAAAAAAGATGGTTTAGCGCAATCTAAAGCTGATGCTAAAAAAGCTGCTTTAGCTGCTGAGGCGAAGAAAAAAGAAGAAAAAGCTGCTGCTGTAGCTGCTAAAAATGCTCCTGTAGCAGAAGAACCTGCTGCTGAAGAGACTGAAGCTCCTGCATCAGAAGAAACTGAAGGTTAATTCTTTCATAAAGTATTCGAGAAAGCCGACTCAATCTTGAGCCGGCTTTTTTTAATAAACTTGTTTATGGGTTAAGATGTGATGCTGATTGCGCTGGTCCAAAATAGTGAGCGGGCCATACCATTATATCTTCATTCAAAAAAATGAAAATTAAACAGATGCTCAATATATAGCGAAGCTGATCAAAATAGCATCTCAATACTAATATCTCAAAACGCAATACTACCAAATGACTGTCGATCAAAGTTTTTATATAGGCTACATCAGCAAAACGAGAGGTCTTAAAGGCGAAATACAATTGTTTTTCGAATTTGAAGACTACGAAAGCCTGCATATGGATGTCGTTTTCCTGGAGGTCAACAAAAAGCTTGTGCCCTATTTTATCGATGCTATAAAACTGCAGAAAAATAGTACGGCCTACGTGACATTTGAAGATGTCGATCACATCGATAAGGCACAGGCACTTGTCCGCAAAAAGGTTTATCTGCCCAATGATAAAATGCCAGAACGTGATCCAGATGATTTTAGATATACGGATTTAATTGGCTTTTTGGTGATCGACGAAACTCATGGTGAACTGGGAGAAATTACGGATGTACAGGAATTTCCACAGCAATTCGTCGCTACAGTTGATATGAATGGTAAAGAATTGATGTTTCCGCTATCCGATGATTTAATCTTAGGAATAGATGGCGAAGAAGAGATTATTGAAGTTACATTGCCTGAAGGGCTAGTTGATCTCTATAAAGAATAAGAGAGGCGATCTTAGCTTAAATCCGTTGTCCAGATCGGGATTTAAGCGTATTGCTTGATTCGCGTAAATATTAACAAAGCAGGTTCAAATTCGTAAGCGAAGTTTTGAAACTGCTTTTGTTTCATTGGGTTAAGGTCACAAAAGTATTTGATTTTATTGGCGGAATTCACTTGTTGAAATGATCTGGTATATCTTACTTTGGGGGATTTTGAGTATATTGGTACTAAATAATCAATATATTGACCATATTAAATGATCGTTTTGAGACCATTATTGATCCTTATTTTAACGCTATTTTTGTCCTCCTGCGTTTTTCTGGGAAGGGATAAGGAGTTCCCTGACGGAAATTACCAGGTTATCTGCGGTTATACCAATGAGGTTTATTTAAAGGCTAAAGCCGATAATCCGCCAAATGTTGAGCCTGATGCCCGTTGTGATCATCCGCTTTATTATCGTTCCTTTCTTTCCCTTCAGGATAAAGAACATTTTGTCCTCGCCATAGACGATATCCTGTTGTATGGTAAATATGCATTTAACGGGAGTAAGCTTGAGCTTATAGATGCTACAAAGGGAAAACTATCCTTGGATATTATCCGGATGAAAAAGGATTTTGTGCAGTTGAAAGGTGATTTCTCTGCGTTTAATTCCGCTCATTTGCCAAATACCGAGCGACTGTACATCAATTTCGAATTGGACAAGACACCCATTCGGGAGCAGCCCAGTAAATTTGATAGCGGAATCAATCTTTGGCGTAATATTCCAACAAGAGCTGAGAATGACCAAGAGATAAAGAGCCGTGCATTGAATTTTTTAGATTATTCGATTGCCTATTTTCAGCACATTTCTAATTCTGGCGTTCATAATGATTACAAGATAGACGGAGTTGAGTCGCCGATTACCTATGCCCAAAATGGAATTGTATTAAAGGAATGGAAAGATGTTCCTGTCTCGTGGAAGGAGCTGTTTTACAATGAGGAAAATGCAATGGTCGCCTATAAATATTTGCTAGCTGGATTTAAGTATGGACAAAAGGAGAAGTATAGCGTGACGGGGTTGCTATTAATTACATTTTATTTGAAGAATTTGCGTAACTCACTATCAACTTTGGGATAAATTACATCGATAAAGCCGGGAGCAAGACAGCTTTATCGATGTAATTTATAGATTTTCGAAAAATATTTTTGTTGTTTGGTTTTTTAAAACGATATTAGCAACGCTTATAGAGAAAGGCCGAGGGACTAGACCCAGTGAAGCCTTAGCAACCTGTATTGTTCAAGGTGCTAAATTCTACCCTGCTCCATGTGGGAAAGATAAGTTACATGCAGATAGACATATCCTCGACTTGTGCGTTTCGATGTAAGCCAACCCAAACTTAAAACAGTTTTTTAATGAAGATTACCGATCATATCCAGAATGCTAAAGGAAAAACATTGTTTTCTTTTGAGCTATTGCCTCCTGCAAAGGGACAGGGCATCCAAAGTATTTTTAAAACAATGGATGAGCTGATGGAATTTAAACCGCCTTTTATAGATGTAACTTATCATCGTGAAGATTACATTTATAAGGAACATGCTGGCGGGTTATTGGAGCGAGTATCCTATCGCAAACGACCGGGCACAGTGGCGATATGTGCTGCTATCATGAATAAGTATAAGGTAGATGCAGTGCCGCATCTGATATGTGGTGGCTTTACCAAAGAGGAAACAGAAAATGCTTTGATTGACCTGAATTTCTTGGGTATCGACAATGTGTTGGTGCTGCGAGGTGATGCGCGCAAAGGAGATGCTGATTTTATTCCAACTGAAGGTGGTCACGCTTTTGCTACGGATCTATTGGAACAGGTCACGGATATGAATAAGGGGAAGTATCTCCACGAAGATATTATTACATCTGAAAAAACTGATTTTTGTATCGGAGTAGCCGGATATCCGGAGAAACATTTTGAATCACCTAATTTCAATACGGACTTTAAATACCTGAAACAAAAAGTCGATATGGGGGCGGAATTTATCGTGACGCAGATGTTCTTTAATGTAGAAAAATACAAGGAATTTGTGACCAAATGCCGCGACAACGGAATTCATGTGCCTATTATCCCGGGGCTCAAACCCTTGACGACAAAAAAACAGTTGGTCACATTGCCACGAATTTTCCATTTGGATATTCCGGAGGAATTGAGTGATGCAGTTGCATCATGTAAAACCAATGCTGATGTGAGGCAAGTAGGTGAAGAATGGCTTGTACAGCAATGTCAGGAACTGATCAAATTTGGTGCGCCAGTGTTGCATTTTTACACCATGAGTAATCCCGGCCCAACCAAAAAGATTGTTGAAAAATTAGTCTAAAAATATAAATAGAGCGAGGGAAGAGTCCCTCGCTTTTTTATTAAAACTATAGTAGAAATACGTCTATGTCTCTGTGAAACGAATTTCTGTCCATCCGATTGTCGCCTGTCGTGCATAGCGGGCGGATGTTGGCATCACTTCCCTTTAAAAAACTGTATTTCTCTTTTCATTATAGAAGCAGCGTCCTCAGAAAAATATTTTTATTAAATCATGATGTTAAATAGTGTTAATTAACATTTTTAAATCGAGATAACTCTTTAATTTAAAGTACTAAAAGGAATAAAGATTTATACCAATTGACCTTATGGCGTACAATAAATTAAATAATCTATTCGGTTTGACCTGTGGCCTTATTGCCACGCTTGTCTACATTGCTACCGTTGAAAAGACCGTAAGCTGGTGGGACTGTGGTGAATTTATTGCCTGTGCCTACAAACTTGAGGTGGCCCATCAGCCCGGTGCACCTTTATTTTTGCTTATTCAGAATGTTTTTTCCAATCTCGCACTCGGTAACGTCGGAAAGATAGCCTACTGGATGAATATTGGTTCGGCGATCTGTAGTGGTTTGACCGTGGTATTTCTGTTTTGGACAATCACTGCTATAGCCAAGAAAATTTTGAAGAAGCCACAGCAGCCTACTTTCTCCTACTACCTACAGCTTTTCGCTGCAGGGACAGTCGGGGCAATGGCTTTCAGCTTCAGTGATACATTTTGGTATTCCGCTGTGGAATCTGAAGTGTACGCGATGTCCTCGCTTTGTACGGCAGTGGTTTTCTGGGCAATTTTCAAATGGGAAGCGCGGGCAGATCAGCATGGAAGCGACCGCTGGTTGATTTTTATTGCTTTTGTCATGGGACTTTCGATCGGAGTGCACCTATTGAATCTGTTGGCTATTCCAGCCATAGCCATGGTGGTCTATTTTAAAAGGACTTCGCAAATTAATCTGAAAGGTGTTTTAACGGCATTTTTATTAGGCTTGTTGGTTTTGGCAGCAATTCTTTGGGGTGTCATTCAGTGGTTGGTAGGTTTTGCTTCCAAAATAGACCTGTTATTTGTGAATTCACTCGGACTGGGGTTTGGGTCTGGAATTCTGTTCTTGTGCGTACTTATCGGTGGCGTCGTTGTATATGGTCTTTTTTATTCGCATAGAAACCGGAAGTATACATTAAACACAGCCTTATTGGTATTTTGTTTTATCCTGTTTGGCTATAGCTCCTATACCATGGTATTGATCCGTGGTAAAGCGAATCCATCCCTCAATAATAATGCACCAGATAATGTCTTTTCGTTTTTGGGTTACTTGGGACGGGAACAATACACACGGGAACCTTTGGTGAAAGGGCCTTATTACGATTCGAAAGCTGTGGACATAGAAAATAAAACCAGTTATCGGAAAGATGAGTCCAATTACACGGCATTTACCCAGGTGGATAAGTATGATTTTGATCGAGAAACATTTTTTCCCCGTATTTATAGCCAGGATGCAAATCATCAAGCTTACTATAGAAGTTATCTCAAGTTAAAAGACGGTGAAAAGCCGCAATTCTCCGATAACTTTAAGTTTTTCTTTCATTTTCAATTGGGCGAAATGTATGCACGTTATTTCTTATGGAATTTTGCTGGAAGACAGAATGATAAACAGGGTTATGGAACATATACCGATGGGAATTGGCTTTCAGGATTGAAGCTATTGGACAATTGGCGTCTTGGCGGACAATATGACCTTTCGGAATCACAGCAAAATGATCCCAGCCGAAATACGTATTTTTTCCTTCCCTTATTATTAGGTATAGTAGGAGCGATTTGGTTATACAAACACAATAAGCCCTACACTTTGGTGTTAACATTGTTATTCGTCTTTACGGGTATAGCGATTGTCGTGTATCTCAACCAGACACCATTACAACCCCGTGAACGTGATTATGCTTATGCGGGATCCTTTTATGCTTTTGCTATTTGGATCGGGCTTGGCGCAATAGCATTGGTGCGCTTTTTTAAGCGTTTCCTTCATACCCGTTATGCTTTAGCTACAGGGGTATCTTTTGCACTTTTGGGAGGACCGATTATTCTGGTACATCAGAACTGGGATGATCATAATCGTTCCGAAAAATCCCTGGCGCGGGATGTTGCGCGCAATTACCTTGAAACCTGTGCGCCGAATGCGATTTTGTTTACCTATGGCGATCATGATACCTTTCCGTTATGGTATTTGCAGGAGGTTGAAGGTGTTCGTCCCGACGTAAGAATAGTTGTACTGAGTTACTTAACGGGTGATTGGTACATGCAGCAGGTTAAGAAACCAACTTATCAGGCTGCGGGACTTCCAATAACGATACCTGCAGAAAAAACAAAAAAGGGTATTCGGGATTATATCCCTTTCGTTGATCGACAGTTGAATGCTGCGGTTGACATCCAACAATTATTGCAATTTGTTACTTCTGATAATCCAGATTATAAAGTTCAGCTGAATTCGGGAAATCTGGAGAATTACTTTCCGTCTAAGAAGGTTAGATTGGCTATTGATAAAGCTGAGGTGTTGAAAAAGAACGCCGTACCAACCTATTTACAACATGCAGTTGTTTCGACAATGGAATGGGAAATCCCCGGGGATCATTTAAGTCGATCAGATTTGACTTTGCTTTCCCTTCTTGAAAATAATCATTGGGATCGACCGATCTATTTTTCAAATATGCTGCCCGGTGATATTAAGCTAGGGCTGGATAAATATCTTGTCAATGAAGGATTTGCTTCAAGGCTAATGCCGGTCGCTGCTACCAGTGAACAGCAAACGAATGCTGAGGAAATACCTGCTTTGGTCAACGTCGAAGCATTATATGATAATATCATGCATAAATATCATTGGGGAAATGTCAAAAATGCAACTTATTTGGATACGGATTCCTTTCGCTTCTCGAGTATGTATGCGCGGGATATTTTTGGAAAGACAGCACGGTTACTGTTGGAAAAAGGACAGGTTAAACAAGCTGGTGAAGTGGCCAAGAAAGCATATGACCAATTGCCGGATCGTGTATATGCGATGTCAGATGCGATTAACTATGCGGATATCATTGACAGCTTATACCGTTCTGGACAAGGACACCTGGCCGGAAATATCGTAGACAGAAACTTGGACTATGTTTCACAAAATATGGACTATTTACACCAATTGGTATTAGATAAAAAAAATCTAGGCTTTGAATGGAGCGATATGCAGACGGCATTGGACTCAGTAGATCGTTATCGAGATATCTTATTGGCGGCCAAAGATAGCAAACGACTGGCGCGTGTCGAGGGGTTGAGAAAGCAGTATCAGCAATGGTATGGTATTGAGTAGAAATTCAGAGACACCTTTTGAACGATCAGAAGGTGCCTCATTTTATATAGGGAGTTTAAAGAAATACTAGAACTTCATGCCGAATCCGATCCCCAAAAGAAAGGGGTTGATATCAACTTTCGCCGGTATTGATAAGTTCGGAGCCAAGTTGGACGCATCCACTTGAACATCTGTCTTCAAGAGAATATACTTAGCATCCAAATTCAGAAAATATTTTTCTGAAAGCTTGACATCAATACCGAGTTGTGTGGCAAATCCAAACGTATTATCATACTTTACGTTTTTTACCGTGGGACCCTCATTTGCGCTATAGAAAATTGTATAGTTTATCCCTGCACCTACATAGGGCCTGAGGTCTCCATCCGGAAGAAAATGATATTGCGCTGTCAAGGTCGGAGGCAGGAGCCATACACTACCTAAATCTACGTTTGCGGAGGTGTTACCTCCTATGGCACTTAAGTTGGAGCCAACGGTATTGACCTTGTGTTTGCTTGTTCCTAAAATCAACTCCGCGGCGATATTTTTGGTAAAGAAATAAGTGAAATCTAGTTCTGGGATAAATTTTGTGTTGATCGCAATGTCGCCACCAATAGTACTGATATTGGCCGATTCGTTGGGCATTACCGCGACTCCTCTAAGACGCATCTGCCAGCGTTGCTCAGGACTGTTCTGTGCCTGTAAATTTAAAGCACCGAGTGTAAGTGCAAAAGCAAGAAATAGTAACTTTTTCATATCGTTAATGGTATTTGTTTGCTGTAAAACTATTTGTTTTAGGGCATTGCGTGAATGACGATAATCAAGTTAAAAACTGAATGAAATAATTTACAGCTTGGCAGAAAAGATGTACCTTTATCATTTGCTGTTCTTCTAAATGTGGACAAGCGGTGTTGTCTGTGTATGTTTAGAAAGAGAGAGGGCAGATTTGGGTGGTAGGTTGTTTTATGATATAAAAAGCAAAGGGTCGGAATTGTTTCCGACCCTTTGCTTTTTATTGTTTGGTTTACTTAACCATTTTTCTTTACTTCTTTTCCCCAGGAATCTTTCAACGTCACTGTACGGTTAAAGACCAGATGTGCTGGAGTCGAATGTGTGTCTAACGTAAAGTAACCTAAACGTATAAATTGATAACCTTTACCAGGAGTGGCGTTCGCTAAGTCCGGCTCGATATAGGCACGTTCTACCACATGTAAACTTGCTGGGTTGATAGATTCTTTGAAATTTTCAGCTGCAGCTGGATTTTCATCATTGAACAACCTGTCATATAATCTTACTTCGGCTTCCTTTGCATGCGGAACAGAAATCCAATGGATTGTTCCTTTTACTTTTAGTCCGGAAGTATCCTCACCAGATTTTGAATTAGGGACGTAAGTACAATGTACTTCTGTTACCTTTCCATTTTCATCTTTGACGAAATCGTTACAGGTAACGATATAAGCGTGTTTTAGACGAACTGAAAGCCCAGGGCCAAGACGGAAGAATTTTTTTGGAGCATCTTCCATAAAATCTTCGCGCTCTATCCATAGTTCTTTGGAAAAAGGTATGATCCTGTGGCCTTCACCACCTTCAACTTCAGGGTTATTTTCACCGACTAAATCTTCTACTTGACCATCTGGATAGTTTGTGATCACTAATTTAATCGGATCGAGAACAGCCATTCTACGCCAGGCGGTTTTGTTGAGATCCTCACGGATGCAGAATTCCAATAGACTGACGTCAATCATATTTTCACGCTTTTGAACGCCGATCTTATCGCAGAAGTTACGAATACTCGCGGGAGTATATCCTCTTCTTCTCAAGCCAGAGATAGTTGGCATACGGGGATCATCCCAGCTTTCCACAAACTTATCATTGACCAATTGCAATAGTTTACGTTTGCTCATGACTGTATATGTCATGTTTAAGCGTGCAAATTCATATTGTTTGGAAGGAAAAATTTCCAGCTTTTCAATACACCAATCGTAGAGTGGGCGATGCGGAATAAATTCCAATGTACAGATCGAATGCGTGATTTTCTCAATGGAATCCGATTGGCCGTGGGCAAAATCATACATTGGGTAGATGCACCATTGATTTCCCGTCCGATGATGGTGGGCATGTTTGATGCGGTACAACAATGGATCGCGTAGGTGCATATTTGGACTCGCCAAATCTATTTTTGCACGGAGTACTTTCTCACCATCTTTATATTTTCCTGCTCGCATATCTGCGAATAAGTTCAGATTTTCTGTTATGGACCGGTCGCGGTACGGCGTTGGAATACCCGGTTCTGTCGGGGTACCTTTTGCTGCCGCAATTTCTTCCGCAGTGCTATCGTCCACGTAAGCAAGTCCTTTTTTTATAAGTTCTACAGCATAGCCGTAAAGTGTTTCAAAATAATCTGAAGTATATAATTCTTCTGCCCACTGGAATCCTAGCCATTGAATATCTTTTTTGATGCTTTCAACATACTCGGTATCCTCAGTGACAGGATTAGTGTCATCAAAACGTAGATTAGTCTTGCCATTATACTGCTGTGCCAATCCAAAATTTAAACAGATGGATTTGGCGTGACCAATGTGGAGGTAACCATTTGGTTCAGGAGGAAAACGTGTCAATACACGTCCGCCATGTTTTCCTGTACGAAGATCTTCTTCGACAATTTCCTCGATAAAATTTAATGATTTTTCTTCACTCATAATACAAAGTTAATTATTAGAAGCGAGATATTAGCTAGGATATGATAGATATTCAGCTTAGTCTGAGCAGGTAATCAATCGAAAAATACCCGCTATAGTTGCGACTGCTGGCGCAGCGATGATCTGAAATAAAAAAGGGACGAAGATCCGTCCCTTTTTACCGATTTGTTACTATTTGAAAGCGAATACCTTTCCAAGGGATTCATTGCTTGTAAATGTACAACTTTGATCAATCAATTGACCTGTTCCGATATTGATTACCATACCATGCACGGCAAGTGCCTGGCCATTTTTCCATGCATTTTGGATGATGGAAGTAGAACAAAGATTAAAAACCTGTTCTTTGACATTGAGTTCAACTAAACGGTCTACTTTCTTTTCATTCTCTTCGATACCATCAATCTCTTCGCTATGCAAGCGGTATACATCTTTGATGTGGCCAAGCCAGTTATCAATGATACCGTATTGATTGCGGCTTAAAGATGCGGCCACACCACCACAGCCATAGTGTCCAGCTACGATAACATGTTTTACTTTTAACACGTTGACGGCATAATCCAGTACGCTCAATAAACTCATATCTGAGTGGATGACCATATTGGCAATGTTACGGTGTACAAAGACCTCCCCGGGTTTTGTACCAGTCAATTCATTGGCCGGTACACGGCTGTCTGCACAACCAATCCAAAGAATTTCGGGATTTTGACCTTTTGCAAGTTGTTGGAAACGTCCTGTAGTATCATTTTTTACGAAATCCATCCACTCTTTGTTCCCTTTAATAATATTGTCAAATCCTATTTTTAAATCTTTATTTTCCATATTCTCTATTTGCCCAAAGGCGTTTTTTCAATTTTATATTAATACAAATTTCTAAATCTATTGTTTATTTGAAACAACTTTATTTTTTATATACGACCTGTAAAAGCTCGATTTCCTTGCCTTTACTTTTTGCGTTCTGTTCGAAGTCCTTGATGACTTCAATCACGTCCTTGTCGATAAATTTACTGAATGTCCCATCGATACGGATCTTACTTACTGATTTTGGCAAACTATACAGTTTCTGTTGGATAGGGACCTTATTCAGAAATGACACTTCCTCCGCTAATGTGATCACCGCCTTATCTTCTTCGTTGTCTTTTTCGATCTTATACTTAAAGGCATTTTTCATATTTGCCCGTAGGATATAGAATGTAGCCACAACGATTCCGATCCCAACACCCATTAATAGATCTGTCATTACAATAGCTACAATAGTCACGAAAAATGGAATGAATTGATCCAACCCTTTTCGATACATTGAAGAAAATAGACTCGGCTTAGCCAATTTATAGCCTGTGTGCAATAGAATGGCTGCAAGACATGCCAAAGGAATCATATTTAACATAGTCGGAATAGCCAACATGGCAACAAGTAGCCAGATACCATGCATAATGGCTGATTGTCTTGTTTTTCCGCCCGCATTGACATTGGCTGATGAGCGTACAATAACAGAGGTCAATGGCAAACCGCCCAAAAGTCCACTGGTCATATTCCCGATTCCTTGTGCGACTAATTCACGGTTAGTCGGCGTATTACGTTTATAGGGATCAATCTTGTCGACAGCTTCAATGCTCAATAATGTTTCGAGACTGGCGATGATAGCAATGGTAAATGCAGCTATCCAAACATCCTTGTTGACAATCTGTGTGAAATCAGGTAAAGTGAACAGGCCTGTAAATTCAGCAAATGAGCCTACAATTGGAACAAGAACAAACTGTTTGTCAAGTAGCTGAAAGGAAGATCCCTGAAAAAGATAGGCTAAGCCTACGCCAACGATCACAACAACCAATGGTGCCGGTACCTTATTCAATTTAGGAATCGATGGCCAAAAGATTAAGATCGCTAAGGATAGGGCACAGATAATCAATGCGCCAAAATTGATGGCTGAGGCAATGGTGTCAAAATATGCTCCTATACCGTGTCCATTGTCCAATTCAAAAGCGTGTGTTTCAATTAATCCCAATGCCAAAGGGATTTGTTTCATAATAATGGTAATACCGATAGCGGCCAACATACCAACAATAACGGCGGAAGGGAAATAATTTCCGATCATACCCGCCTTTAGAATACCAAGGATCACCTGGACCACACCTGCGATGACAACCGCAAGGAGGAAGGTTTCATAAGCACCCAAGCTCTGAATTGCACCTAGAACAATAACTGTGAGACCTGCAGCCGGTCCACTTACACTGAGTGGTGATTTACTGATTGAAGCAACAACGATTCCACCAATTACACCAGTCAATAATCCTGCAAACAATGGCGCACCTGAGGCCATTGCAATTCCCAAACATAATGGAAGTGCCACCAAAAACACCACAACACTAGCAGGGAAATCATATTTTAAGTCTCTTTTCGAAAGTTTCAGAAAAGCCGACGTACGAGTTCCAAACATAAAATTTGTGTTTATCTGTATAATAAATTTTCTCGAAGCAGCCTATTGCTATAGCAATGGGTACCGATTGAAGGGCACTCGATGCTTTTTGCATTGGCATTATCAGGAAAAATCAATAAGAAGCCGCATACTGGGGTTCAGTATGTGGATAATTTGAATACATCCCATAAGGATGTATTTATTAACAGTTAGGAGGCGGCGTTGGAACCGTAGGATGGAAAGCTAAAATGCTTTTCTCGTTTTTTAGGTAATTCTTTTGTTTTCCTTGGTTCTCAACAATGATTGTTTCGAATACAATGGGTTCGTCAGTTTTTGTATTGAAAAATTTTGAGGCAGTTTCAAGCGTGTCTGTGCTTGCGCCATTGTTGTTCTCGATTTCTATTTGTAAAACAATTTGAAGGATCGTGTTTTGGTCTAAACTATTGGAAAAAATAGGCGATATAGAGATGGCCATCTTTGTAAAAAAGATGATCGCACATAAGAATGCTGCCACAAATCTAAATCTCTTATTTAACATTTTTTAGTACCTTTAATGATATTGTTTTACATGGTAAAAATAGCAATTCTATGTTAATTTCAAATTAAAAGTACATAAAAAATGAAATTTGGCACGAAATTGTGACGAAAAGATTATTTTTTGGAAAATTTTCAATAGTGTTATGAATTATAAATATTAAGCCTTTTCTATGGCAAATAAAGAACAATTTATCGAGAAGGTTCAAGCTTCTTATAACCCCAAGGGGGCTTTTATATATTTGGGAGCTGGTATTTTGAATGGTGAAATTTTAGCCGAAGCAAAGGTCAATCTGGCGCTGAAAATGATGAATCGCCATGGACTGATCGCCGGTGCCACAGGAACAGGAAAAACGCGGACGCTTCAGCTGATTGCTGAGCAGTTATCGGATGCCTCCGTGCCTGTATTTATGCTGGATGTAAAAGGCGATCTTTCTGGTCTTGCCGTCCCCGGTGTTACCAATCAAGCCTTATTGGATCGTGGAAATGCGGTAGGGCTACCCTTTGAACCGGCAAGTTTTCCGGTAGAATTGTATTCGCTGTCGGGGCACAAAGGAATTTCGATGCGAATTACGATAGGTGATTTTGGGCCGGTCTTGTTGGGCCGGATCCTGGAGCTGAATGAAACACAGACCGGCGTTTTGGCGGCCATGTTTAAGTACGCACAGGATCATCAGATGCCATTGATAGACTTTACCGATACCAAGAAATTGTTAACTTATCTCGCTGACGGTCCCGGAAGCGAAGAGATCAAGAACGATTATGGGAAGATCAGTTCAGCAAGTTCGGGGACTATCTTGCGTAAGATCGTCGCTTTGGAACAACAGGGACTTGCTCATATCTTTGGTGAGAAGGAATTTGATATCAATGACTTATTTCAGAAAGTTGACGGCAAGGGTATTATCAGTTTGCTAAATATTTCTGATGTACAGGATCAGCCAGTGCTTTATTCGACTTTTTTATTGAGCTTGCTCGCCCAGCTGTTTAAGAATATGCCCGAAGTAGGGGATCTGGATAAGCCGAAATTGGTGTTTTTCTTTGATGAGGCGCACCTTCTTTTCAACGGAGCTTCCAAAGCCTTTTTAACGCAAGTTGATCAGATTATCCGTCTTATCCGCTCCAAGGGAATCGGTGTGTTTTTCTGTACACAGTCTCCGACAGATGTTCCGGAATCCGTATTGGCGCAATTGGGAAACCGGGTACAACACGCTTTGCGGGCCTTTACACCCAATGATGCCGAAAATCTAAAAAAAACAGTCAAAACCTATCCTAAATCAGACTTTTACGAGATTGATCAGATTTTAACTTCTTTGGGTACCGGCCAGGCCTTAATTACTGTGCTGAATGATAAGGGGATTCCTACGGAAGTGGTGGCGACTCATCTGGTACCTGCCCGGGCTGTGATGGGCCCCGCAGACGATGCGACAATCAATCAGATTATTAATCAGTCAGACCTGAAGGTAAAATATCAGGAAAGACAGGAAAATCGTTCGGCGGCTGAGATGATCGATGAGAAAATGGAGGTCGTGCAACAGGAGGAACAGCGCGCAGCAGCGGAGAAAGAAGCCGCCAAAGCCGACAGGCCAACATCGAGAAGGCAAACACCGTTGGAAGCGGCGCAGCGTACCGCGACAACGACACTTGCACGAGAAGGGGTCAAGCTTTTGGGTAAATTGGCAACAGGGCTATTGAACGCATTCTTAAAGAAGAAATAACACTAATTTTTTAATAATTTTCGTTCCGATAAGCTATTTTTAACAACTGTTTGGCACTTAGCTACATTTGCTTTTAAGGGCAATTTTAGCTAAGTTTGCGGACGAAAAGAAGTTCTATTAACACAATTTAAATATGAGTAAACCAACCCTTTTGATTTTGGCAGCAGGAATGGCTAGCCGGTATGGTTCTTTAAAACAAGTAGATGGTTTTGGCCCACACGGCGAGACAATTATTGACTATTCAATCTATGATGCCATTCGCGCAGGATTTGGAAAAGTGGTATTCATTATCCGGGAAGAATTTCTGGAGAAGATGAAAGACGTTTTTGATAAAAAATTGGAAGGTAAAATAGAAGTAGACTACGCTTTTCAAGATTTTGATTTAACGAAATTTGGCGTGAATCACGTCATTGAAAGAACGAAACCTTGGGGCACAGCACATGCTGTCATGAGCGCTAAGGATAAGGTGAATGAACCATTCTGTGTGATCAATGCAGACGATTTCTATGGTTCGGATTCTTTCGACAAAATGGCCAAGTTTTTAACGACCGAGGTATCAGATCAACAGATGTCATTGATGGGCTTTCAAGTGGGTAATACAATGTCTGATTACGGGTATGTATCTCGCGGTGTCTGCGAAGTTAGTGCTTCTGGACATATGGAAAGTGTTACCGAGCGTACCAACATCTATTACAAAGGTGAGGGCGATGATCGTAAAATTGTTTATGAGGAAAATGGCGTTGAACACGATTTGGACCCACAGACGCGCGTTTCGATGAACTTTTGGGGTTTTACACCAAAAATATTCGAAGTCGCGCAAGCGATGTTCCCTTCTTTTGTTGAGGAAAACAAAGAGAATTTAAAGGCGGAGTTCTTTATCCCTTCGGTTCCAGATTATATGGTGAAACATAAACTGGCCGATTTTAAAGTGATCCCAACTTCATCAAAATGGTTTGGAGTGACTTATAAAGAAGATAAACCTATCGTGCAGGAATCAATTTCTAAATTAGTTGCGGATGGTGTTTATCCAGAGAAGTTATTTTAAGAGCTAGCAGAAATAGCTTATCTTTCACCTGTATTGGCAACAATGCAGGTTTTTTTGTGCCTAATCGAGCAAATGTTGCGAATGGTAGTCGTGTTGTAGGAAATGGAAACACTGGAGTAGCCAAGATTAGACCCACATGTTGGATTATGATAAAAAAGGGAATTATTTAAATGAAAAAAATAGGTAAGGTGTTAGGATATATTATTTTAGGAATTATAGGATTTTGTGTTTTATATATTGTTGCAGAGTATTGTCTGTCGCGACTCTCCGCTTCATCTAAAGAGATCTCTTCAGATCAGACCATTCAGGTGTTTGTCAAATCCAACGGTGTACATACGGATATTGTGTTGCCGATTGTCATGAAAGAGCTGGATTGGTCCAACGTGTTTCCTTATGCCAATACAGTCGGTAAAAAAACGGACTATCGGTATATGGGTATAGGTTGGGGGGATAAGGGGTTTTATTTGGACACACCAGAATGGAAAGATCTTAAGGCATCCACGGCTTTTGTAGCTGCTTTTGGTCTGGGAGAGTCCGCTATGCATGTAACCTATTATAACACTATCGAAGAAGACGATTTGTGCTTTGGATATAAAATAAACGAAAAGCAATATCGTGCACTGGTGAAGTATATCTATGATTCTTTGGACCTGCGTGAGGGGAAGCCTATCTTGGTCGAGACAGATGCGCAATACAATGATGCAGATGCCTTTTATGAAGCTAAAGGTGCTTATAGCATGTTTTACTCTTGTAATACCTGGACAAACTATGCCTTGAAAAAAGCGGATATGCCAGCGGGGATATGGGCGACATTGGACAAGGGCATATTGAGCCACTATCGTAAATAGCAACCGTCTGTTAAGGTTGATACCTAAAAATAGATGATAAAACTTTTTCTTTTCGAAATGTAAAGCTCGAGGTGGCGGGTTTTACAACAAAAAAAGCTCCGAGCTTATACAGGCTCGGAGCTTTTTATTTATCAGGAGGAGTGATTATTTCACTTCTTCGTAATCTACGTCAGTTACGTCATCACCACCTTGTTGGCTTCCGCCTTGTGCTTGACCAGCATCTCCTTGAGGTTGTTGTGCACCGCCTTGAGAAGCTGCGTACATCTCTTCAGAAGCCGCGTTCCAAGCATTTTGCAATTCTTCAGAAGCTGCATCAATATCGGCGAAGTTTTTCGCTTCATATGCCGCTTTTAATTTTGTTAAGCCAGCTTCGATAGGTGCTTTTTTATCTGCTGAAATTTTGTCACCATATTCTTTCAATTGTTTTTCAGTTGAGAAGATCAGGGCGTCAGCTGCATTTACTTTGTCAGCTTCTTCTTTCATTTTTTTATCGGCATCAGCATTTGCTTCAGCTTCTTCTTTCATGCGTTTGATTTCGTCATCAGATAAACCTGAAGATGCTTCAATACGAATGTTTTGCTCTTTACCAGTTGCTTTATCTTTTGCTGACACTTTGATGATACCGTTGGCATCAATGTCAAAAGTAACTTCAATTTGAGGCACTCCACGAGGTGCAGGTGGGATATCGTTCAAATGGAAACGACCGATTGTACGGTTTTGGCTTGCCATTGGACGCTCACCCTGTAAGATGTGGATTTCCACAGATGGTTGGTTGTCTGAAGCTGTCGAGAATGTTTCCGATTTTTTAGTCGGGATAGTTGTATTTGCTTCAATCAATTTAGTCATCACACCACCCATTGTCTCAATACCCAATGAAAGTGGAGTAACATCCAATAATAATACATCTTTTACTTCACCAGTCAAAACACCACCTTGGATTGCAGCACCTAAAGCAACAACTTCGTCAGGGTTTACACCTTTAGAAGGTTCTTTTCCGAAGAATGCTTTTACAGCATCAACGATTGCAGGGATACGCGTAGAACCACCTACTAAGATAATTTCATCGATATCTGATTTGCTGAAACCAGCATTTTTCAATGCAGACTCACAAGGAGCGATTGTTCTCTTGATCAAGTCAGCTGCCAAAGCCTCAAATTTAGCACGTGATAATGTACGAACTAAGTGTTTTGGACCAGTTGCATCTGCAGTAATGTATGGTAAGTTGATTTCAGTAGAAGTTGCACTTGATAATTCAATTTTCGCTTTTTCAGCAGCTTCTTTCAAACGTTGCAATGCCATTGGGTCTTTTTTCAGATCAAAGCCATTGTTTTCATTTTTGAATTCTTCATTCAACCAGTTGATGATCACGTTATCGAAGTCATCACCACCTAAGTGAGTATCACCGTCAGTAGATTTTACTTCAAAGACACCATCACCTAATTCCAATACGGAAACGTCATGTGTACCACCAC